>CAZLGG010000040.1:0-33128 GCA_964559135.1 uncultured Planctomycetia bacterium
GGTGTCCGGTTCAGCCGGCTCCAGAGTCAGCGTGACCGGCTTGCCACTATGGAGGCCCGTCCCTTCGAGAGTGGCCGAGTCCTGGATGGTCCGTTGGTTCCGCACTGATCGGTGGGCCCGGCTCGCCTCACTTCATCCTGGCGATGACATCGTCCGTGACGTCCATCTGATCGCGGGCATAGAGAACGCTTCGAACGATCAACTGCGAGCTCACGGCCTCATAGGCAATTCCCTTGATGTCGCTCGTCTGCATCTGCAGCACCAGATCCAGCCCCTTCTCCTTGGCGAGCTGGTCGATGACATCCTGGGCCTTCCGGAAGGCCTCCAGCATCAACTTACCCTGCTCCCGGTTCTTGCTGGCATCACTGGCTTCGAGGCGCACTTTCAGCTCGGCCGTCTTCACGGCGATCCTGGTACGGATGTCCAGGTATTGAGGAGAGTCCTGCGGGTAGATGTCCGCTTCCTGACGCATGGAATCGATCGTCTCGCGAATGGCGTCGAGCGAACGCCGTTCGGAGGCGAATTTCGCCAAGACCTTGTCCATGTCGCCCGTGACCTTGAGGTACTCGTTGATGACGCGCTCGACATCGACGACGCCCACGGCGGGCGCTCGGCGGATCACGGCGACGTCGCCTTCCGCGCCCGAAAGCCGTGCGCCCCGCCAAAGCCCGAGCGCGACGACGCACGGCAACAGAAGAGAAACGATCATCTTTTTCCTGGTGATTCGCATGGGGTGCTCCCTTGATGGCTGCCCGCGCTCAGAAACTGCGGTCCAAGCTGAAACTAATGATCTGTGTCTGATCGTCCTGGAACTTGACCAGGGGGAATCCGAAATCGATGGCAAAGGGCACCGGCCCCAGAAAATCGATCTGCATTCGGATGCCGAATCCTACCGAGACCCGAATATCACGCAATTCGTCCGACTTGAAGTCGGGAGCCAGAGTCCCGCCATCCACGAAAACCGCCCCCCGAAGAATTTTGTCATACAGGGGGAAGGTGTAATTCAATGAGCCCAAGAGAAGGACCTTGCCCCCGTCCGGGGAATTGTCCGTGTGGGGGCCGACGCCTCGGAACTCGAAACCTCTCAGGGAGTTCTGGCCGCCCGCGAAGAATCGTTCGTAGACCGGAACGTCCCGCGAATCGCCGTATTCGGAGACGTATCCGAAGTTTCCCTTGAAGAAGAGGAGGTGCTTGCGCTCCTCGGAGTCCTCATGAAGGGTGATGTAATACTCGCCCTGGGTCGAGATCTTGTGGAACTCGAGATCTCCCCCCAGCCCCGCGAACTCGTAGGTGGTGTTGAGACGGTACCCCTGGCCCGGGCGAACGAAGTTGTCGAGATCCGCGATGCGGACGCCGAGGATGGCGGACGAGATCAACCTCTCCCCCTGGAAGTCGAACACGATCTGCCCCGCATCGTTGTCGATGCTGTTCACGTCGACGTATTCGAATCGGTAGCGGACCGAAGCAGCAATGTTGAATCCGAAGCGTCGACCAAGGCCGACATTGAACCCGGTCCGCTCCTCGTCCCAGTTCTCGCGGATGCGGAATCGCTTGAAGGCACTGAGGGAAAACTCGTTCTCGGTGTCGAAGATGAAGGGGTGGGAATAACTCGCCTGGAACTGGGTGAGCAGGATGCCCGGGTAGAACGCCAACTCGAGGGTCTGACCGCCACCGGTGAAGGCATCGAAAAAGTCGCCGATGTCCTCGGGAAAGTCCAGCGGATCAAAGTTCTCCTTGCGGTAGACGATGGCACCGATGAGTCCGGCGTTGGAGTTGATGCCGACGGCGAAACGGATCTGGCCGGTGTCCTTCTCCTGGACGGTGATCTCGATGTCCTTCACGTAGTCGCGGTCGCTGTCCGTCACGTTGACGAAGACGTTCTTGTAGGTGTCGAAGTCTTCGAGAGCGATGTCGGGTTTGATCGCCGTCACACCGTTCGGTTCGAAATATCGCAGATTGATGATCCGCGATTCGGCGCGGTTGAGAGTGTTCAGGTTCAGCGGACGACCGGGTACGAGGTCCTCCAGCAGGCGTCGAATGACCTTGTCGCGGGTCTCGATGTTGCCCTTGATGGTGACGTTTCCGATCTGGACCCGCTCTCCCTCGGCGATCTTGATCTTGAGGTCGACCGAGTGGGTCGCGGGATCGCTCGTGGACACGTCATAGACGCCGACCTCGATATACGCCTCGTCGTAGTAGCGACGACGGAGGTTTCTCAGATCCTCCGCGAGAGTGAACGCGGGCTCGTAGCGGTCGCCGATCTTCGTCTTCATCTCGGCCCGAATCGCATCTGGGTCGAAACGATCCATACCCTCGAATTCGATGCTTCGAATCACGTAGGGCTCACCTTCGTCGACGCGGATGGTGAGGTAGACATCCTCCTTGTCTCGGCTGAACCGACGGTCCACCAGAGCCACCGAGGCATCCAAGAAGCCGTTGCCCTTGTAGAATTGCTGCAGGTTGACGAGATCCTTCTCGACATCCCCTTCCACATAGTTGTGATCGGAAAGGAATCCGTTCTCGTCCGTCGCCGGCATGGCCTCCAGCAAGGTGTCGTGGTCGAAGGATTTGTTGCCCACGAATCGCACCCGCTCGATGCCGACTTGCGGGCCCTCGGTGATCTTGAAGATGACCGTGGTCCGCTCCCCGACCTCCTTCGTGTAATCCACCTGAACGAAGTGGAAACCGTCGTCCAGGTATTTCTCGCGAATCCTCTGCACGTCGAGAGCCAGGGTGATGTCGCTGGCGAGTCCGCCCTCCCGGGACTCGATGACATCCTCCAGCTCCTTACGGTCGTATTCCAGGTTCCCGAGAAAGATGATCGTGTCGATCAGAGGATTCTCGGTGACGAAAAACTGCACCTTCACGCCGTCGCCCTGGGGGATGATACGCTGCTCCACGGTGCTGAAGAGTTTCAGATCCTCCACCATGGACTTGATGTCCTGGTTGAGGATTTCGAGGTCCAGGGGAGCCCCGACCTTCGTCCGGATCTTCGCACGGACGGATTGGGGGTTGGCCGACACCGCCCCGATGAACTCGATGGCGACGACCTTCTTGCCGTCGAGTTCATCCTGCGCCAGGAGAGTCCCACTCAGAACCAAGAAGGCCAGGACGACGAGGCCCATGGCGCTCCGCCCCCGTATCCGCCTCATGGTGTCTCGGCGCGCCGCCGGGAAGTTGTCGTTGACCAGCACGTATCTATTCCCTGAAGGTCGTGAAGCGCCCGAGATCTAACACGGGCGGGGGAAGGTGGAAAGCCCCCCGAAAGAAGCGAATCGAATCTAACCCTCCAAAGAATAAAGGACTTGGACCAGCTGAAACCTCTTCGCCAGATCTGGTGAAATCCCCAGGAGACGAAGGATCACGCCGGAATACACACGCCGGCTCAATAGTCTCTCGCCAGGGAGCGGAACTTCATGATGTCACGAGCGAACTGAAGGCTGATCTTTCCCGTGGGACCGTTGCGCTGCTTGGCGAGAATCAGCTCGACCTCTCTGGCCCCGTTCGCAACCTCCGGGCCTTCATCGCCCTTCTGATAGGCGGGGTCGTGGAGAAACATGATGAGGTCCGCGTCCTGCTCGATGGCGCCCGACTCACGCAGGTCGGACATGCGAGGACGGCGATCCTCCTTCTCCGCGGCGCGGTTGATCTGGGAGAGGGAGATGATCGGCACCGAGAGATCGCGAGCGAGGGCCTTCAACCCTCGGGAGATCGTGGAAATCTGCTGTTGCCGATTCTCGGCCGAAGGAGCCTCCATGAGCTGCAAGTAGTCGATGATGATGCAATCGATCTGATTCTTGCGCTTCAGCCGCCTCGCCTTGCCGCGCAAGACCGTGGGCGAAAGACCCGGCGTGTCGTCGATGAAGATGGACAGCTCGTGCAGCCTTCCGGCGGCATCCAGGATCTTGTTCCACTCCGACTCACTGAGGTTGCCACGCCTCAGGTGATTCGACTTCACCTCGGCCAAAGCGCACAACATGTTGGCTGCGATCTGTTCCTTGGACATTTCCAGGCTGAAGAACGCCACGGACTTTCCGTGTCGAAGCGCCATGTTCAGGGCGCAATTGATGGCAAACGTGGTCTTTCCCACGGAGGGTCGGGCCGCCAGAATCACCAGGTCGCCGCCCTGGAAACCTCCTGTCTTGTCATCCAGGTCGTAGAAGTCCGTTCCGCAACCCGTGATCCGTCCGCGGGTCTTCGCATTCTCCTCGACCATCTTGACGGTACCGTGGAGAACTCGGCCGATGACCTGAGGTTCGTGACTGCTGCTGTTTTCCGCGAGATGGAAAACCTCCCTCTCGACGAATTCCAGGAGCTCTTCGGACGTGGCCTCGTGGCCGTACGCGCGGCGGAGGACGTCGGTCGAGATCGAAATGAGGCGGCGACGATTCGATCGGTCCTTGACGATCGTCGCATAGTCCAGGGCATGGGCCGAGTTGGGGACGGAATCCACGACCCTCATCAGGGTCTCGACCCCGCCCATTTCGTCCAGTTGCCCCTGGGAGCGCAGACGATCCTTCACCGTGACCACGTCCACCGCCCGGTTGTCGTCATAGAGGGCCACGATGGCCTCGTAGATGGCGCGATGAGCGGAATCGTAGAAGTCCCCGGGCTTCAAGAGCTCGCTCACCAACCCCACCGCATCGTTGTCGATGAGGATGGAACCCAAGACACATGTCTCCGCTTCCAGATTCTGCGGCGGTTTCTTTTCCAAGACGTCGGTGGTCATCGTCATCGTTCGAACCCCCTCTTCGATCGGCGAGCACCCTATCACCGGCGACGGCGACGGAAAGCCCCTGTGAGCGCTTTGTGGAAGACCTCCCACCGAACAGCGTCGCCAAGTGCGGCCAACTCACCGGCTTGTGTTCCGCAACCCTCGTGTTTTCCACAAACCGACAGGGACCGCATGCTCGGTAACCGGGAATCGTAAGGATAAGGGGGGACGCGGCCGAAGACCTCCCCTTCTCCGACGCCACGGTTCGCAGACGCGACGTCGAGGAGCGAGACGTCATTTGGCAATGAACCTCCCGGGCACCAGAGCGCCGTTGCACGATGAACCCTGCCCGGCGGTACAACCGAAGCAATGGCGGCCCGTGCGAATCTTGCGAGTCCCAAGGATCTCGACGTCAAAATCGCGAATGTGGCTGGGAACGCCGGCGTGAAGAGGTTTTCCCATCACCTGATTGAAATCACAGTCAGAAAGAGTCCCGTTCCAGCCGACCGAAAGCGTTCTCCGACACATCAGCCCCTCGACCGTGTCGGCGTTGAACGACCGGACCAGGCGGCTCACGTACTCCAAGTGACGGCCTTCACGCTCCAGCTGAGCACGGAATCGATGGATCGGCATGTTGTTCATCACGAACAGTCGATCGAAGACGATCCCATGGCGTTCGAGCAGGTCTCGACGATAGTCCTCCTCCAACTCTTCTTGGGGCCGAGCGAACTCGGCTCCACTCGGGTTCACCACCAGATTCAGATTCGGCCCATCGGCGTCGCCACCGTACCCCAGGGCGTTCAACGCCTTCAGGGCCGCGATACTCTTCTCGAAGCTCCCCTGTCCGCGCTGCCCATCCGTCACCCCCTCCTGCGTCGATGGCAAGGATGCCGTGATCTGCACACGGTGATCTCTCAGGAAGGCGGCAAGATCCTCATAGCCGGGCTCACAGAGAATCGTCAGGTTGCACCGATCGATGACTTGGCATCCGATTTTCACCGCCTCTTCCACCAGATACCGAAAGAGAGGATGCATTTCCGGAGCTCCCCCCGTGATGTCCAGAGTTGGGATCGAGGCGCGTTCGAGAGCCCTGAGTACGTGGTCGATGTCCTCCCGGCTCATCGCCTCCTCTCGACTCGGCCCCGCATCGACATGGCAATGGCTGCACGCCTGATTGCAACGACGCCCCAGGTTCACCATCAGAGTCGAAACCCCGCAAGCCCGGAGCCCTTCTCGGTCGCCATTCGTCGCATAGCCCTCGAAGCAGCGGTCCCCCAGGTTCTCGAACGCCTGCGCGGGAAGCTCCCAAGGCCGGCTGCTTCCCGGGCTCGATGAAACGAGGATCTCGCTTGCATCCACATCTTGATGCGGAGCCGCTGGCACTTCATTGCCCCCGAAAAGACCTTCAAGGGAACGCCAGAACTCGTCCAGCCAGGACGCGCTCGCCACCGCGATACCCCTTTCCAATTCCTCCAGCCAAAACCGGGACCACGCCGCTTTGCGCCAGGCGCAGTAGGTCGTCAAGGCGCGTTCGCCCTCGGCTCCCGGGCGGGGAAGCGGAAGACGGAAAGCGACACGGCCTTCGCGGAATTGAATCTCGGATTCGGGGCCCGCGCAAAGGCAATGGGAAAGCACGACCTGATGGGTTTCTCGGTCGTAGGTGAACGCTGCGGCGACCAGGACACCCCCCTGAAGAAGAATGGCGTTCGTCGGAAAAATGATTTCGAGGAAGCGCTCGTCCAGTTCCTGGACCAATCTCGGCCGCTCCGAGAGGGTGAACCCGCCTCTCTTCGCGTAGGCAGCCTCCACCCGCCATGCGTCGCTTTCGACGGTCTGGAGGACCTCCTCGGACCGTGCCCCTCGTGGAACGACTCGCCCCGTGTCGCCGACGCCCACGACCGCCTTGGGAGGCATCAAGGGCTCTGAGCCCTCGAAGAAAGGGCTTCCCCATCGGCACGCCGTACAGCGTGCGCAGAAATACAGACGCTTCAGGGCCCAGTAGTACCCCTCGCGCCATCGGCGTCCGGCCTCGGCTTCTCCCAAGGCCGGCAACTCCTTGCGGAATCTGTCCCAGAGGGCCAGTTTGTGCTCGATGATCCGCCGGCTCGCCCGCGCGCCGTCGCCCCCGCTTTGGGACTTTGGTGCCGCCATCGGTCCGTCCACGTGGCGCACCAGCGGGTTGATTCCCGGTCCAGCATGCATGGGGTGGGCGTAGAGCGTGATGTTTCTCTTCCGATCGAAGAGGCTCACGACGGAAACCACGGCCCCGTCCGAGACCGCCCCCCCCGTCACCGGAAACATCAGACGGAAAAGACCCTCCGGGAGGTCCTTGAGGAGAATCGGAGTCTCCTCGATGGCCAGGCCCGCGTACTCGAGCATAGCTCCGAGAGCGCGCATCGGCGCGCTTGCCAAGACTTGCTCCACGATGTCTCCGCGGATCATTTCAATCATCCCATTGCCCCATCCCATCCGCTCCCCAAAGGCTCCAGCCTCCGCTCGTCATCTCGCCATGGATCTACTTGGCGTCCCGCTCCATCTTTCCGGATGCGGACCGAAGGGCTTCCTGCAAGTCAGCCAAGGAACCGATACCCTCGACCCTTTCCAACTCCCGCCCTCGCGCGTCCAGAAGGATCAACGTCGGCGTCACGGCCACCCGCGCCCGTTGCGCGAGATCTCGGCCGTCCTGCTTCGCCATGTCCACGGTCTTCCAAGTCCATCCATCCAGTGCCGTCTGGGCCTCCGGATCATTCAGGACCTTTTTCGCGAAGACGTGACATGCAACACATTTCTCGTGCACGACGAGCAGGGCGAAGGGATGGCCCGTCTCAGCCAGCCCCCGGATCAGAGGACTCTGTTCCAAACCGGCATCCTCCCGACGCGGGCCGGCGACCTCAAGCCGCCGAACCCCTGCCGACGCCTCGGTCAGTTCCTTCGGCAGACGCAGAAACCGCTCCAGCAGATGAGCGTCCGTCCAGTTCGCATCGTCGAAATGGACCTTCACTCGATCCAGGTGACGCGGCCATCCCGCATGATCGACATCCGAAAAAACCGCCTCCTCCATCGACCTCTCGGCGCCCCAGACGAAGCCATCGGAATCAAACATCGAGCCGTGTCGGGGGGATTCACCATCGACCACGAGGGCCTGGAGAGCGGAATAGTTCTTCAGCACGTAGGACCTCTGAGGCAGACCATCCAATTGAATGGCAGGCTGTAGCATCTCGATCGCTACGCAGCGGTGATCCCCAGCGGTGACCCAAAGCACGGGTCGAGGTTCGATGTCCCGGCCATCGTCCTCGACGACCTCACGCACGACCCAATCCCCCGCTCCGCTGACGGATTTCTCCGTATAGAATTCCTTGCCGCTTGCCCTCTCTCCAAAATCACTCTGCGCCCACGCCTCGACGTGCTCGGCGACGAATGCCCCGTGGTAGCAACCGCACGGCTGCGTGTATTCGAAAACCGCGGGGCGGTCGGCCGCGTCCAAGGTGATTCGGAGAACACCCCCGTCGATCGGGCCGGATTCCACAAGGCTCACCGGATGGCGGGGGTACCAGAACACATAGACGAGTTGAGTCAACTCCACGCCATTGACGGTCTCCTTCTCGATGCGTCCATACATCGCGGGCTTGCGGGTATCGATCGAGACGGAGGGTTCCTCTCCCTCATGCAGCAACGGCGTTCCGATCTCGTCCGAGTCTCTTCGATAGTCGTCGTCCTCAGGCGCGAGCACACCTTGAATCAGAATCGGCGCGTGGCTCGCGAGGAGATTCGCCTCCTCATCGGGAGTCGTGCCGACCTCCTCATAGCCCAACCAATAGACGACGGCATGGCCATCGACGAGTTGCGCGGGCTGTGAAAAGTAACGATCATCGAAATCGATACGCGGTTGGGTCGAAACGAACGACTCGATGACGAAGCATCCCGGGCTCGCCACCACGAGTGCGCACAGAATCACGACCTGCGAAAACCGATAAACTGTTCTCATTCTCATCTCTCCCGGGCCACAGCCCCTCTCCCAAAAGCGAGACGACCAGTCGCCACAACGGCGCTCCTCCCTCCGGGAGTCGAACTCCCGGCCTCCCGCACTCAAACGTCCACGCCGTCCAATCCATTCCTCACAAACATTCGCCATGGTTCGTCCGCGAATCCGGTCTCTCGGGGCGTCCACCTCGCGTCCGCCTGGACGCCTCGATCGCGGCGACGACTAACCCCAGCAAGGCCTCTTCCTCGCCCCGATAGAAATGGTCGTGATTTCCACGGATGATCTGCTTGGGGTCCTCGATCGACCGATACACGTCGTCGAAGACCTCTTGATGAAAGACAAAATCCTTCGTTCCACTGATGAACACCTTCGGCGCGGAAACCGGCTTCAGGACGCCGTAGTCGTACCGCTCGATCCATGGCATCGCCACGGCCGTCACCGAGTTCAATGCGTGCCCTTCCGCTTCCAACTCCGAAGCCAGTAACAATCCGACCAGACCTCCGAAGGAATAGCCCACGACGTGCCGTTGATGGGTGTGATTCGAACATCCCGCGGCTTGCCGAAGATAGGACCAGGCGACACGCGCGGCGGCTTTCGGAAGTCCCCAAGCCTGATCGCTCTCGATTCGATGCCAAAAATCGAAGCTGGACTCCTTCATCCCGCGATAAAGGCTCCCACCGATGCCTGGAAAGTTGAATCGAAGGGTGCAGTACCCGTGGAGGACGAGATGGTCGGCGAGATATCGCACGACATTGTTGTCCATGTTTCCCGCGAAGTTGGGATGCGGCGGGATGATCAGCACCTCGCCCTTGGCGGGGTGGTCGTCCGAGTATCCGAGGACCCCCTCCAAGCCGTAGACGGAGCCTGGAATGAACACCCGCTCTCGGATGATGCTTGGGGGCTCAGTAAAGTCCAACGGAAACCTCCCGCCGCTCCTCGACAGGTTGCGGCGACGTGAGCCCCTCCTTCGTGAATCCGTGTTCTCGCTGAATCCTCCCCGGCGCCGCCCTCACCGCCTCATCCCTTTCGATCATGTTGAGGATCAGAAAACTCTCGTCGAGCCGGGAAAAAACGACCTGTCCCGGCTCTGCCTTCGGCGCAGGGGTCAACAATCGCTCCTCCTCGGTGCTCGCCGGATCCTGCACGATGAGCCTGAAGCTCAAGCGCTCCCCCCAGGGGTAGTAGCTCAAGGGATCACCTGGATCGGCGTCGATCTCGGGACACATTCCGCAAAGAGTGTTCCCATAGCCCGACAGAAACACCGCATTGGGGAATTCATGCGCCAGGGTCCGGTGAGCGGAGGCTGACAAGGACATTCCTCCCAGGTGAATGCCGCGGATGGCCGATCGCGCCACGGGCCTCATGTGCTCGGCGAGGCGCAACAGAACGACCGGCGTACTGAAGAGTACCCCCACGTTCTGCTGGTGCAGGATCCGCAGAGAGTGTTCGACGATGTGATCCGAGTATCTGCGATAACTCATGGACTCGGGGTCGAACTTCTTCACCCACCGAGGATCGAAGTCGACGGTGAGCGGATCCGGAGAACCCAGGGCCCAGGCACATGCGCGAGCCGCCTTCCCGATGATATGCGGGCCGCTCGGCCCGATGTAGAGCCACAAGATGTCCCTCGGAAACCTCTTGGCCCGCGCGGCTCGGACGAACGGCTCCACGAAGGCCTCTTTGAACTCGTTGATACGATAGATGGTCGTCTTGGGAGACCCGAGAGTACCGCCTGTTTCGCCGAAAACCCATCTCTCCTCAGAGCTGCGAAGCCAAAGACTGCGAGGGACGAAATCCTCGATGGGGCGTTGGGCCAGCGCGGCGCCGTCCATCGGCCCGAAGAGAAGGAGATCCTCTCGGCACCGGATGTCTCTCAACGGTTGAAGTCCCAACTCGCGCGCTTTGTCCATCCAGTAGGGGGTCCCCCCCCGCGAGTTGAAATGCCGTTCCAACACACGATTCAGATGTTCGTCTCGAATCGGTCTCATGATTTCTCCCACCGAGCAGTCAGAGGAGCTTCTTCCCTTTCACGGACAAAAAATTTCTTCGACGACAGCACGGAGCCGCCTACCTGGGCCGCGAGAATGATGTCCCTCGTTTCTCGACGTAGGGGTGGCGCCTGAAGAACTCGGCGAGCGCAAAGGCCACCATGAGTCCCTTCTCGACATCGCCCGTGATTTCGATCTCACGATTGAAGAACGCCTCTTGCGGAGCCACCGTGGCGCGGGTGATCTCCTGGAATGTCTTGCTACTCAAAGTGTAGGCGCATTCCGGTCGTGGATGGTCCTTCGAGATCGATGTCAGGACTCCGCCTTCGATCGTCATGACTCGACTCGCAAGTCTGTGGTCACTGATCCTGATCTCGATGACGGCGTCGAGCGTTCTCAGATTCTCGATCAGCCGCTTGTTGATCTTCTCCTTCAGAAACTCGGAGTAATAGGTCTCACAATAACTCACCGTGTCGGACGAGGCGGGAACGGCATTCCTGCCGTCACTCATCCTCCCCCAACGATCTCCTCGGGCCCCGTCGATCATCTTTCGGAAGAACGGACTCTCCATCGGAGGGCAGCTGGAACGGTAGTCCGGCAGGGCGGAGCACGTGTTTCGCAGCGAGAACTCAGGTTCTCCCTGGAGGTAGTCGCCGAAGAGTTCGAGGATTCCCGCCAGGAGCTTCTCCTGCCTCGATGGGTCTCGTCCGTCGAGACTCTCCACCAAGCGGAACCTCATCGGATAGATCCTCTCGAGGGCCCTCAAGAGGCTTTCGATCGTGCAGGGTGTCGGATGACAGATGTGGAACCACTTTTCGATCGACTCCGGCTGCTGGGCAATTCTCCAGATTGCCTTGGCGGCGTGGTCGACGGGAATCAAGTTCAGCGTGTCTTGACGCGCGAGGGCCAACCGAATCGGCTCACGCCTGCGCCCGCCCGCCCGCTTACGAATCTCATCCAGCGCACGAAGAAAGACGTAGAAGTTACGATACTTCGCGCTGCGACCAGTGCGCGAGCTTCCTACAAGGATGGATGGTCTGTAGATGACAAAGGAGACGGATGCGGCCCGGCACTCACGGAGGACGAATCGCTCGGCCCGTATCTTGGAGCGTTCATAGGAGTTGCGGCAATCCTCCTCCGTCGTCGGGTTGTGTTCGAACGCCACACCTTCCGAGATGGGAGCGACGTAGGCGGTGCTGACATGATGAAGAGTTGCGCCGACTTCCCGAGCGGATTCGAAGGCGCGACGTGTCGTGTCGACGTTGGATCGCTGGTGGCGGTCCTGCGACGAATCCACGAAATCGGTATGGCCGGCTGCATGGAAAACATCGGAGACATTCTCGAGGATGACGCGGTAGGCGCTGGGGCTCAATCCAAATCGCGGTAGAGCAGCATCGCCCTCCACGATACGAAGCCTCCTGATGGCGTCCCGGGAGAGATCTTCTCCCGCGATGCGACTCCACGCGCGCGTCACACGTTCGCGAATGCCGACGCCGGGAACGCTGCGGACAAGGACCCGCAACTCGCGACCGCATGATAGCGCTTGCAGTCCGAGCTGACTGCCCAAGAGCCCGGTCGCGCCGGTCAAGAAAACGGCACCCTGCTTCTTCAATGCTTTGGTGTTCCTCTCTACCGACTTCCCATCCCACGGGACGCCGCGGAAGACACGAGAGACTCGACATCTTCCATGTCCCGTCCCAGGCAGGCGTGAGGCGGATCACGGCGTGCGCGAACCGTCCACAGTCGGTGAATCGAGTTGAATTGGGGGGGTGTGTGTGAGGGGCTGGATCAGGAGTAGGAATACTGGTGTTCGAGGTGACGGCGTCGATTCCCGGAGACGTCAGGTGACTCGCACGACTTCTGCATCACACATCCCATCGCATTCGGTGAGGCGACCGGAAAACGGTAGCACCGAAGGGAGATCATCTCCAAGGCGAATCGCCCGAAGAAACGAGGTCGACCGTGGAGGGCAGGAAACAAGGGGGACCGAACGTCCCCCGGGGCCAAGGATCAGGCTTCGGCGGGCTTGACGGGCTCGCCTTCGGCCTCCTCGGAGGCGGATTCGACGACTTCACCCTCCTCCTCGGAGCCCTCGCTCGCTTCCGCGGCGGCCGCAGCTTCGGCGGCCGCCTGGGCCTCTTCCAATTCTTCCTCGGTGGCCTCGGCGGAGACCACGAGAGGGAGCTCGACTTCCACTTCCGAATGGAGGCGGACGGCGCACAGGTATTCACCGATGCGCTTGAAATGACTGCCCAGAATCACCTGCTGGGGACGGATCTCCGTTCCGAGGACCTCCGCCAGGGTGTCGGCCACGATTTGCTCGGTCACCGAGCCGAAGAGCATGCCGGCTTCGTTGGCCTTCATTTCGACTTGGAGAGTCACACCATCCAGTTTCTCGGCAATGAGACGCGAGGACTCGATGTTGGACTTCTCGCGCAACAGGTAGGTCTCCCGTTCCTTGCGGAGCCGCTGTATGTTGCCCTCGGTGGGCTTCATGGCGAGCTTCTTGGGCAACAGGTAGTTGCGAGCGTAGCCGTCCTTCACTTCGACGACTTCACCCGTTTTTCCCAATCCTCGGATGTTCTCGCTGAGCACGAGTTTCATAGGTCGCTCCTCGACTGTCTTGGGGGCTTCAGCCCACGTAGGGCAACAGGCCCATGTAACGCGCCCGCTTGATGGCGATCTTCACCTGCCGCTGGCACTGAGCACAGTAGCCCGAACGTTTGCGGGAGAACATTTTCCCTTGGACGGTCATGCACTTCTGGAGGGGCTCCAGGAACTTGTAATCGATGAGCCGGCACTTCTCGTTGGCGCCGGTCACCAGATCCTCCTGGCTACGGCAACAGTTGGTGCCCCGCCTCTCGGTGAACTTGCGAAACTTGTTTTTTCTCTTCCGAATCTGTGCGGCTCGACTGGCCATATCGAATCTCCTTCAAACGGCAAAAGCCGCGTTCAACCTTCGCTGCCCTTGTCGTCGCTTCCACCTTCGCCCTCGGGAGTCGCCGGAACATCCGCCACGGGTGCCGCTGCCGCGGGAGCCGCCGCCACAGGCTGCTGGCGGGGCGCCGGCCGACGATCGCGGGAGTCGGATCGGCGACCCGGACGGTCCCGGAAATCTCTCGTCCCGAATTCCGTCTCCAATTCGGTGGCCGTCATGAAGGGCGGAAACACATTGCCCAGACGAATGATCAAGGAGCGAGAGATATTCTCGCTCAGCTTTACGTCACCGTGGACCTCACGGATGGTTTCGATGGGCGCCTCGAAATGAGCCATGATATAGGTCCCCCGCTTTTGGCGGTTGATCTCATAGGCCAGCTTGCGCTCGTCCCAACGACCGATCTGGACCACCTTGGCACCGTGCTTTTCGAGAATCGCCGTGATCTCGTCGATCCCACGCTGGGGCTCGTTCTTCAGGCGACCATGATCCAAGAGGAACATGCCTTCGTATTTATTCAAGACCTTCACTCCCGTCTTTCGCTCGCCCGGTCCCCCTGGGAGGCGGGCATGCCGTTGTACCGATGCTTGAGCGTCTCGAGATCCGTCCCCTCGAGAAACTCCAACACGGCTCTGGCCGCGGCCTCCACAGCCGGGGCCAAGCGTTTTTCTTCGTCGTCCGAAAACGCGCCGAGGACGTGTTCCACCAGCGTTCCTTCAGACTCCTTCACCGCTCCCACGCCGAGACGCAGTCGCGGGTATGCGACACCACCGAGGGCTCGCTCCAGATCCCGGAGGCCGTTGTGACCTCCGTGGGATCCTTTTCCCCGGATGCGGAGTCGGCCCACTTGCAAATTCACATCGTCGACACAGGCCAAGATCTGACTGATGTCGACATCAGTGACCTCGAGAAGAGCTCTCAGAGCCTCCCCCGAGCGATTCATGAAGGTGAGAGGCTTGATCAACCTCCCTCCTCCAGAGACGGTGGCCTCCATGAAAAGAGGCGACGCCTTTCGAAACTCCACCCCGGCGTTTCGAGCCGCGGCATCCAAAACGCGAAAGCCCACGTTGTGGCGCGTTCCGGAGTATTGCATGCCTGGATTCCCAAGTCCGACAACCCAGCGCATGCTCTTGGTTCAATCCTCGCCCTCGGGGGAATTACGACCGATGAGCTCCGGCTCCGAGGGCCCTTCTTCGCCCTCTTCTTCGGTCTCGTCCTCGATGTCGCGATGGACCTTCATGTGATTGATCACGACGATGTCGTCCTCGTGACACCCATGGGGCTTGCAATTCTCCGGCATTTCGAGATCGCCGACGGTGACCGATTGCCCGATCTCCAGCTTGCTCAGGTTGATCGAGAATGCGTCCGGGATCTCGAGGGGGAGGCATTCGAGCTGAATGTCCTCCATGAGCTTCTCGACCAAACTCCCAGCGATCGAGGGAGCCGTCCCGAGGAATCGGATGGGCACGTAGACGTGGACGGGCTGATTCCGGTCGACCCGTTGTAGATCCGCGTGGAGGATCTCCGAACCGATTGCGTCGTATTGGATGTCCTTCACCAAGGCCGCCTGCGTCTTCCCCGACAAAGTCAGATCGACGATGTGAACGCCTTGATCCAAGAGCCTTTGAATCTCGCGACCCCTTGCGGAAAGGAGTCGAACGGGACGGCCCAAGCCGTAGAGATTCATGGGGACCACGCCCTGCTTGCGCATGCGGCGGCACGCAGCCGTCCCGGTGTGCGACCGTTCTTCCACATTGAGAGCGACACTCTTCATCGTCTACTTCTCTTCTGGCCCGCTTCGCGCTTCGTCTTCGACGAGCGGGTCTTCACGCGTTTCTTTCCTCGAGGGCCCTCGTCGCTCTCCTTCCGAGCAAGCGAGCGGGCGGGAACCCCCACGACCACGTCCCCGTCGGGCACGTGGTGTTTCGACGGGACGACGGCGCCTGCGCCCACGACGGCATTCGTGCCCACGGTGACGGGGGCCACGAGAATGGCGCCGCTTCCGACGAAAGCGCCGTCCCGGATATCGGTCCGGTGTTTTTCTCGGCCATCGAAGTTGGCGGTGATCACGCCGGCGCCGACATTGACGCCCCGACCGACGGTGACGTCGCCCAGGTAGGCAAGATGCAAAGCCAAGCTGCCGGAACCAAGGGTGGAATTCTTCACTTCCACGAAGTTGCCCACTCTGGCGCCGTCTTCGATGACCGTTCCCGCACGCAGATGGGCGAAGGGGCCGATGCTGCAGCGGGCGCCGATGCTAACACCGCCCAAAATCACGGAAAAGGGCCAGATCACCGTCCCGGGACCGATCGTAACTCCTTGTCCGATAAAGGTTGACGCCGCGTCAACCAGCTCCACGCCCTTCGCGGCCAATTCTTGGGCGATGCGGCGCTTGAGGATCGCGTGCGCGTCCAGCAGCTCCGCCGTCGTGTTGATGCCCATGGCCTCGTCGGGATCGTCCATGAGGACCGTATGGACCTTCCGGCCCTCCGAGGCCAGGTTTTTGATCACGTCCGGCAAATAGGACTCGCCGGAATCGGGGTGGCGACGAATGCGTTTCAAGCCGTCGAACAAAGCCTCGTTGCGAAAGACGTACACTCCGGCATTGACCTCGGAGATGGCCGACTGAGCCGGATCGGCCTCGCGGGCCTCGACGATTCCCGTGAACCGCCCCCGACCATCCCGCAGGACTCGACCGAGACTCCCCGGCTCGTCGACGACGGCGGTGAGGAGACTCGCTTCGGCGCGACGTCGGCGATGCTGGGCGAGGAGCCTCTTCAGTGTGCCCGGCCGGATCAGGGGCACGTCCCCGGAAAGCACCATCACGACACCCGAACGGCCGGCGAGAAGCCTCCGAGTCCGAGCGACGGCGTGTCCCGTTCCCAGTTGGCGGCTCTGCGTCACGAAACGGACCGAGCGTCCCTTCAAAGCCGCTTTGACGGCATCTCGCCCATGGCCGACGATGACGACGATCTCCCGTGGCCCCATGGTCTCCGCCGCGTCCAGGACATGGTGGATCAAGGGCCGCCCGTGGAGCGAATGCAGAACCTTGGGAAGGTCGCTTTGCATTCGGGAGCCGCGCCCGGCGGCAAGGATGACGATATCGAGGTCAGTGGACACGGCGTGATTCCCATGAAGTCGGGGCCGATGGAAAAACCCCGGGCCCCGTGGAGCCCGGGGCTTCCCCGGATTGCCCGACCAGGATTTGAACCTGGAATGAGGGAACCAGAATCCCCAGTGTTGCCAATTACACCATCGGGCAGTGAGCGGAGCCACTTTGACCGGGCTCCGGCGCTCTTTCAAGTAACCCGGCCAGGACTTGAACCTGGAACGAGAGGACCAAAACCTCTTGTGTTACCGATTACACCACCGGGTTAGGTCGAAGGGTTGATAACCCTGGCGACGCCGACGTTCAAGCGTCCCCGTCCTCCGAAACGGATTCCATCAGGGTTCGCCGCAAGAGATCCAGCCCCTGATGGGCCGCTTTGACCTTGACGTCGTGTCGGGAACCGGCGTGGACACGGCGAAGGGTTCGCTCCCCGCCGGCCCACGAAACGGCGGTCCAGACGAGGCCTACCGGCTTCTCGAGCGCCCCCCCGGTCGGCCCCGCAATCCCGGTCGTGGACACGGCGAAGTCGGCGCCGGCGCGCTCCCGGGCGCCGCGAGCCATGGCGACGGCGGTCTCGAGGCTGACCGCGCCGTGGGTCCGAAGGACCTCCGCCGGCACCCCCAAGAGCGCCTCCTTGGCTTCGTTGGCGTAGCACACGAGATCCGCCAGGAAGACCTGGGACGCCCCCGGGACCTCGGTGATCAGATGCCCGATCTCTCCCCCGGTGAGAGATTCCGCAACCGCGAGGGTGGCGCCCCGGCGCCGGAGTTCGTCCAGAACGACCTTGGCCAGGGAGGCCTCACCGTCGGCAAAGACATGCGCCCCCAGCCGCTCGCGGATCGCCCGCACGCCGTCCTCGGCGAGGCGGTGGGCTTCCCTCGGATCGTCCGCCTCCGCCTGGACGCGCAACGTGAGACGCCCCTGACCGCAAGTGATGCCGAGGAGGGGCTGCCTCCCACGCTCGAGAAGCGCACCCAATTTCACCGCCGCTTCGGACTCGGCGAGTCCCATCACGTGGACAAACCGCTCGACGCGAGCGACGCTTCCTCGGCCGAAGACGTCGAGGACACCCCCCTCCACCATCCCGCGGAGTTCGGAGGGAACCCCCGGGAGTGCGATGACCCGAAACCCTCCCTCTTCGAGAAGGATTCCGGGGGCAAGCCCCACCGGGTTCGGTAGGGCGCGAGTCCCCGAAGGCAAAAGAGCCTCCGGGTAGGGTTGGACCGGCGCCTCCCGTCCGAGCCGTTCCCAAAAAGACGCGATCCACCGGGCGGCCTGTTCGTCGAGCAGAAGTCTCCGATCGAACGCGCGCGCCAGGGCGTCGCGAGCGAGGTCGTCACCGGTGCTCCCCAGCCCCCCCGACAGGACGACCGCATCGACCCTTGCAGAGGCTTCCCGAAGACGCGCCACGAGATCATCCAGGTCGTCTCCCACGATCTCGATCCGGTCCACGTCGTGGCCCCGCTCGTGGAGATGCCTCGCCAGGTACGCACCGTTGGCGTCTTGAATGCGCCCCTCGATCAATTCGTCGCCGCTCAGGAGCAGTGTCACTTTCATCTCGAGCCTCCGTCGTTGCCTCCATGGCCCCCGTTCGCCGTCGGCGTGCGAGTCACACGGAGAATCGGAAGTTGATGATATCGCCGTCCTGGACCACGTACTCCTTTCCTTCGAGACGCATAACGCCCTGAGCCTTCGCTTCGCGCGGGCCGCCCGCGGCGACGAAGGCCTCGTAGGGGGTGATCTCCGCACGAATGAATCCGCGCTGGATGTCGCTGTGGATCTTCCCGGCGGCGGCATGGGCCGTGTCGCCCTTCCGGATCGTCCATGCCCGGACTTCGTCTTCGCCGACAGTGAAGAAGCAGTGGAGTCCCAAGAGGTCGAAGAGTTCCCGGATGACCGTCTCACGGAGCGGCGCCGTGATCCCGAAATCCTCCATGAATGCCGTGGCTTCGTCGCCGTCCAGCTGCGCGATCTCCGCCTCCAGCCGCCCGCGAAGGGCCACGGCCTTCTCCGCCTTGCCCTCGAGAGCCTTCAGCCCGCTGGAGTCCTCGGGGTCGTCGTCGTCACCCAAATTGACAATGGCCATGGTCGGTTTCCGCGTGAGGAAACCGAAGCCGGCGAGGATGTCCTCCATGCCGGACGACACCTCCACGTCGGCGAGTCTGGCCCCCTCGTCGATCGCGGACTGGAGGTCCAGGAGCATCGCCAGTTCCTTCTTGTCCTGATCCTGAGTGGGGGTGGGTTTCTTCACCGACTTCTCGAGTTTCTCCACCCGCCGCTCGATGATCTCCAGATCCGCCACCTGAAATTCCGTCAAGAGGTTCTCCCAGTCCCGCAAGGGGTTCGGCTCGGGAGGATCATGGGGGAAGTTGGGGTCCTCGAAACCGCGCAGAACAACGGCCAGGGCCTCCATCTCCCGCATTCCGGCGAGGAGCTGGGAACGCCCCTTCAGCGCACCGAGATCGAGCCCCGGAAAGTCGTGCATCTCCATGGTTGCGAGGGTGAATTTCTTGGGCTCGAAGATCGCCCTGAGCTTTTCCAGCCGCACATCGGGCACGGTGACGACGCGTTCGATCACCTTGCCGAATTCGACGCCGGAGTCCGCGAGTTCGCCTGTCATGGCGGCGAGAAGCGTCGACTTTCCGCTGCCCGGCCATCCGACCAAACCTATCTTCATGAGTCTCGACCTTTCTTCCGCGGCGAGGGCGCCGAAAAACTGGGTGGCGAAGCGCGGCGTCACCACGCCGCGCCTCCACATGTGTCACTTCCCTTGGGGGTACGTCCAGAGGAAGTTGGCGCCGTCGGTTTTCCACCAGGCCGCCCAAGCCTCCAGGGATGCCCGACGTGCAACGGCATCCGCGGAGGAGGTCAGGGGCTGGGCCCCTTCCGGCCGTCTCCCCACCAGCCCGGCGATCAACCCCTCCAAAAGAGGTTGATCCTCCTCGGCGGCCCGCTCGAATGCCGTGATCAACGTCCCCAAAAACTTGGGCCCGGCGAGCTTCTCGACGGCTTGAACGGTCGCGACCTGGGCCCCGCCCATGACGAGGAATCGCGCCGCGTCCTTCTCTTGGGAGACATCCGAGATCCGATCCGCGCGAAAGAGGACACGAGCGAGAACGGACTTTTCACCGTCGCCGACGACCCAGAGCTCATTCGAGATGACCCGTTCGTCGTCACTCTCGTCGTCGCGTACCCGAAACGCCGCAGTGGGGCGGAAGCCAAGCCACCGGGTCCGCGCGAAGACGTCCATGTACGGAAAAGCATCTCCGCCCACCGAATCGGTGATGCGGACGACCTTCTGCCCGACGAGCCGAGCGTGATAGGCGCTCACCAACCGCTCTTGAAAGACGAAAACCAGCACGCACGCCCCGACAAGCAGAGCACCGCGCAGGCGCCACGCCTTCCAGCTCACGTCCCGCAAGCGGTTCCCTTCCGCGAACCAGGCGAGCATGATCCCGATCTCGAAAAGAGCGATCAACGGCGTGGCCATGAGGATCTGCGTGACGGCGTCGGGAGGCGTCAGAAGCGCCCCGATGATGAAGGCGGCCAGGATGAAAAACCGACGTTTTTCGCGGAAGGTCCGCGAGGAGACCATCCCCAACTTCCCGAGGAGAGCCATCACGATGGGCAGCTCGAACACGAGGCCCAGGACCAGCGTCAAGGTCGTGAAGAGAGCGAGGTACTCGTTCAAACCGATCCAGTTCTGGATCACCGACGGGTCCGAGAAGCTGAGCAGGTAGCGAAGTCCCACGGGAATGAGAACGAGATAGCCGAAGGCGACGCCACCGGCGAAGAGCAGGAACATGGGAGGCGCGAACTTGTAGACGGCGCGGCGTTCGTGTTTGTAGAGCCCTGCGCTGATGAATGCCCAAAACTGATAGATCCAAAAAGGCGCGGAGACCACCAGAGCAACGATGAACGACACCTTCAAGTAGGCCAAGAACGCACCGGCGGGAGCGATGCTTTTCAGGGACGCGTCCATGCGCAGGTCGATAGCCACCTTCGTGAACGGGGCGACGACGATCTTCATCACGTCGGTGTGCCAGAGGAACACCAACAAGAACGCAATGACCGAGGAAAGGACGGCTCGGATGATCCTGGAGCGCAGTTCCTCCAAATGGTCTCCGAAACTCATTTCGGAAGCCTGGAGGGGGTCGCTCGAAGGTGAGGTTTCGTCTGTCAATGAATCGGTCCTTGCCGCGGAGAAGCCGCGACAGTGTTCCACGGCCATGTCCCCTCATTCAAGGGCAAGGTCGAAGGGGAAAAGAAGATGCGGCGACGACCCTCGTTCGGGCCCCCGCCGCACTCGTTCATTCCGTGGCTGTCCGAATCAGTAGTCCAGGAAGGTCTCCAGATCCTTGGACCGGAGCATCTCGATGTTCCAGCGCAAGGCGTCCGTGTACTCCTTGGTCTCCTTGAACCAGTTGGGGTTCGCGTCCTCCCCCACGGCTTCGGGATCGGGGTTGTCGCCGATCACGAGGAAGTCCACGTGAGGATCGAACTTCGTCACGACCTTGGCACGGTTGTCCTCGAGAATCGCCTTGGCCTGCTGGTTGTTGAAGCGGCCGGGCAGGTTTCCGAGGAAGTAGAAGATCTTCTGTTCGTTGCGATCGAAGTAAGGGTTCGTGACAAAGTCGCCCCGTTCGGGACGCGCATCACCTTCGAGTGCACACAGGGCCCGATTCTTCTCCACGTCGCGCACGACGATATACCCGTGATAGTCCTTCACCTTCCCCTTCAGGAAGCCGTAGGTGCGGAAGCGGGTGCCACGACGCAGAACGTGCTTCGTTCCGATGTCGATCCAGCAGAGACCTGTACGGTAGTCGACGTCCAGAATCTTCCCGTCGGGCAGATCCTTTTCCTTCTTGATGCGCAGGCCGCGCTTGATGTCGCGCACCTCGCGATCCAGCTCGGACATCGTGTCGCTGACGCGAATCAACTCGGAGCGGTGCGTCGACACCGCTTTCTCGTAGGTGTCGGTGATGCGTGACAACTGGGTCGAGAGATCGTCCTTTTGAGACTCGAGTTGCTGCTCTTTCGTGGCGTTGCGCTGCTTTTCGTCCTCGAGTTCCTGACTCCGCCGGGCGAGTTCGGTGCGCTGCTCTTCGAGCAACTGGTCGTTCGCCTGCTCGGCGGACGCCTTGTCGGCCTTGGCCTGAGTCAGATCGTTCTTCAAAGACGCGATCTCCGCATCCCGCTTGTTGATGGCGGCTTCGGCCGGCCCCAGGATTCCCATCAAGGTGTTGAGCGTTGCGTCCGCCTCCAGCGAATTGCGACTCTCGGTGATCCTCTGGTGGACCGGGCGGACATAGTCGTTGTTGAAACGCTCCAGGTAGACCTGAGGCGGTTCGCCGTCGGCGGGCTCGGGCACGGGAGTCGGCACTTCGCCGATTTCCTTGACGAACGAATTCATGGCCTCGCGGAGAGCCGTCACCTTGTCGAAGGCGATATCTCTCTCGGCACTGGTGGACTTGGCCTTCTTCTTGAGGGCCTCATTGTCCTTGAACTGGCCGAACCAAAGCGCCCAACCGCCGATGGCGATCACGAGCGTGAAGATGAAAAGCATCATCAGGTTGACGGCGCCCCGCTCACGAGCATGGCTCATCATCGGCAAGAAACCTCCTTGCGGCGCGGGACGACCTCTCGGTGGTCGATCGCGCAGATTCCGATTCCCTTCGTCGCCCCCACGTCGGCGCGACGCATCACGATACCCCTAACCCAAGGCCGGCGAAAGGCCTCGGACCCCGCCACGGCCGGGGAGACACGGGGATTCATTCCTTCTCCGAGCCGGCGGAACCCGCCGACGCTCGAGGGTCGGGATTCTACGGGCCCGACGGGCACGATGTCAAGAACAGCGGATTCCGGCCCGTGGCCTACCCGTTCTCCTCGAGGACGACATCCTTCGTCGCCTCGAGACACTCGCTTCCAGGAGCCGCGCCTCTTCCGACCCAGGGCAACGATCCCAATCGAGGCAACGTCGACGTCGCGGAGTTCGCCGTCGCGACGAGGCCTTGGGTCACGAATCGCACATGACGACGGACGTGCTCGACGTCACACCCGGGACAAGGGCGGGCGGGCTGCGTCCACGAGAGAATTCGTCCATGTCCCACGTTGCCGCCGAGAAGACGAGGGGCGTCCTCCCGGATTCTTCGGAACTGCAGTTCAGGGAACGCCCCCCCCCGAACGTCGCGAACCCGCCACAATCGAGCGGAATCACTCCGACCCGGATTGGAGCCTCTCGATCCGAATGATCCTCGATGATCGTGCACATCAGCGAAATCATGGTGCCGCGAAAGAGTTATCAATCGGAGAAAGTTTCGAATCGCGTGAGCCGTTCCCTAAGATCGCTGATGTACTTCTCATTCTTTGGGAGATGCGCCCTGAGCACCAGTTTCCATTGGACGCAACCTCTGAAAGAAGGGAAACCATGATGACCAACACTGACTTCGCACTTCGGCTCCCGATCTGGGGAGCATTTCTCCTCCTCTCGACCCTCCTCCCACAAGGGGCGGCTCAACAACCTCGATTCGGCCTCGTCCACGAGACGCCCATCCCGAACGGCGCACACCCGGCGTTTGCAACTGCGGCCGGTGATGTGGACGGCGACGGCGACATCGATCTGTTTGTCGCGTCGTTCCAATCGAACCAACTCCTTCTCAACGATGGCAGCGGTCACTTCACCGATGCCTCCGCCCAGCTTCCCACGGTGGCGGGCTTCGCGCTCGACTGCGAGATGGGCGACGTGGACGGCGACGGAGACCTGGATATCGTCCTCGCATCGTTGACGCTCGGAGGAGGCATCACGATCTTCATCAACGGCGGCGGAGGAACCTTCACCCTCGCAAGCCCCGCGATCATCCTCCCGGCCGGGTCCATTCCCCAGAGCGTGGAACTCGGGGACCTGGACGGAGACGGGGACCTGGACATCGTAGCGGCGGGGGGTCAGGTCCTCGTCGTGAGGAACACCGGCGGAGGCACTTTCGCCTTCGCCGCCGCAGCCGTAGCGGCCGGCGTCATCACCGGTACGAAATCTGTCGGCCTGTCGGATCTGGACGGAGACGGGGATCTCGACATTCTCGCCAGCTCCGCCATCGGAGCCACTGCGGTGCTCATCAACAGCGGCTTTGGGACGTTCGCCCCGGGCACCGGCACGTTTCCGCCGGGCGCAGCGCCCATCGAGCAGATCGTCCTCGGCGACGTGGATGGGGACGGCGACGACGATGCGTTCCTGATCCTGGCTCTTTCCGGCGCAGCCCTCTACCTCAACGACGGCAGCGGCGGTTTCTCCGTCGCGCCGGTCCAACTCCCGACCTTGAGCGGATACGCGAGGACGATCAGCCTCGTGGATGTGGACGCGGACGGAGACATCGATGCCCTCGCCGGGACGAACGACAGTTCCGTACTTCTCGTCAACTCCGGTGCAGGCCTTTTCACGGTTGCAACCGGGCAGGTTCCCCAGGACGCCGAACTCACCGGCTCGACGGCCTTTGCCGTCGCGGACCTGGATCAAGATGGCGACCCGGACGTCTACAACGGAAGTAGCGCTCCGACGGTGTGGTTCAACGACGGCATGGGGAGCTTCCAGATTCTCCCCGGTCTCACTCCCGTGATCGGTCGGACCACGAACGCCGTGGCCCTCGGAGACTTGGACGCCGACGGTGACCTGGACGCCGTCGTGGGGAATGATGGATTGGACCATCTGTTGATCAACGACGGTTCGGGAGCTTTCGACTTCGTCGGCGGCGCCACCTCGGCCTTCCCTTCACCGGGCGGCTCCGGAGCGAACGACGTCCGCTTGAGCGACGTGGATGGGGACGGCGACCTCGACGCCTTGTTGATGACGCCGGGGGCGCCCATCGCCCTGCTTCTCAACAACGGGGCGGCGGTCTTCACCGACGCATCCAGCCAGATCGTCAACGGCCCGTCATCGGAAGTCTCGAGTTTCGACGTCGGTGACGTCGATGCCGATGGCGATATCGACCTGCTCGTGGGCACGGGGGCTCCGTTTCCGAATCGCCTGTTCCTCAATGACGGCTCGGGGAATTTCATGGACGCGAGCGGCCTGTTGCCCGGCCTGCTGGCTCACACCTCCGGGGTTCATCTCGTCGACGTGGATACCGACGGCGACCTGGATGCCATCATCCGAAGGCTGCAGGGCACCATCGGCTACGAGGTCTGGATCAACAATGGGACGGGCGCCTTCACGGCCTTGCCCCTTGCCAGCCCTCCGAACGGCCCCGGCCTCTCCGAAGTCGTCGCCTTGGGAGACGTGGACGGGGACGGCGACGTCGATATCGCGACCTCGGCGCCCCGGCTCTACCTGAACAACGGCGCGGGGGTTTTTACCCTCCAACCCTCGTCCTCCGCCTTCGTGGGAGCTCATCCCGGCCTCTCCGCCGCCGGGCTGTTCGACATCGACGGAGACGGCGACCTGGATCTCGTCACCGATGATGTCAAATCCGGGTCCCCGTCGGGGAATCGACTCTACATCAACGACGGCACCGGAGTCTTCACGGCGGCGCCCAGCGCCCTTCCCGCGATCCGCGGAACGACGGCCCTCGCCGCCGCGGACCTGGACGGGGACGGCGACGTGGACGTGTTCGCGGGGAATAGTGGCCAGGACCGCATCTTCACCGGACTGACGCGTCAATTGGCATGGAGACAGACGCCTCGTTACTCCCGGCCGCTGACTCTCGACATTTGGGGACCGCCCAACTCCGGTTGGGCTCTGCTCGCATCGCTGGGAACCGGGAGCCAGATGGTGCCGCCTCTCGGCGTCTTCCGCCTGGATCTGGCCTCGACCGTGGTCGTCGCCCAGGGAACCCTGGACGCCCAGGGCATGGCGAGTCTTTCGACCGTCGCCGCTCCCAATCCGGGAGGCCCACCGCTGACGTTCGACCTCCAGGCCGTTGTCGGTGCCTCGTCGTTGCGCTTCACGAACTTGGAGATCCTCCGCTTCCTCGACCTCTGACTCCGTCACCGGACGGGCTTCTCCCCGGGGGATCGGTCTGCCGACCGGTCCCCCGGACTTCTCGTGTCCGTCAAAGGGCCGCCTTGCGCAGGCGGAGAGCGTTGAGGACGACGGAAAGCGAGCTGAAACTCATGGCCGCGGCTGCGATCATGGGGCTGAGGAGAATACCGAAGACGGGATAGAGAACACCTCCGGCGATGGGAACCCCCAGGGCGTTGTAGATGAAAGCGAAGAAGAGGTTTTGCCGGATGTTCGACATGGTGGCGCGGCTGAGCCGCCGGGCCCGGCAAATGCCGCGAAGGTCGCCCTTGACCAGCGTGACGCCGGCGGATTCCATCGCGACATCCGTTCCCGTTCCCATGGCGATGCCCACGTCGGCCGTGGCGAGAGCCGGTGCGTCGTTGACGCCATCTCCGGCCATCGCCACCATGTGGCCCTCCCCCTGGAGCCGCTTGACGACGCGAGCTTTTTCATCCGGCAAGACCTCGGCAATCACTTCGTCGATGTCGAGTCTTCCCGCGACTTCCTTGGCCGTCGCGGGGTTGTCGCCGGTCAGTAGAACGATGCGGAGCCCCTCGGCGTGGAGTTCCCGAATCGCCTCCGGAGTCGTCGGCCGAATCGGATCTCCGAGGGCCAAGAGCCCCGCGGGTTGGCCATCCGCGGCCACGTAAACGACGGTCAAGGACTTGTCCCTCAATCTCTTGGCTTCGTTGTCGAGGGGTTCGGTGGAGACGCCGAGGTCGTTCATGAGCTTCTCGGTGCCCACCGCGACCTTGTGAGAGCCCACCATTCCATGAAGACCTCGACCCGTGACACTCTCCACCTGCTTGGGCGTCTCGAGTCCGAGATCGCGAGACTCCGCCGCGCGTACGATGGCCTCGCCCAAGGGATGCTCGCTGGCGCGCTCCAGACTCGCAGCCAGCTTCAGGCAATCCTCGGCCGTGAAGCCTTCAGCGCTGACGGTTTCCTCGAGATCCGGATGCCCTTCCGTCAGGGTCCCCGTCTTGTCGACGACGAGCACGTCGACCTCGCGGAAATGCTCGATGGCTTCCGCCGATCGGAAAAGGACCCCCATCCGAGCACCCCGTCCCGTCGCCACCATGATCGACATGGGAGTAGCCAAACCCAGAGCGCAGGGGCACGCGATGATGAGAACGGCCACCGCGTTGACGAGCGCGTGCGCCATGCGGGGCTCGGGACCGATCCATGCCCAGATGATGAACACAAGGATCGCGATCCCGACGACGATGGGAACGAAGACGCCCGCCACGCGATCCGCGAGTCCTTGGATCGGCGCACGACTTCGCTGGGCTTCCGCCACCATCTGGATGATGCGGGCAAACAGCGTGTCCGAACCGACTTTCTCGGCCTCCATGAGCACAGACCCCGTCCCGTTCACGGTGGATGCGATGAGCCGATCGCCCTGGTGTTTCAGCACGGGGACCGGCTCTCCGGTCACGGTGGACTCGTCCACGGAACTCTCCCCTTCCACGACGACACCGTCGACGGGAATGCGCTCCCCCGGCCTGACCCGCAGCTTCTGCCCGATCTTCACCGTTTCGACCAGCACCTCCTCCTCCCGTCCGTCGTCCATCACGAGGCGGGCGGTTTTCGGCGCCAGGTCGAGCAGCTCGCGGATGGCGGCTCCGGCGCTCGTCCGGGCCTTCAATTCCATGACCTGGCCCAGGAGGACGAGGACCACGATCACCGCCGCGGACTCGAAGTAGACAGGCAACTGCCCCGACGCGTCTCGGAACGAGTCGGGAAAGATTTGCGGAAAGAGAACGGCCGTGGCGCTGAAGAGGTAGGCGACCAGGACGCCCAGACCGATCAGCGTGAACATGTTCAGCTTCATCGTCTTGAGCGAGCGCGCGCCCCGTTCCAGAAACGGCCACCCGGACCAGAAAACGACAGGTGCCGAAAGAATCAGTTGCAGCCAGTGGATCACCGCCGGGGAGACGGTTTCCAGCCCGCCCCGACCAGGCAGAAATTCGGCCATGGCCGCATAGAAGACGGGAATGGTCAGCACGAGCCCCACTCGGAATCGACGGCGCATGTCCGCCAATTCGGCATCCTCGTCTCCTTCCGTCGACGCCACCGGGTCCAAGGGCTGAAGACTCATGCCGCAGATGGGACACGGGCCGGGTGCCGTCTCCCTGACCTCGGGATGCATGGGGCAGGTATAGATGGCTCCAGCGACGGGTGCAGACTCGGGAGAGGCAACGCTCTCGTCGTGTTCATGGCAGCTCATGGCGTCTTCTCCGTAATGACAGGGCTACTCGGGGATTAAACGGCGCGAGGCCGGAGCGTGCGCTCCGGCCTCACCTGAGAAACGATTTCGTGAAGGGACTCTAGTTGCGGCTGCCCTTGCCGTTTGCCGCGGTCTTCTTGGGCATGAACTTCTCGGGGTTCTTGCTGAACTCCTCGATGCAATCCTCGCAGCAAAGACCGACGATTTTCTTCTTGTAGACCACAAAGATGGCGGGATCGACGTCGTCGTCCTTCTCCACCAGGCATTTCTTGTTGCCCAGTTCGGTGACGCCTTTCATGGTCAGCTTGGCCAAGGTGCGTCGAGCATTCTTCTTGACCTTCTTGGCGCATCCCGGACAGCAAAGACCGATGCGGTGGCCTTGAACCACGATGCTCTTTCCAGGTTTCACCTTGCCGCCCATGATGGGGCACGTGGTGTTGCCGACATCCTTCACCTTGTCGGCGGGATAGGCCTTCACCAACGCGGCCTTGGGGTTGGCCTTGGCCATCTTCAGACACTTCTTGCAGCAGACGTAGACCCTCTGGCCATCCTCCTCCACGAAGAGATCCTTCTTCACCGGCTTGCCGGAGTAGGGGCAGGTCGCGTTGCCGAAGAAGGGCACTGTGACCTTGGAGGATTGGGCGGGAAGGGTTCCGAGAAGGGCCACTGTGGCCAGGGTCGTCATGAGAACTCTGAGCATGGATTGAACTCCTTGAAGAGGGGCTCCGCAAAAGGGAGCGGTCATCGAATGAACGAAGGCCATGGGTGAATTCATTCACCGATTCGCCTCCGTCCCGAGAAAAGGACGCGAGTTTCCTGAATCAGACTGAAGAGGACGGGGACCACGAACATGGTCAGCAATTCCACGGTCATGCCGCCGAAGGACGGAATCGCCATCGGAACCATGATATCCGCTCCCCGGCCGGATGATGTCAAGACAGGAAGAAGGGCCAGAATCGTCGTGGCGGTGGTCATGAGGCAGGGGCGAACCCGGCGACATCCGGCGCTCATGACGGCGGCACGCACCTCATCTTTCGTCTTGGGCTTCACCTCGTCGAATTTCTGCATGAGGTAGGTCCCCATGACGACGCCGTCGTCCGTGGCGATGCCGAACAGGGCCAAGAAACCCACCCAGACGGCGACACTCAGATCGATGGTATGGACCTGAAAGAGGTCTCTCATGCTGCGCCCGAAAACGTCGAAGTCGAGAAACCAATCCTGCCCGTAGAGCCAGAGCATGAGGAAGCCGCCGGACCACGCCACGAAGACTCCAGTGAAAACCAGGAACGTGAAGGAGACCTTCTTGAACTGAAAATACAGGAGGAGAAAGATGACGAAGAGCGCCAGGGGCAAGACGACCTTCATCTTCTTCTCGGACCGGATCTGATTCTCGTAGGCGCCGGCAAACGCAAAGCTCACTCCTTCCGGAATGACGAGTTCCCCGGAGGCGATCTTCTCCTTCAAGAATCGCTGGCAGTCCTCGACCACGTTCACTTCGGCGTAGCCGTCCTTCATGTCGAAGAGGACATACCCCACGAGGAAGGTGTCCTCGCTCTTGATGACCTGAGGACCCGGCGTGTAGCGAATCGTCGCCAGCTGCCCCAAGGGGATCTGCACCCGGTTCGCTCCGGGCACGAGGATCGTCTTCAGACTCTCCACGGTGTCGCGAAGCTCCCGGGCGTAACGGACACGCACCGGATAACGCTCCCGCCCCTCGACCGTGGTGGTGAGTTTCCTCCCGCCGACGGCGACCTCGATGACATCCTGAACCTGCCGGATCTTCACGCCGTAACGAGCGATCGCCTCGCGGTCGATCTCGATCTCGAGGTAGGGTTTGCCCACGATGCGGTCCGCGATGACGGCACTGGCCTCGACGGAAGGAACCTCCTTCAGGAGACGTTCCAATTCGAGGCCGACGGACTCGATGGTCTCCAGGTCCGGACCGCGCACCTTGATGCCCATGGGGGCGCGCATGCCGCTCTGCAACATGACGATGCGGGCCTTGATGGGCTGAAGCTTGGTGGCCGACGTCACACCCGGCATCTGGGCCGCCTTGACGATCTCGTTCCAGATATCGTCCGGAGAGCGGATCTCGTCCCGCCATTGGCGATAGGGACGCCCATCGTCGTCGGGAATCAGTTCGCCTTTCTCGTCGCGGAGAAACTCGTCCTCCTCCTCGTCGTAAGCGAAGCGCAGGAATTCGCCGCTCTCGTCCGTGACGTATTCGGACTTGTAGTTGATGATCGTTTCGATCATGCCGATCGGAGCCGGATCGAGTGGGCTGTCGACTCGCCCCAATTTGCCCACCGCCGTCTCGACCTCGGGGATGGCCGTGATGGCCGCGTCCTGACGGCTGATGATATCCATCACCTCGCCGATCGAGGCATGGGGCATGGCGATGGGCATGAAGAGATACGCTCCCTCATCCAATCGCGGCATGAACTCCTTGCCGAGACCCGGAAACTCGTGGGTCGCCGTCACCCAGAATTCCGACTTGCGAAGGTCATCCCCCTCCAGGCCCGCCGAGTCCATGAGACGCGGGATGTATCCGAAAGTCGGAACCCAACCCCGCCAGATCACCAGTCCGAATAGGACCAGAGCGATCGGCATGCTCATGAAGAGCAGCTTGTGCCGGAGCGCCCACCCCAGGATGGGAGCATAGACCCACTGAAAGAGGCGGAAGAAAAGCAGCAGCCCACCGAGACAGGAGATCACGAAGATCAGGTTCTCGAGGGGCTTCTCGGGGCCGAACGGCGCCCAGTGCTTGGCCAGAAAGATGCCGACGATGGCGGCGGCCACGAGGCTCGTGGAAGCAAGAATCGTCTTCTGAATCCATCCCGGCATCATGGGCTCGACGAGGCGCCAGAGTCCCACGCCGAGAAGAATCGCACCGGCCCACCACCAGGTCATGGCACTCAGCACGATTCCGCCGACGATGAGAATGCCGGATCCGACGTGGCGCAACAGTCCCCGAGAAGGCTTGCGAGCCAAGAGGATGTGGGCGAGAGGCGGAATGAGGGTCAGTGCGAGGACGATGGACCCCAGGAGAGCAAACGTCTTCGTGTACGCGAGGGGCTTGAACAACTTGCCCTCCGCCGCCTCCATCGTGAACACAGGCAGAAAGCTCACGACCGTGGTCAGCACGCTGGTCAAAACGGCACTGCCCACCTCCGAGGACGCTCGAAACACGACTTCGAGCCGACTCTCGTCCGGCCCGGCTTCATCCAGGTGTTTGAGGATGTTCTCGCAGATGACGATGCCCATGTCGACCATGGTGCCAATCGCGATGGCGATGCCAGAAAGGGCCACCACATTGGCATCCACGCCGAATTGCTTCATGAGGATGAAGCAGACGAGGACGGCGAGCGGCACGACGGATGAGATGAGAATCGAGCTTCGCAGATGCATCACCATCACGAGCACGACGATGATGGTGACGAAGATCTCTTCGGAAAGCGCCGAATCCAGTGTTCCTAGAGTTTCGTGGATGAGCCCGGTCCGGTCGTAGAAAGGGACCACCGTGACCTGCGAGACGCGCCCGTCGCTGAGCGTCTTCGAGGGGAGGCCGGGACCCAGCTCTTCGATCTTCTTCTTCACGCGGTCCAGCACGGCCAGTGGGTTCTCGCCGTAGCGAACGACGACGACCCCGCCGACGGCCTCGGCACCCTCCTTGTCGAGGGCGCCTCGCCGAAGGGCCGGGCCGAGGCTCACGGTCGCCACGTTCCGCACCGTGATGGGCACGTTGTCGACGACCTTGACGACCACCTTCTCGATATCCTCGACGGTCCGGATGAATCCCACCCCCCGAACCACATACTCCGCCTTGTTGAGTTCAATGGTTCGTGCACCGACGTCGATGTTCGACATGCGAACAGCGGAGTAGATCTCGGCCAGGCTGACCCCATGGGCCCGCATGGCGTCCGGATCCACGTCGATCTGGTACTCCTTCACGTAACCGCCGATGCTCGCCACTTCCGAAACGCCGTCGACGGCCTGCAATCCGTAACGGACGTACCAATCCTGAATGCTGCGGAGTTCCTCGAGACCCCACTCCCCCGTGGGTTCTCCGTTCTCGTCACGCCCTTCCAGGGTGTACCAGAAGACCTGCCCCAGAGCGGTCGCATCGGGCCCGAGAGCCGGCTGAACCTCATCCGGCAGAGTTCCCGCGGGCAGACTGTTGAGCTTCTCCAGGATGCGGCTCCTCGACCAGTAGAACTCCACCTCCTCCTTGAACACGACGTAGATGGTCGAGAAGCCGAACATGGAGTAACTGCGAATGGTCTTGACTCCGGGAATACCCAGGAGTGCGACCGTCATCGGATAGCTGATCTGGTCCTCGACATCCTGGGGAGATCGTCCCGGCCACTTCGTGAAGACGATCTGCTGGTTCTCTCCGATGTCGGGGATCGCGTCGACGGGCACGGGGTCTCTCGGAAGGCCCCCGAGCTCCCAGTCGAAGGGTGCCACGAGCATGCCCCATCCGATGAGGAAGATCACGAAGAGCCCAACGATGAGTTTGTTCTCCAGGCAGAACCGCATGAGGCGGTCCAAGGCCGAAGGACGTTGAGAGGTCTCGGTCATTTCTGGACTCCCTCGTAAGTCTTCATGACGTCGCCGCACTCCAGCATTTCGCTTCCGAAGTAGGGGTTCTTCACGTCTTCCGTCCTCTGCAACCACGGGGCTCCTTCGCCCCCCAACGCCATGGGGCAGAACACTTCGAAATGCTTCTCCGTGCCCGCATGTTTGAATGCGCTCTCGAGATCGACGACGGCCTTCGAGAGATCGGCAAAAGCCGCCCGCGCGCCTCCGATTCTTGGGGCCGAACGGGCCGCCGAAGCCGCCTCCTTCAATGCCTTGGAAAGGGCCATCCACCGAGTGTGCAACTCTCCCTGCACGCGGGTCATGTCGACACCGTCGACCGACTTTTCGAGCTCAGCCAAAGCCGTCTTCGCCGCGGCCAAGTCGTCGTTGGCGAGCGCTTTCCGCGCGGAGAAATAGGCCTCGTACACCGGGCCGAGGGCCTCGAGGAATCCGATGGGCGCCGCGGGAAGTTCACCCCCCTGGGCCGGCATGCTCATCATGCTGGGCCTGGCCTGGATCTGCAGAGCGCTGTCGATCTTGAAGTTGCCGTGCGTCACGACGACCTCCCCCTCCTCGAGCCCATCGAGAACGACGTAG
>CAZLGG010000041.1:0-4189 GCA_964559135.1 uncultured Planctomycetia bacterium
GGGCATGTCGCCGCGGAGCCCCTGGATGGCATGGTCCAGCCCTTCTTTCCCATCGGTGGCGCGAAGAAGGAAAGTTCCCGCCAGGGCCTGGACGCGCCGGTCCTCGTGATTCAGGAGAGGACGCACCAAATCTGCGTCTTCGGCGTCGCCCACCTCGAGGAGGAGCTCGAGACGGGCCGTAAGGTCGCCTTCCGGGGGCTGGAAGAGGGCCTTGACCGCGTCGTGGGCCCAGGGACGATGGGTTCTCACGCCGAAGGCGGCGCGATAGAAGTCGCCTTCGTGTCCGTCCAGTGTTGGACGACGCACGATGCCCCGCCGCCAGAGGTCGGCCGCGGCCATGTCGCGCACCAAGAAGGATTCGAGGGCTGATTCCAGTTTCGCGCGGACTTCCGGTGATGGCTCCGCGACGACGCCGTCGCGGTAGAAGGTCGAGACTTGGCGCTTCGGGAGGGCGGTCAGGCGCCAATCGCCTTCCTTCAGGCTGAATGCCGCGTCATTGGGGTCGGTGTTCCGTCGGGGAACGTATTCGGCGAGGGCGCTTCGCTCATCACCTTTGTGGTTCGATGCCGTGAGTGTGTTCTTGAACGAACTCCCCATGGCGGTTGCGAGGGGGCTCCCGCCGAAAAGGTCCACGAGGGTGGGGAGGATGTCCAGGGTTTGGACGACCGTGGAGGAACGGCCGGCTCGTATTCCCGGTCCTGCAACGATGAGCGGGACGCGCAGGTGCTCATCTTTGAGAGGAGGCGTCTCGGACGCCTCGCCGTAGGCGTTGCCGGGACGCCCCCGACTCCCCGCGACGACGATGAGCGTGTTCCCGAGGGAGCCCGCGGTGCGGAGGCGCTCGATGACACGCTGGATCTGATTGTCGGAATAGCGCAGGGCTGCCCGGATGTGGCCGGCGCGGGTCCCGTCCGTCCCGAACCCCGGATGGCGCCGTGCGGGGAGTTCGGTCCAGGGGAGATGAATCCACAGAAAGAGCGATTCGTCTTCCCGACGTCCCGCGAGCAGTCGCTCCACGCGAGTGGAAATTTTTTCCGGTCCACTTCCCCATTCCCATTGGCGCCTGGGGAAATCGAAACGAGGCGGGACCACCCCGACGGCTTCGGTGCCGGGTTCGAGGATCGGCTTCGTGAAGAAACCGAAGATCTTGTAGCCGGCCTCCGCAAACCAGGCTGCGGCGCCGGTCGCCGGGCCGATCCCGTCCAGGTCATGCATGACCTGAGGAGTGAGGGCGTAGAGCTGTCCCAGGATGGACGTGAGGCGCAGAGTCGATGGAGCGAAGGCCTGATCGAACACCGTCCCACGCTCGGCAATGGCATCGATCGTGGGCGTGGGGGCGAGGCCCTTCCCGCCGTAGCAGGCGAGGGCGTCCGGTCCGAGGGCGTCCAGCGTGATCCAAATCACGTCGGGACGCTTTCCCGCGGGGCGGCCCGTGTCCTGGGCCGTCGCTCCCAGGGCCAAGCAGCCGAGCATCAGGGCGCCGATCAGGGTGAGTTTCGACATACCGTCCTCCTTCGGTCCATGCATTCTGCATCTTTATCGTCGGCGTGTAACATGCCTCTCAATGAGCGACGACCGTCTGAAATCCTCTTTTTTGGCTCTCTCGTCGGTGATGCGACGGCTGAGGGCGGGCTGCCCCTGGGATGCCCGGCAGACCCACGCCTCGTTGAGACGCTATCTCATCGAGGAATGTCACGAGGTTCTGGACGCCCTGGATCGGGACAGCGCGGAGGATCTCAGGGCGGAATTGGGTGATCTCCTCTTCCAAGTGTGGTTCCACTCCGAGATCGCATCGGAAGACGAGGACGGCTTCGATTTGGCCGATGTTCTGGACGGCATCACCGAGAAACTCGTACGTCGACACCCCCACGTCTTCGAGAAGGCTGGGGGCGGGGCCGATCAGGACGAGGCCTGGTCGCGGGCGGCCTGGGAGCGCCGCAAGATGACCGAGGGGCGGACGTCGCGCCTGGAGGGCTTGCCCCCCAGTCTTCCCGCCCTGCTGCAGGCGCAGATTCTCCAGGAAAAAGCGGCGTCGGTGGGGTTCGACTGGCCGGATCACCGGGGTGTCCTCGACAAAGTCCGTGAGGAGTGCGGCGAACTCGAAGAGGAGTTGGCCGCCGCCGCGTCTTCAGGCGGGACCATGCCGACGGCCGGAATGGAACATGAGCTGGGCGATCTGCTGTTCACGTTGGTCAATCTGGCCCGCAAGCTCGCCCTCAACGCCGAGGATGCCCTGCGCATGGCCAACCGCCGGTTCCGAGAGCGCTTCCAGTACATCGAGCGAGCGGTCGCCGCCTCCGGCCGTCCCATGGAAGACGTGGAATTGGACGAGTTGGAGCGGCTCTGGGAGCAGGCCAAGGCCGCCGAATGACTTGGCGCCACAGGGTCGCGGGTCAGTGGGCCTTCGCGAGGAGAAGAGTCGCTTCCTCGGCGAGGTCGGGACGCTTCGAGTCCTTGATCGCTTCCAGGATCTCCCTGGCTTCATCCTTGCGTCCCAGATCGATCAGGAGGCTTGCGCGAAGGAGCTGAGCCACCTGACGGAGGTCCGGGGCGGTCCAATCCCCAAGGCCTTCCTCGATCCACTGCAGCGCGTCCTCGTCGCCGGCTTCGCGTCGCGTGATGTCGAACGCGACGCGCAGGGCGCCTTCGGCTTCCCGGGTTTCGGGCGCGCGACGCAAGAGTTTCTCCGCGATGTCTTTGGCGGCCTCGGGGGCGGGGCCCGCAATCGCTTCCGCCGCGGCCAGTTCGAGTCCCGGGCGCTCCGAGCAGGTGGGGTAGTCCTTGACGAACGCCTCGAGGGCGTCTCCGACTTCCCAGGGCTCCCGGAAATCGCGGATGAGTCGTTGCAGCGCCAAGAGTCGGGTGGACTTGGTGTTTTGGTCCGCCGGCAGTTTGCGGCCGGCCACCTGCTCGAGGAGCCGCCGGAGATCGCGAACGATACGTTCACGGGGAAGCGGCGCGCCGTCGGGAGGGAGCATGACACCGCCACGGATACGGAGCAGATACAACCACGCCTTCTCGTATTCTCCTTCCTTCACCAGGTGAGCCACGAGTCCGGCGACCCGCCGGGGGGCCTTCGCTGTCTTTGGGAAGTAAAAGAGCAATCGTTCCATGACGGGCCAACGCTGGGGGTCCTCTTCGGGCAGCGCCGTCAGGAGCTCGACGTGAGCTTTCTCCGCCGCCGGATGAAGGGGATAGATCGAAGCGAATCGCTGGAGCGCCAGAGCGGCCCGGTGCTTGGCCATCGGTCCTCCGCCTTCCAGGTCGGCTTCGATGCGGGCGAGCTCCTCCTGCTGACGAGCGAGTTTTTCCGCCCAATTCGCGCGGTCGGGCTCGGTCACGCCGCCCTTCACGGCCACGGCGTACTTCAAGGCCCGATCGTAGGCACCCCACCGCGCCGCCAGGGTGGCCGCTCGCATGGAATCCTTGGAAGCATCGCCGCCTTCCCGAACCCGCGCGGCGATGAGCTTCTCCAGGGATGCAAGAGCCGCCGGAACGTCTCCTTCGGCTTCCTGAACCCGGGCGATCCAGGGCGCCGCGTCGGAGACGACGGGCAGGTCCTTGTAGGTCTCCGCGAAATCCAGAAGTTTCTCGTGGATCTCGATCGCCGGGAAGGGCGGGACCGGCGTGCGACGTCGCGTGGGAGCGGGCGCAGGAGGGAGCTTCGCGATACGTGTTGCCAATCGGGCCAGGGTGTCTTCGGCCTCACGGGTGCGGTCGTCGACCTGAGCCCCGGCGAAACCGCCCATGCCGACGACAGCGCAGAGCAGGAGAAATCGTGAAATCATGCCCCAGTCTAACGCGGGGTCGACCGATCGAGCATATTCTTCTCGAAGTTCACGTCCCGTCGAAGGCGATGTCAGTCCACGACCTGCCCGATCATTTTTGTCTCACGGAGGCACGGAGCCTCGGAGAAGGAGGTCGCGGCTCGCTCGGCGCTCCGTGGCCCTTCCTCTGGATCCGGGACGTCCCCGTCCCGCGCGCGGCACGCGCGTGCCGTGGGAGCCTCGAGGTTTCGACTGGGTTGTCGGCGTCAATTCACGACCTGTCCGATCATTCTTGTCTCACGGAGGCACGGAGCCTCGGAGAAGGAGGTCGCGGCCCGCTCGGCGCTCCGTGGCCCATGGGGCTCCATGTCTTCGCATCTTCGTGAGAGGACCTTTCCCATGGAGTCGGGGCGAATGTGTGG
>CAZLGG010000041.1:4289-31517 GCA_964559135.1 uncultured Planctomycetia bacterium
TGTCTTCGCATCTTCGTGAGAGGACCTTTCCCATGGAGTCGGGGCGAATGTGTGGGGGGTGGAAGTCGGTCATGGTAAGAGCAAAAACTCCAATCCGTTGGAGGAGGCGAAGGGGGGTGTGAGAGCGAAGAACTGGCTGCGGACCAGGGCCCCCGCGAAGGCGGGGTAGCGGATGGGGGCCAGCGCCGCGAACTTCCCCTGCCCATCGAAGAGGAAGGGCTGGGTGAGCAGCAACTCCTGCGGACTGTCGTCGATGAGGACGGGGACGCCCATCACCGAGGTGCTCGCGGTCTGGAGACTCAGACCGAAAAAGCCCAGGCTCCCCGGCACGCCCCCGGAGCACACGATGGCGCCCTGGGCGGGGTCACTGCCCAGTCCCGGAAACCAGACCTGGTCCAAGGTCTGCAAGCCCCCCAGGGCTTCCCCGTAGCTGCGGGTACCCCCGAAGGAATAGACCCGCACGCCGCCGTTGCCCGGAGCTATGGAGCTGTCCGAGATGGAACACCCGACATCCGGAAACCCGTCGCCGTTCAGATCACCGAGGCCCATGATGTTTTTGCCGAGGACTCGCCCCAGGTCGCCGGCTTCGAAGAAGAGGAGGCTGAAGTCGAATCCAGAGTAGACGAGCACGAGGCCTTGATTGGCGTTGAGGCCGCCGACGGAGCCGGGGGCATCCCAGAGTGGGACGCCCACGGCCAGGTCGGGGACGCCGTCGCCGTCCATGTCGCCACAACGGGACAAGGAACGCCCGAAACCGTCGAAGAGACTGGACCCGGTGAGGGTGGCCATGAGACTGGCATCGAAACCCGAGTGGATGCGGATGGTGCCCAGCCCGTCTCCCGGCGCCGCAATGGCGAAGTCGTCAAAGCCGTCACCGTCGACGTCGCCCAGACCGTCCACCACGTGGCCGAATTCACTGAGGACGGGGATCCCCAAGATCCCGGGGACCGGTGGTGGGCCCTGCAAGAAGTGGATGACGCTGCCGTCCAAACTCGAGATCACGGCGGCGGCGCCGGTATCCGGCGGCAACGTGGAACTGGAGGACGCGGCCGGGAAAAACGGCGCTCCCAGGATGAGGTCGTCGATGCCGTCTCCGTTGACGTCGCCGACATTGCGTACGATGTGAGGGAAAAACCCGGGAACTGAGGTCTGGAAATCGATCATGAGCAGAGGCGTGTGATCGATGCCGGAAAGGATCCGAAGCGTCCAGGGATTCTTGTTCAGGAGGACGACTTCTCGGATTCCGTCACCATTCAGATCGTTGACGGTGTCGAGGATGTAGTTGCCAGGAATCAATCCGAAGTTTGGCGTGTTGAGCAGGATGTTCGCGGTCGAACCGGAGAAGAGCAAGAGGCTCCCGCCGTTGAGACCGATGGCATAGGCGAGAATGTCGTCACAGCCGTCCATGTTGACGTCACCCGCATCACAGACCGAGGCTCCGAGGTCTTGACTGGGGGGTGTGAATGGATTCGGCGTGAGCAGAGTACTGAGTAGGCTCCCATCAATACCGGAGTAGACTCGAACAGAGCCGTGGGAGTTTCCGAACGTTGAGTCGTGGGGGATAGCGACCAGATAGTCTCGGAATCCGTCGTCATCAACGTCGCCTCCCTGTCGCAAGTGAAGCCCCAGTCCGTCGGACTGATTCATGCCGAGGTGTTGGTAGCGCAGAGGAAGCTGCGCCGTAGCCTGACCGAGCATCGCTCCGAGGAGAATGAGGGCCCACATGGGGGCGCGTCGATGATGGACCTTGCGGGCGAAGCGGATCTTTCTTCTGCGGAGAGTGCTCATCGTGCATCCCTCCTGAGATCACCCGGGTAGGTCAGCGGACGCACCCAGCGGAGAGTCTCCGTCGCCGATGCAGCAAGATTGGTCATGATGCCTCGGCCTCCGACAAGGGGATATTCGGTGGCAGGCCCCACCTTGGACCACGGATTGCGGCTGAATAGCTGTTGCTGCGACGCATTCAGGTTGATTGAGGAGAGGTTGATGCGATCAAACGCGAACCACTGCTGCTCCGGGGGGAGCCAGTAGAAGGCCGTGTTGGTGTGGTCGCCAGCGCTGGGAGTGCCCAACCACGCCGGGCGGTCGGAATAGCCCCACAGGCCGATGGAATGGGGTTGATTGGGAGTGGCGGTGAAATCAACCCGGATCGGGAACCGGAGGCTGAGGTAGACGTTGGCGAAGGAACTGGCGCCGGCGCAGTCGAGGCGCCAGACATCATCGAGTTCGATGTAGGCGGTGGAGGCGATGGGCGGCGAGGTGGACCCCGTGAAGTTGGGGCCGGTGAGGCCCGATTCCACGAGGTGGCTCCAGTTGATGTCGCCCCACAGGTTGGAATCCAGCTCGATCTCGTCCACGGGGTAGTTGATGCCCTTGAACTCCTGCATCCCGGAGAGAGCGCTCTGGGGATGAAGATAGGCGTTGATGCGCCGCATGGGGACATAGCCCGCACGGGGGGCCACGATGTCGCCGCCACAGGAGAGGAAGGGGGGCGAGGGGAAAACGGGGACTTCCAGGTAGGCCGCCTCGTCGGGAAGCATGCGGATGTCCTCACCCTTCAGGCGGAAGGTGGTCCCGGGCATCGTGCTGAGCACCACGTCCCACTCGTGGGCGGCCAGGGTTCCGGCGCCTTGATAGGTGCAAAGAATCTCGACGCCCCCGGAAGAACTCGGGCGTCGGAGCTTCACCACCTGTCCGGTCATCACCGAGGACGTACTCGTGAAGGGGTCCACGAAGAGATCATTGAAGGACGCGGTGGGGCGAATCACCACGGATGAGGCCTGTGGAAGAGCGGAGACCGAAATGCTCGAAGGCGCCGTGTCCAGATGAAGGGTGTCGTTGTTGGCGGTGGTCGTGGTGTTGGAGATGACCGGCCACCAATCCCCCTCCATGCCGTGATCGCTGAGCATCGGGGCGTTCAGTTGGAGGGAAGGTGGATTGAGCTGCGCCGGCCGCCGACTGGAGTCGTGGGTCACGAGAACCACGTAACGGTGGAAGAGCCCCTGAAGCGTGCTCGCTTGGCTGCCCAGATAGCTGAGCCCCAAGAAGTCGGTGGCGGCGAGGAGGGGAGCGGTGTTGGCGTCGAACACCATGTCACTCATCGTCGCCGTGACGAACTTGCCCTCGAAGAGTTCCTTGCCGTGGAGTGTGGGGGCCAGGATGTTCTTTCCGGGCGGAGGGGGGGTGGAGACGCTGGGGTCAGGGGAAAGGATGGCCCCCACGAAACGGCCCACGGGACGGGTGAAGACCCCCAGGTACCCGTCGTTGCCGGTGCGAACCTCCACTTTGAAAAAACGGCTCTCCGTGCTGAGAGCGTCCAGATAACCGCTCGACGTGTACATCTGCATGGGGTTCGGCATGGACACCGTATAGGTGTGCGACCCGCTGCCGCCGGCCAGGAAAGACGTCCCCGGCACCTCCTTCCAGCGGTTCTCCCGGAGCGCGACGACGCCGTGAAGCGTCGTGTTGGTCCCGGGAATGGGAGGTGGATTCGCTGTCAAGAGTCGGTACCGGAAGTTGGCCACCGTGGGGAACGTGATGGTCATCATCTGGTCGAACGGCGTCGTTGCGGACTGGCTGAAGGTGAGCGCGGTGATGCGGAAGACGGATTGAGGGTTCGTGGGGTTCGTCCCGGCCAGGCGCTCCTGGTTGTCGGTGGCCCCGTCGCCGTCGGTGTCGGCATCGAGGGGGTCCGTGATGTTGGACGTTTCCGTCAGGTCGTCCATGCCGTCCTCATCCGAGTCCGGCTTGTTGTCCAAGTGCTTCGAGATGAAGGCCAGCGCCAAACGGGCTTGCTCGGCATCGGCGTCCCGAAATCCGTGGCCCTCGCCCTGGAAGATGATGGTGCGATTGGGGATGCCGGCCGTCACGCAGGCGGTGTTGAAGGTCTGGGCTTGAAACTGGGGTGAGAAGCGGTCGTCCGCCCCGCCAAGCCACAGCACCGGGCCCGTGAACGGGAGGTTGTCGGGGTTGGGGGTGTTGGGGCCGATGAGGGCCTTCACGGCGGAGCTATCGGTGAGGATCATCCGGAGCCGTTCGTTGTAGGTGGTCGGGTCCGGGTAGGGCGCCGACGGCCAGGGATTCAAGGTTTGAGTGGTCCGGTCGAAGTTGCGCTGGGGGAAGATGAGAAAGCGGGCGCCCACGGGGCCCCAGTTCGTGGGGTAGGGGGCCATGGTGAGAGGCGAATAGTCCGAAGCCGGAGGGTCGGGAGTGGGGTCGCTGAACAACATGGGGCGAATGTCCGTGTCACCGGGATGAGCGACCGTGCCCGTGGGCGGAGTACACCCCGGAGGAACGTCCGCATTGGGAGTGAACAGATCGAAGATGACCGGATTGCAGGGGTCGTACCAGGGCGCCCCCACCGGCTGGGTTCCCGCCGGGGTGCCCACCATCGCACCGTGATAATAGGGGTGCACGAGAGTGTTGGGGCGAAGGTAGATGAACGCCCAATCGCCGAGTCCACGGAAATTGGAGGCGTCGGAGCCGGCGGCCCCCACCGTTGCGAGCGCCGTGCGCGGGTCCAAGATGTCGTGATTCTGTGGAGGCCCTGGAAGGGGGCTTTCGAGGGCCGACATCATGGCGGCCATGGCTCCGTATCCCGTGTGGATGTTCAGCCCCAACACGCCGGCGGAGCTTCCGCCGGACAGGATGATCCGGGATGCGTCGACGGGGAACTGATTGGGTTGGGAGCCGGAGCCCTGTGTCCAGGTCGAGTGGTACTTGATGAAGCAGACCGCATCGCGGAGCTGCTGGAGGATCTCCGGGGTCGTCCAGCCCACCTTGGGAGTCGGGGGAGGATAGCCTCCTTCGGTCTTGAGCCGGCTGAGGTCGCCGTGGTTGATGTAGAAGCAGGTGTATCCGGCGGCCAGCAAGGGGACCACCCGGCGGATGGAGGTGTCGGCGCCGCGAATGTCCGCGGCGCTATCGGATTGGAACCCGTGGCTCGCGATGAAGATGATGCCCTTGTGGTTGAGGGGAACGTCTTGCGGGATGATGGCCACCACCTCGCCTTGGAATTGAAGATTGATGGGGGTCGCTGAATTGGCCCAGTGGATGCACGTCCAGGGGTTTGGCCGCACGTTGTAGGTGGCGATGCTGTAGGCGGGACGGCCCGGGTCGACGAAGGTCAGGGGGTTGATGGGGGTGGGAAGGGGAGCCGTCTGGGCCGACACGGGAACGACCTCACTCAGGGCGAGGAGGATGAGTGCCGCAAGCCATGCGGTGGATAGGGGGGGGGCTGCATATTCATGGTATATATTTCCTTTTCATCGAAGTTTCTTCGCCGGTCCGTGCCTGCGAACGTGAATGTGCCGACGGCGCGGGACGTGATGCCTTCCACGACGACCTCCTCATTGGAGCAGGCTGGGAGGGAAGTGTCAAGAAGATTTTCGGCGCGGGACAGAGCGCGAGAAAGAAGGCCGGGCGGTCCTCGTGCCGTCGCGGTTGCGGGTCAGGGGTCGTAGCGGGCGCGGCGGGCGGCGTCGAGGGCGTCACGCCGGGCGAGGTAGTCGCGCTGGGAGACGATGTGTTCCTCCATCAGCCGGTCGATGCGTTCCTGCGCCGTCTTCGCGTGGTCGCGGAGGACGTCTTCCCAGGGCACCGGGTTGCGCATCCAGTTCGCGGGATGAATCAGGGTGTGGATCTGCTCGAGGTGTCCCAGCTTCTCGCAGATGCAACCCTCTCTCCAGCGGAAGCCGGAGTCGCCGAAATAGGGGGTGTCGATCACGAGGTGTCGCTGGTACGCGCACGGATAACCCTCGGGCAGGATCTCGACGACGGGTCCGATGGACGGTTCGTGCTGGGAGACGCTCACGGTCTTCCTTCCGAGAAGCGACTCCAACGTGGCGATGTCGGAGGCGATCCCGTCCGCGACCTCGCGATCCATGGACGCATAGAAGCCGGGCTCGTAGTGAAGCCCCACCTCGTGACCCATGTCCGCGATGTCCCGGATTCGCTCGGCGTGGTCGGGAGCCAGGGCGTTGTAGAAAGGTGCGTGAAGGCGAACGTAGTAGCATGTGGTGATGCCCATTCCCGCTTCGAGGCGGGCCATGGCGTGGGCCGCCTCCACGGAGATGTCGATGTCATGGCGAACGAGGAAAAACGGATCGTCGGGCAGCGACGTCCCCACCTCGCTGACCTTGACGAAGCGGTAGCCCTGCGCCCGCGCCGCGGTGAGGATCTCGCCGTAATGTTTCGGTGACCAGGTGCAAGGCATCAGATCCAGCCTCCTCGGTAGGTCCAGGTGCGGGGTTCGAGGCGAATCCCGTGCTTGCGGAGAAACTCCCGAAAGCTGTCCGTGAGGGGGCCGCTTTCTCCCCGAATCGTTTTCTGCAGCAAGGCGATGCGGGCCGCGGGCCCGTGGGCCGGCGGAGTCCCCTCGAGGGTGACGAGGCAGATCTCCCCGTGTCCGGCCGGCGTGGTGATGTCCAAGGGGGAGGCCCCGTAAACCAGCCGAGCCGGCGACGCTCCGGATTCGATCTCGAGGGTGATTCCGCCCTTCGTCGTTCTCTCGTCCACCTGGCGCCCGCGGCCTCGCAGGAGGGCCGCAAAATCCTGGATCAGTCGGCGCGCGAGCTCTTTTCGGGTCTCCGCGGAGAGTTCCCGCCGGGAGGCCTTGAGGTCGACGGCGGGAACGCCCCCCGCCAGGCGACCCGCGCCGACGTCGGTGACCACACTGGACCCGGACAGGACGACGGCGCCCTCCCCGATGCGAACTCCGGGGAACAGGACGCAGTGGATGCCGATCTGGGAACGGTCGCCGATCTCGACCGGGGCGAAAGCCGTGGGATAACCCTCCAGCTCCGACTGCGCGAAACTGTGGGTCATCACCGTCACGTTGCGGGAGACCGTCACCTCCTCGCCGATGCGAATCCCACGGCAGGGATTCAGGTGGACGTTCTCGCCGACGAAACCGTGGGCCCCGATCTCCAGGTGCGAGGTGGGGTCGCGATGTCCTCCGCCGCCGATCTCCACGTCGCGTACCATGAAAACGTTCTCGTGAAACAGAGCCGTTCGGCATCGGACGGACGAGCGCGGCCCGAAGTAGGTCATGGGGCCCGCTTCGAGGGATTCGCACTCGATCACGACGTCATCACGCAGCGTGACCGCGTCGCCCAGGCGGATCACCTCGGCGAGGATGAGACTGCCCGGCCCGAATTGGACACCCTCCCCGATGTCGGCCCCGTGGAGTCGGTAGAGGTGGGCCTTCATGTCCGAGGACAACGCTGCGAAGGCGGAGCGATCCCTCCGGATCAGATCCAGAAAGGCCGCATCGACGCGCCCACCGTCGCGGGATGGAGCATGGCGTGACGCCGCCGTTCCCGTTCGATGACGCTCCACGTCCTGCACCGTGATCTCGCCTCGCGGCCCCGTGGGGCGGATCGCCGACAGCGGAATGCCCGCGTCGCGTGCCTTGCGCCGCGCCGCGGGAACGGCCGCCGGCCGCGGTGCGACGGGGGCCGGATCGTCTTCCGGGACGGCCGTGGGGTTCCCTGGGCCGGCCGGAATCTCCGTCCGGGCAGCGGCCGTGAGCAGCGAGGCGATCTCATCGTCCGTGAGGGTCTCGTCGGGCTCACCCACCACGGCGTAGGGCGCACCCATGGGGATGTCCTCGTCCTCCACCGCCAGTCGTTTGACAAGAATACCCGGCTCTTCCACCTCGATCTCGAAGGCGGCCTTGCTCGTTTCCACCACCGCGAGGACGTGTCCGGGGGTGAGAGAGTCGCCCGGAGCGGCATGCCAGGCGCGGAACTTGACCTCGCGGTCGACGCCGCCGAGATCGGGAATGCAAAGCACATGAGCCATCGATCAATAACTCCGAACCAAGTGGTGCGCTTGTCGAGCGATGTCCTCGGGCGACACCATGACGGCGTCTTCGAGGACGGGCCCGGAGGGCACCGGGACATCGGCTGCGCTCACGCGGACGATGGGACCGAGAAGGTGTTCGAACGCACGTTCGCCGAGCTCGACGGCGACGGCCGAAGCCACGCCGCCCGTCAGGCAATCCTCGGACACGACGACCGCGCGCCCCGTCCGTTGGACGGACGCGACGCAGGTGGCGATGTCCATCGGCGCAAGAGTTCTCAGGTCGATGACCTCGCACTGAATGCCCTGCTCCAGAAGAGCTGCCGCCGCTTCGAGGGAAAGGGCGACGCCCCGCGCGTAGGAAATGAGGGTGACGTCGCGACCCGGACGAACGACGCGGGCTTCGCCGAGTCGGGCGGGTGGGGTGTCGTCGCGGCGTTCCTCGACGGTGTCGTAGAGGAGCTTGTGCTCGAAGAAGAGAACCGGGTCCGGGTCACGGATGGAGGCCAGGAGAAGAGCCTTGGCATCGTTGGGGGAGTGGGGCGCCACCACCTTCAGTCCAGGGACGTGAAGGAAGAAGGCTTCCGGGCTCTGCGAGTGGGTGGCGCCGTAGCCGAAGCGCCGCCCCATGGGTGTTCGCAGCACCATGGGGACGGAGAGTTTGCCATCGTACATGTAGCGAAACTTCGCCGCGTGGTTCACGAGGGCGTCGGTGCAGCAGGTGAGGAAGTCGGCGAACATGATCTCGACGACGGGCCGCAGGCCCCCCGCCGCCGCGCCCGCCGCCGCGCCGACGAAGGAGTTCTCGCAGATGGGTGTCTGAAGGATGCGCTCCGGTCCGAATTCATCGAGGAGCCCCTTCGAGACACCGAAGGCGCCGCCGTAGACGCCGATGTCTTCGCCCATGAGGAAGACGGTTTCATCGGCGCGCATGGCCTCGACCAGGGCTTCGCGAATGGCTTCCCTGAAACTGAGGGACTTTGAAGTCATGGTGTCTCCTCGGGTGCGAAGAGCCCCCCTCGCGCCAAGGTGGCGTCACCCGGCGGCGAAGACATGGCCTGGTTCACGGCCGCCGTGATCTCCTCCTCGACGGATTCTTGCAGAGCGGCGAGTTCCTCCCCGAGTCCCTCCTTCCGAAGCGAATCGCCACAGCGTTGGATCGGATCTCGTTCCTTCCAGGCGTCCTCTTCCTCTCGTGTCCGGTAGAGTCGGGCATCGCTGCGGGAATGGCCGCAAAGGCGATAGGTAAGGCATTCGAGAAACGCGGGCCCGCCGCCGCGGCGTACGTCGTCGGCGAGTCTGAGATAGGCCCCGCGGACGGCTTCGACATCGTTGCCATCCACCGTTGCGACGGGCATGGAACCGTAGGCCCGCGCCCAATTCACCGGACTGCCCGCGGAAACCCCCTCTTTCACCGGTTGAGACATCGCGTAGAGATTGTTTTCGCAGCAGAAGATCAGGGGGACGCGCCAGAGGGTGGCCAAGTTGAGGCACTCGTGAAAATTGCCGGTCGTGCACGCGCCGTCACCGAACATGGAGACGACGACCCGGTTCTCGTCCGATCTCTTGGCGGCGAGGGCCAGGCCGAGGGCGATGGGTAGGCCTCCCCCGGTGATGCCGTTCGACCCCATGAAGCCGATTTCCGGGACCGCCACGTGCTGGCTGCCTCCCTTCCCCCGGCAATAGCCCCCCACGCGCCCAGCGAGTTCGGCGAGGAGGAGCGCCGGATCCCCCCCCTTCGCGAGGAGATGACCGTGCCCGCGATGGTTGCTCACCACCTGGTCACGCCGTTCCATGGCGCCGCAGACCCCCACGGCGACGGCTTCCTGGCCGATGCACAGGTGCGTCGTGCCCCCGAGCTTGCGCTCCGCGAGCAGACGGGCCACGGTCTCCTCGAAACGGCGGATGAGCAGCATCCGACCCCAGCGGACCGCCGCGGCCAGGCTTGGGTTCTCCAGGGACTCGGAAGGCATGCAATCTCCTCGATCAGGTCGAACGACGGGAGGTGTCATATGCAAACCTTGTGCCGGGATGGACCCGATTTTTCCTTGTAACGTGGAGCCACCGGCGGCGTCAGGAAGACCGGAGCGCGAGGCGTGCGGAGAAGAAACCCATGAATCGGACCAGAGGATCGCAGAGCCTCGTTCTTGCCCTGGCTCTCATGTTTTCGGGCGGGCTCTTCGCTCAGGTTCCCCGCCCCACGCCTCGTCCGATCCCGACCCGACCGCCGCCCCGGGTCAGCCCGGCACCCAAGCGCTTGCCCAAGAGGATCTTGGATCAGCGACGGGCCAAGAACCCTTCCACCAAGCCCTCGTCCTCCACGGGCAGCGGCGTGCCCCGCCCCGGGGGAGCGGGAGGCGGCGCCAAGATCAAGCCCGGGCGTCGCCGCGGGGCGGACCGACTGCTGATGGGGATCGCCCGACGTTGGAAATCCGTGAGGGAGGAAAAATTCGACGCCACACTCCGAATTCTGGACCCCCGGGCCGGGTCCCGGACGCTCAGGATCCTCGTTCGGCGAAGGCGGGCTCCCGATGGGTCCGCTCACCTGATTCTCAGGCAACAAAGGCGGGGCGGTCTGCCTCCCATGGGCTACTGGGTGAAACGGGATGCCGCGGGGAGCGTCGAGGTCCGCCGGTATACGCCCGAATCCCGACGGTGGGTGACCCTTGCGGAGCCCCAAGACGTCCGCCTGGCGGAGTCGAGCCTGAGAATCGTGGATCTTTTGCCTCCGCACCTGGCGAGCTATCGCGCGACCTTCGTGGGTGAGGGGATTCTGGATGGACACCCCACGTCCGAATTCGACCTGCTTCCCGTGAAGGGAGGCCGGCCCTGGCGGCTGGTGATTCGGCGGGACAACCGTGTGCTCGCTCGCCGCATCCAGGGTGTGGGGGCGGGAGCGAAGAAGATCGGGCGAACTCTCAGTTACGACGCGTGGCGCCGCTATGGTGTGCAGCAACGGTGGGGGCGCCTTCTCGCCACCGAGCCCGTCACCGGCCGCTCCTCGCTTCTCGTCGTCAAGAGTTGGGTGCTCGCACGTGGGAAAGGTCCCACCGCGTACGCTCCCCAGGATCTTCTCCCGCTTTTCGGTCTCTGAGACCCTTCTCTGCCGAGAATCTCGGGGTGGTGTTGTTTGGGGGCCCCGATCCGTATCATGGGCCCCCATGGCCAGCTCATCCACGTATCGCAGGTTCAAACGACGCATCGGACAGTTGATCCGGCGCGTTGAGGCCGGGGTCTTGCCTTCCGCGAGTCAGATCTCCTCCGATCTGTCGGAACTCTTGAGGGACCTGCAACGAAGCACGCCGGATGAACCGGAAGTCGCCGTCGAGACCGCTCTGTACCTCCTCGAGACCATGCCTCGGGTTTTCCTCTATCTGGACGACCGCATGGGGCACCTGGTTCGGGCCTTGGAACAGGTCCCGGGTTTCCTCGCCGACGTGCTGAAACGGGAAGCCAAAAACCCACTCAGTGTTCTCGATCGGGCGGAGGTCATGGAGCGGGTCTTCTGCCTTTGGGTCGGAGACGATTCCGGATACCTCAAGCATCTGGGGGAGACCTTGCTGGAAAGCGTGGTGACTCGCGAAGACGAAGACGCGGTCATCCGGATTTGCACCGAACATCTTCGGCACATCCCGCTGGTTTTTCCCGTTGCGCACGGGGAGAAGCTGGATCTGGATCGCGCGATCCTTCAGGCCGACCGTCACAGAGTCGAGCATCTGTTGGGTCAGATCTATGCGTCGAGAAACAAGCCCGATTACGCCGTGATCGTCGGGCGTTCCCATTTCCGCAACACCGGTGACGCCGTCGATCTCATCGAAGCTCTCATCGCTTCGGGAGAGAGGTCCGAGGCAAGGGAGTTGGCGCGCCGTGTCCTCCGACGGCCGGATGCGGTCCGCAAGGAGGAAGTGAGGGAGATTTACGAGGCGATGGGGGAAGAACCCCGCACTTCGGAGTTGGACGCGGGGATTCTCGCCGCCATCGACGCATTCGTGGACGAGCCGACTTGGGAGGTTTTCCAGTCCCTCTTGGATGCCGTCGACGGGTGCTGGGAGGTGATTCGAGAGGAGGTGCTGGCTCGCCTCCGTGCGGACGGAGGTCATCCGGAAATCCTTCTTCGCATCTACCTCGACGAGGGCGACATCCTGGAAGCCGACGGTCTCGTCACGACACAGACCATGGACCCGAGATTCCTGGCGGAGTCGGCCTACGAGATCATGGAATCCCATCCCGCGAATGCCGCGGGATGGCTTTTCATCGCGGCCCACGGCATGGCCAAGGTTGCCCGACGTTCCAATTACCTGAAAGCCGTCGAGTACCTGGAGACGGTTCGCGACCTCTCGGACCTCGCCCACGACGAAGAGAGCTTTGCGGAGGCCATGATCGCATTCCGGGAACTCTATGGTCGCCGCCGCCTCCTCATGCAGCTCTTGGACGAGTCCGGCCTCTGATCGGACGTTCGCGCGTCACGGCGTCGGCTCAAAGCAACCCGGTCAATTCGTCCACGTCGTCGTCGTCCGCGACCCGGTTCCACTTCTCGTGACCGCAGGCCTCGCAGCGATGGAGAATCATGAACCCTTTCTTGCCGTCACGCCGCGCTCGTACGGGCGGCATGGGAGCTCCACAATCCGCGGCACGGTCACCCGGGCGCACGTCGACGTGGCAACTGTAGAGGCATCGTGGGCAGTGGTTGGTGAACCCATCCCCCGGCACGAAGGTGCCGCAATGAAGGCAGTGAAAGTTTTCCCGTGTGCGCCGAAACCGTTTTTCCGGGAGAGGGGACATCAGTTTGCGGGTCCTCCTTGGGCCGGGTAACTTGGGCGCCATGAATACGCCCTCTTCCACCCAGACCGAAGCCACGTCGCTCGAACTCCACGGGACACTCTATCACCTGGAAGCAAGTTGGTCCGAGCGCGTCTATCTGCTTCTCGTGTCTGTCTTCGTGACCCTGTTGGTCCTTACGAACATCATCGGTGCGAAGCTCTTCTACTGGTTCGATTTTCCGCTGACGGCGGGCATCATCACGTATCCCTTGACGTTCCTATGTACCGACATCGTCTCGGAGATCTACGGCAAGAAGCGTGCGGATCGCATGGTCGTCCTCGGGTTCGCCATGAGCGTCCTCATGTTGGCGACGGTCCAGGCCACGATCTATCTGCCACCGGCGATCGCCACCTGGAAGGTCGAGGGGCTCGGTTTCGCCGACGGGCGTGCCATGCAGCGGGCATGGAAGGCGTGCTTCGGCGTGGGGCCTTGGTTGGTGACGGGGTCGATGCTGGCCTATCTTTCCGCTCAGCTCTGCGACAACTTCCTTTTCCACTTCTGGCGCCGCCTGACGAAGGGGAAGTATCTTTGGCTTCGTAACAACGGTTCGACTCCGGTGTCCCAACTCGTCGACACCTTCATCGTCAACTCCTTCCTCTTCTACGGTTTTTACCGCATGGGGTGGAAGGAAGGTCTGGTGATCATGGGTCAGATCTATCTCTTCAAATTGGCCATCGCGTTGGCGGACACGCCGTTTTGCTATCTTGGGGTCTGGGGTGTGCGCCGTTTCCTCCGAAGGATGGGCGAGCTGCCGGCAAGCCCGGGTGCGTAGGAGAGAGGGCCCGCTCTTGCCATCGACTCGATCTCATGTGAGATGAGGAGTAGGATGCCGATTCCATAAGAGTACCGCCCATGAAGAAGTTTGTCCTGAGAGTTTGCGAGCCGGACCGAGCGCCCCGCGAGTACGGGGTGTCCGTCGGTATGACGTTGGGGAGGCATCCCGACAACGACTGCGTTTTCAGCGACCCGAAGACGTCCGGTCATCATGCCCACGTGGTCGCTCTCGACGACGGCAACCTCGCGATCGAAGACTTGGGAAGTTCGAACAGGACGCGGGTCGAGGGAGGCCCCGTTCTCGGCCAAGGGGACCGGTTTCCCCTGAAGGCGGGTCTCACGTTGACGCTCGGGCTCACCACCATCGAGGTCAAGGATGCCGAGGTCCCCGCCGCGACCCAGATGCTCCCGCTCCCGGACTCCGAGGCGCCGGAGGACTCTCCCGTTGCCACGGAGGCCACGACGCAAGAAAAACCCGCGGTGAAAGGGGTCGAGAACGTTGTCATCGAGGGGGCTGAGAGCACCACCCTTCACACCCCTCTCGAGGCCGTCGGCGACGCGCTCGCCGGGGAGACGTCGGAGGACTTCACTCTCGACTTCGTGGCGCCCGAACCCATCGACGAGTTGGAGTCGACCGTCGTTCCGGGAGCCCCCGCCCCCGCTGAGGCGTCGCCGCCGCCCGCGGTGGACCCGAACCTGGAATCGACCGTCGTTCCCCAGGGAGGCGGTTCCTCGTCACGGGTGCTCCCGGCATCCGACGGGGAGGATGCGGAAGCGACGATCCGTTCCGAGCCGCGCTCCCGTGAGGAGTTGGAGGCCTTGGCCGCCCGTAAGGTCCAGGAGGAATCAGAGGACGACGCCACCCTCGTCTTGGATAAGTCGGGCCACGGCGCGCCATCGATCTCTTTGATGCAGTTCATCCGAAGGATGAATCCGCGTTTGATTTTCGACACGGAAGGGAAGCGGGAGAGCGTTCCCATCATCAACACGGAATTCGCTGTCGGGCGGAAACGTCGTACGGCCGAGAGTGATGTGGATCTCGCCATCGATCACACGACGGTTTCCGTTCAGCACGCCGTCATCAAGCTCGACAAGAATCGATTTTTCCTCGAGGACAAGGGGAGCAAGAACGGGACCTACATCGATGGGAAACCCATTCCGATCATGGATTCCAGGGAACTTCGACCGGGCTCGGCCGTGCGGTTCGGTATCGTCGATGCGCTGTTCCTCGCCGACGCCGACGCGGATCTCGAGCCGTTGGAGCAGAGCACCGAGAATACCGTCGTCCTGAGAGTGCTCGTCAAGAAGGGGATGATATCGTCCAAGGCGAAAACGCTTGCGGAGAGATCGCCTCTGCATCCGGCCGAGTATCTCATTCTCGAAGGGGCCTGTTCGGTCACGGACTGGTCGAAGGCTCTTCGCGCCGTCAGAGAGGGGGGAGTCGGCCCCGGCTCCTCTGCGGGATCAGGTCAGGGCCTCAAGATCGCCCTGGCCGTCGCCGTCCTCATCGCGTTGGCGTGCGCGCTTCTCTACCTCCTGAGGCCGGATCTCTTCGGCGCGTGATCCGCCGGCCTCGGGTCAGTTGCCGGACCCGGGGCCCGGTAGCTGCGGGAACTTGAAGTAGGGCCATCTCACCCCGTCGAAGGTGAAGTTGTCCACTCGGATTGCATTGGGTGGCTCGAATCCTGCATACCCCTGCGCCGTGACGAAATCGTCCTGCTCCACGCCGTCTCCCGAGACACCGAAGCCGCCGACGAGTTGGCCGTTCTTGTAAAGGGGCGCCGCGCCGGGGAAGAAAATGATTCCGCTCTGGAGACCGGGTGACGGAGCTGCATTCGCCATGCGATTGAACTGGGCGGGATCGGCGTTCTGGGAGGCGAATGGGAACAGGGGGCCCGGGGCGATGAGCGCTCCGTCGATCCCGGGTGGGAAGAACGGTTGGGTCCCGAATGCGAGAGTCCGGGTTGTGATCGCCACGCCGAACTCTCCGGCCGTGCCGGGGATTCCCGTCGGAATCCCGGCGGCATTGAGGAGGGCCGCGTCGGCCGGGTGCATGTCAGGCGTGCCGCCCGGATAGCTGGACAGATAGGTGACGCAACGGGCCTTCGTGATGGAGACGTCGTAGGAGAAAATGGGAGCGTCCTCCATGCGGTATGCACCCAGGATGCGCCCTTCGAGATTCGTGATCGCGAAAACCATCTGAGTGGGTGTGCCCAAGGGCAAGCGGATGGCGGCGCGTGTCCCGTTGGCGGACGCGATGCCCTGGTTCACGATCTGTTGGACGTCCATCACGGAGAGGTTTCCGAGGGGGTCGGGGTCCGGGCCGATGATCCAGCCGAAGGGCTGTTCCCCGCCGTCCGAGGACGCCAGAAGCGTGAGACCGTTCACGCCGTCGTCCGCGAAGACTCCGGGGGCCGACCCGGCGGGAAGACTCGTCTGGTTGACGTAAGGGAGGAGCTGCCCCACGAGGAAGATCCCACCTTGCGCGGGAACGATCTCGAAGGGGAGAAAGAGGTTGAGCTCAGCGAGAGGGTTGGCGAGCGCCGCCGCCGGCACGCCCAGATTCGTGAGCCCGCTGCCGCCCGCTGCCGCCGCATCGCTTTGAAGAGAACGCATCGCCGCGTACTCGGCCACGTCCTCCATCGGATTGCCCATGGCGTCGGTGATGTAGACGCCGACGCTCCCGACGACACGTGCGGCGAGGGCGGCGTCGGTGGGGAACTCGTTGCTCGTGATCTGCGGTTGCCCGTTCGGGCCGGGGAAACCGAAAATCGGGACGTCAGGCGGGAGCTGGGTCGTATCTCCGGCCTTGTAGATCGGAATGCCGCCGGCGAGATAGGTGAGCCCCGTGCCGGCCACGCCGAAGACCGGGTTTCCCGAGCCATCCACGCGACTCGGGGAAGGGATTCGCATGTCCGTGAAGCCGTTGGTCGGCGGCGAATAGTTCGTGAAGGCGGGCAAGCCGGAATTCAAGAGATCCTGCCCTGCGAACGGCGCCCCCCGATTGGAGGAGAAGATCTGCCAGAGCGGCCCTTGAGGCGTGCCCGCCACGCCTGCGGTCGTGGGCTGGGAGGCCAGTGTCGCATCCAGAGTGAAGGGGGACGTGGGGATCGGGTTTCGGGTCACGCCGCTGAACTGGGGAGGGAAATGGAATGTGCTGATGTAGGCGAGAGTTCGGGAGGTGATCGGCCCTTGGCTGGAACTCATGAATGCGCCCGTTCGAGCGATGGAAAGCGCGATGTTGACGTCATTCGTGGTCGGCGCTGGATTGCGCGACCAAATCCCGAGAGGGCGCCCCACGCGGTCGACGACGGCCACGATCATGTTGGGCGCATCGACGGCTGCGGCCGCCCGTCGGATGATGATGTCTACCTCTTGGGCCGTGAGGGAAATCAACTGGCCGTTGGCATCCACGAGGGGAGCGAAGAACACGCCTTTGATGTTGTCACCGTCACTGCCTCCCCCGCCGCAGTTGAGCAGGAGAAACGGCACGACCATCAAACACGGCACAAGGAGCGCCAATCGCAGACGACGGGTGGACGGCATCGCAACTTCCTCCGTCGGCGGGGCCCGGGATTCACTTCGAAACCTCGCCGCAACTCGATTCCCTTCGAAAGCGGACCTCGATCAAGGCCCGGCTCTGGAGGGCCAAGATAGAGGACACCGTTTTGCCCCGCCAGTCCCCATCTGGAAAAATTTCCCGATATGACACTTGACCCCGGGGGGATTTCCCGATGACATGGGTCGGTCGCGCGGCACCATGTCGCGGTGACAGGGAAAATGTGCCGGAATAGGGAGAGGTGCTGATGAACATGCGCCGCTCGCCCGCAAGGGAGAGGTGCCGCGTCGTTCTGTTGACCCTGACGATGGTGATCGTCGCCGCCTGGGGATCTGCCTTGCAGACCCTATCGGCCCAGCAAGATGAACCCCCCGCTCGAAATGGGGACGAACTCTCGAGGGCCGTCCAGGACGCGAACAGGCAACAGGAGAAGCAGCGCTCGACAGAGGCCGAAAGCCGGGAAGAGGCCGTGGACCGAGGCATCGACGCTGTCCAGGAGGCTCCGCCCCTCCCTCACTTCCAGGAGGTGCCCAATCGCTGGTACAGGGATCCGTGGTCGCTTCTTCCGCAGCCCCCCTACATCGTCAATGAGCCGGGGAATCGGTGGTACGACCCCTATCGCCAAAACGTCCTCAAGGGGGATTTCCCCATCATCGGTGAGGACATCTTTCTTCGATTGACGCTCACGGAGAAAATCTTGGTGGAGGGCCACAGGGTGCCCACGCCCACTGGGATCACAGGCGCGTCGTTCGACAATTCCTCCCATTTCGGGGACGGGGATCAGTTCCTCTTTTCCTCCAAGACCGCCCTCAGTATCGATCTGTTCAAGGGCCAAGAGGCCTTCAAGCCCGTCGACTGGCGGGTACGGATCACCCCCGTCTTCGACGTGACCAGCCTGCATGTCAACGAGGTAGGAGTTGTTAATATCTCCGTGGGTGAGGGCAAGGATCGCACGACCACCGACATCGCCCTGCAGGAAGCCCTCGTGGAAATCCATCTGGGTGACCTGAACGATCGTTTCGACTTCATCTCCAGCGAAGTCGGCATTTTTCCGTTCCGCAGCGATTTCCGGGGATTCATCTTCGACGACATCAATCTCGGTGTCCGGATCTTCGGAAATGCGGACTCCAATCGTTGGCAATACAACCTCGTCTTCTTCAACATGCTCGAGAAGGAGACCAATTCGGAACTGAACCGGTTTGCCGAACGCGATCAGCAGATCCTGATTGCTAATCTTTATAAGCAGGACTTCATCGTCCTGGGCTACACCGCTCAGTTGTCATTCCATTGGAATCACGACGAGCCGTCCTTGCATTTCAATCGAAACGGATTCCTCACCCGCCCCAATCCGGTCGGCCTCATCAAGAAAAAGAAGATCGATGCGTTCTACTTCGGTTGGACGGGCGAGGGGCACTTCGGACGCTTCAACGTCACTCACGCCCTCTACAAGGTCGTGGGTGAGGAATCGACGAATGCCATCGCGGGCCGGAAGACCACGATCAACGCGGAATTCGCGGCTCTGGAGATTTCGTACGACGTCGACTGGATGCGTTTTCGCATCTACGCCATGTACGCCTCGGGCGACTCCGACGCCCGCGACGGCAAGGCGGAAGGCTTCGACGCCATCGTCGACGCGCCGAACTTCGCGGGAGGCGAGTTCTCGTTTTTCAATCGCCAAGACATTCGGCTTCCAGGGGTGGCGTTGACTCCCCGCTTGAGCTTTCTTCCGGACTTGACGACGTCGAAGTTCGAAGGGCAGTCCAACTTCGTGAACCCGGGTCTTCTGCTGTTGGGGGGTGCCTTCGACGCCGAGATCACCCCCACGTGGCGGGCGCAGATCGGCGCGAACTACCTGCGGTTTTTGAAGACCGACCCCCTCGAGGTCCTGCTCGAGCTCGAGGACGTTCCCCAGGACATCGGGGCGGAGATCTTCTTCGGCACCACGTGGCGCCCCCTCCTCACGAACAACATCATCGTCAACGTGGGCGCCTCCGCATTTTTCCCGGGCGCCGGCTTCCGCAAGATCTACCAGAGTGACGACGTCCTGTACTCCGTGTTCCTGGACCTCACGGTGACCTACTGAGGAAACATCATGGCCATCGCGACCAATTCCCCCGCCTACTCCAAGGCCGCACGTTTCGCATTCGTCTCCAGCCTGCTCTGCTGTGCGGTCTGGCTCTTCGCCGCGGGTTGCGCCGACCATCGGCCGCCGTTTTCGGAATGGCAGTCCGCCGAGAAAGGCGTCATCGCCCACGGTGACGAGAGATTCGACACGGCCGCCTATGACGGCGAAAACGGCGCACGGCTCCTGGCGGACCGGAGCTCCGGGTGCATCTCTTGCCACACGGGTGTCGAGGAACCCCACGGAGGGAGTGTGAGGATCTCCTGCGTCGACTGCCACGGGGGAGACGGCAAGGCTCTCACGGTCGAGGAGGGGCATCCCAAGGCGAGCTTCCCGGATCGGTGGCCGAAGGGCGGTGCGAATCCCGAGCGTTCCTACACCCTGACGATGAAGGAGAATTGGGACTGGATCCGTTTCGTGAACCCGGGCGATCTTCGCGTGGCCCGCACCACGTGCGCCCCCTGTCACGAGAACCACACCCTCAACGTGTCGAAATCGATCATGACCACGGCCTCCCATTTCTGGGCGGTAGCGGGCTATGCCAACGGCATCGTGTCCGAGAAACGGGCATTCCTGGGCGAGTCGTACAGCCCCGAGGGCCGTCTCCAGCGAGTCAATCACCTCGTGCGCACCGAAAACGGGGGCTGGCGAGCACCCACGCCCGCGGAAATCGAAGCCAACAGTTTCAGCTTCGGTCTGCTCCTTCCCTTGCCGCGTTGGGAGATCATGCAGCCCGGAAACGTCTTCCGCGTCTTCGAGCAGGGCAGCCGTCTCGGCGGCCCCGCGCTCGGCTTCAACGGGGCTCCGATTCCGCTCGTCGGCGTTCCGGACAAACTGGAGGACGCCGGTCGACCGAACAATCGTCTCTCCGACCGGGGCCTGGGTACCCTCAACCGCGTCGATCTGCCGGTCCTCAACATTCACAAGACCCGACTGAACGACCCGTACCTGTCGTTCTTCGGGACGAACGATCAACCGGGCGATTATCGGGGCAGCGGTTGTACGGCGTGCCACATGGTCTACGCGAACGACCGTTCGCCGACCCACTCAGGCAAGTATGCCAAGTTCGGCAACCGGGGTCTCACCCGTCCGGACAACCCGGATCCGACGATCCCGAAGGACCAACGAGGTCATCCCCTCGAGCACAAGCTCACCTCGGCGATCCCGTCCAGTCAATGCATGGTGTGCCACCATCATCAGCCGAACTCCTTCGTGAACTCCTACTACGGTTTCACGATGTGGACCTATGATGCCGACGCGGAATTGCTCTTTCCGAGGAAGAAAAGGGATCTCTCCCACGAGGAGTTCGTCCAGCAACTTCTCCGAAACCCGGAGGAAGCGGCACTCAAGGGCAAGTGGGGCGATCGGGACTTCCTCGACGACTCGGCGGTCACGGTGAACCCGAGGGCCAAGCACACCCAGTTCGCCGACTATCACAGCCACGGGTGGATGTTCCGCGCGGCGTTCAAGATGGACCGTAAGGGGAACCTGCTCGACAAGGACGGGAACATCATCTCCTACGACGATCCCGACAAGTTCAAGGGCGTCTATCCCCTCGAAGGGATCCAAGGCGAGAACGCGGACTTCTTCAAGCCCGCTTCCGAGCATGTACGCAGGGCCGTGCACCTGAAGGACATTCACGCCGAGAAGGGGATGCATTGCGTCGATTGTCACTTCACCTACGACGCCCATAACGACGGGAACGTCTACTCGGAGTACCAGGCGGCCGTCGAGATCCGATGCCAGGACTGTCACGGCACCGTCACGAAGAAGGCGACACTGGGCCCGGCCACGGGACCGGCGGCAAGTTCCCCCGGACATTTCTCGCTCGCGCCGGAACGGCTGGCGGACCTGAGGACACCCTGGGGCGAGCCCGTCTTCTTCCGGAAGGACAAGAAGATCTTCCAGAGGTCCATGGTCGAGGAAGACCGCGATCCGTGGGAAGTGAGCCAGGTGAAGGATGCCGTGACTCCCGGGAACCCGCACTACAATCCGAAGGCGGCCTACGCGAAGACGATTCGGAAGGACAATCGCACGTGGGGCCAATTGGACAGCATGCGAACCGTCGATCTTGCGCACCAGGACAGCAAGATGGAGTGCTACGCCTGTCACACCTCGTGGGTCACCGCGTGTTTCGGTTGCCATTTGCCCCAAAGGGCCAACATGAAGACGCCCTCCAATCACTTCGAGGGCGACATCCTCAAGAACTACGCCACCTACAATCCCCAGGTCGTGCGCGACGCGGAATTCCTCTTGGGAGTCTCCGGAAACGTGAAAGGCAACACGATCGCACCGGTGCGGTCCTCGTCCGCCGTGTTGATCTCCTCCGAGGACGGTCAGAGGCGTCGCATCTACGGCGCGATCCCGACCATGGGCGCCAACGGCATGTCCAGCCAGCTCTTCAATACCCACTTCCCCCACACGGTGCGCAAAACGGAGACGCGGACCTGCGACGACTGTCACGTCTCCGAGGCCAACGACAACAACGCTTGGCTGGCTCAAGTCATGCTGCTCGGCACGAATCAGGTGGGGTATATGGGGCCGAACTGCTGGGTCGGCGCCGGCGAGGACGGGGTCTACGCCGTTCGTACCGCCGAGTGGGCGGAGCCCCAGGCGGTCAAGGGCTCAAAGCTCCACAGCTTGGCCTACCCCAAGGAGTACGAGAAGTTCGTCGAAGGGGGGCGTATCATTCATGATTTCGAAGAGCATCCGGGTCACGTGCGCTCCTTGCAGTTGCGCGGCGAGTATCTTTACACGGCCGGCGGCGACAAGGGCGTGGTCGTCTACGACGTGGCCAACGTCTTCAACAAGGACTTCTCCGAGAAGATCGTGACCGCTCCCGTGTCGCCCTTGGGCCAGGACATTCACGTCCCGACGGCTTTCGCCGCGGCCGTGGCGCTCCCCATCAACAACAGGACGAGCATGAGCCGGCGCGTTCGCGAAGAAAATATGGAGCAGGTCTACACCTACCGCGGTCGCAAGCAGAATCTGCACGAGAGCTACCGCTATCTCTACGTCACCGACCGCTACGAGGGATTGATTCTCGTGGATGTGGACTGTCTCACTGACGGAGACCCGCAGAACAACTTCATCGAGCGGGTCGTGACCTTCAATCCCGGTGGCGCCCTCGACGGCGCCGAGAATCTCGCGGTCGCCGGGACGACGGTCTACGTCTGCTGCAAGAAGGGGCTGGTCGCGGTCGACATCAGCGATCCCTTGGAGCCGCGCATCATCGCCGAGGTGCCGGCGCCTCTCATCGTCAATCCGCGGTCCGTCGCCGTTCAGTTCCGTTACGCGTTCGTTTGCGACGACGATGGGGTCAAGGTCGTGGACATCACATTCCCCGAGCGGATGAGGTTGGTCCAGGGAGCTGCCGTCTCGATTCCCGATGCCCGTGACATCTACGTGGCCAAGACCTATGGGTATGTGTCCGCCGGAGCGCAGGGACTCGTGATCCTCGATCTCGAGCGACCGGAATCCCCCACAATCCAGCAGACCTGGAACGCCGGGGGGGCTCTCAACGACCTGAACCAGGTCAAGATCGCGATGACCAACGACAGCGTCTACGCCTATCTTGCTGACGGGAAGAACGGCCTCAAGGTCGCGGCGATGGTGACACCGGGCGACGGCCCCAGAAGTCCGTACGGTTGGGCGCCACCACCCATGCCCGAACTCATTGCCTCGTTCCCGGAGTCGCGGCCCGCTCTCGCCATTTCGAAGGCACTGGATCGCGACCGAGCCGTCGATGAATCAGGCCATCAGATGACCCTGTTCGGGAGGATTGGCGGGCGACCGATGAATCTCGAGGAGATGCGCAGGCTTTACATTCGAGATGGCCAAGTGTACAGGGTAAGGAAGCAGCCGCCGACGCCGGTCGTCGCACCGGGCCGGAAAGAGACGGTCGTCTCGTCCGAGCAGCGCTGAATTCGAACCGGGCCTTCCGTCGAAGCCCCGCATGGTGAAGAAGGATCTTGGATGCCCGCTCTTTCGTTTCGCATCATCGGCCCGGATGGGACGACAGGGGAATTCCCCATAGCTGACGGCCTGACGATAGGCCGTTCGGACAAGTGTTCGATCACCTTGAATGATCCAAAGGCCTCGGGCAGTCACGCCCGCATCGTGGCCGACGGCGAGGCCCTTTTCATCGAGGATTCAGGGAGTTCGAATCACACGCTGATTCACAACGGGCCCGTCCTCGAGGAGGGGCAAAAACACCCTCTCGCTCCCGGGACGGCTCTTCAGATCGGCGACACGAAACTGGTCGTCATCGTCGTGGGTGAATCGGGTGGCGGGGCCAACAAGACGGTCATGGCAAGTCGCCAGGACTTCGGTCAGCTTCAGGAAGAGTCCGAGACCCTATCGCCGGGGGAAGATGGGAAACTCAAGTCTCTGGCTGAAGTTGCTGCCTTCAAGACGGCACGGCCACGACTCGTGATTTGCAACGAGGCGATCCGACGCATCGACGACGTGGACAAGGTGAGTTGGCTCGTCGGCCGAAGCGACGAATCCGCAAACTGCGTCATCGAGCATCAGTCCGTCTCCGGAAGCCACGCGAGGATCATTTTCGCGAATCGGCGCTTCTTCATCGAAGATCTCGGGAGCCGGAACGGGACCTACGTCAACGGCGAGAAGCTCGCCCCGTCGTCTCGGATGCCGCTCGAACCCGAGGCCAGCCTGCGCTTCGGGGGCGTGGAGGCGCTCTTCGTCCTGGACACGGACAAGGAGGGGCGCAATCTTGCGGCAAAGCCTTATGAGAAGGCGGTGGACTATCTCGTCCACGAAGGCACGATCACTCGCCTTCAGGCGGAGGAAGTCGTTCACGCCGCGGCCGAGGAGCATCGGCATCCCGGAGAGGTCTTGCTCGTCAAGGGATATATCCGCATCGATCAGTGGAAGGACGCCTTGAAGAAAGGTGATCTCGTCGTCGTTCGCAACGTGGCTTCGAATTCCAGTGGGGGTCTCAAGGGACTCCTGGTCCTCGTGGCGGCACTTCTTTTGGTCCTCGTCATCCTTCTGTTGGTCAAGCCCGACCTCCTGAAGTCGTTGCTCGGAGGGGGGTGATGACCGTGCGAAGCCTGTTTCTGCTCTCGGCTCTCCTGTGCATGCCGTTCACTTGGTCGAGTCGGCCCGAGGGCTCAGTGGCCCCCAAGGAGCCGACCATCTTTCCCCATGGGCGGCATGTGCCCGAGGAGTGGTACGAGGGGAAGGCCGAGGTGGCCAGGGATTGCCGTGGGTGCCACGATTGGTCCAAGAAGACCGGGGAGGGGCGACTCCTCGAACCCGAATCCACCTGCAAGTTTTGTCACGTTTCGGTGGAAACAGGCCCCGGCAAAGGCACACCTTCCCTCAGCACGTCCCCGACGACGCTTGCCGGAATCCGCGAGGCCGCCCGCAAGTTTCCGAGTTTTCGCCACGAAGATCATTTGGTCGACGGGATGGATTGCCGAGCTTGCCATTGGGATCCCAACTACGAGCATCTCCCCGCGTCTCAGCGAGAACTCGACACGATCTGGATCCCATCAGGGTTCGGAACTTGCCTCGAATGTCACGACCCTGGGAAACGCGGCGGTCGTTTCGCTCGCTTCAATGATCTCGCCCAGAAGGACGGCGCGGGAAAGCGATTCCGTGACGCCTTGAATTCCATGCCGAGCATGGAACACGCAGCCAGCGACATCTTGAAGTTCCGTCACAAGGACCACCTGGAAACGGCAGGTCTCTCCGATCCGAGGTCCTGCGACGCCTGTCACGCGGCGACGAAGCAGGCGACGGCCGAGCTCGGCGCGAACACCTTCGGGGTGACGTCGTGCGCGGAATGCCATCGCGATGCCGCCACCCGTGGATTGAAAGTCTCGACCTCGATGCGTCGCCTCGAAAGCGGTGCCGATCTGTCATTTCATCACGTCGACCATCAGAACAAAGAGGCCCTCGACAAGTCCAAGACCTTGAAGGCTCAGGGGTGCATGGCGTGTCACGCCTATCTCCCGGGGTCATCCACGGGAGACTATCCGGTCCGACAGGATCTCAGATTGGACACGTTCGCGGGTTGCAGTGACTGCCACCGGAAGGAGGACGTTCGGGGCAAGGAAAGCGGGACGACGTTTCGCGAAATCAAGGATCACGGGGACATCGGCGCCAAGCCGAAGGACAAGAACGCTTGCGTGGCCTGCCACGATCCGTCCCGGCTCGTGACTTGGGAGACGAACCGGCGAGAGGACGTCGCGGACCGCCGCCGGCCCGCGGAATTCGTCATCACGCGGCAGGCCCATCCCCACATCACGGGAGAGGCGCCGAAGGGCAAGTGCGCCGACTGCCATCTCGCTCGGATCCCCGCCATCCGATCGCGCATCCAGAAGAAACGCTTCTCGCACGCTTCTCACCTCCCCAAGGACAATCCCGGTTTTCAGGACTGCCTTCTCTGTCACGGTTCGGCAGACGGGGCTCCTCTCAGCCGCATGGAGTTTTCGCTCGGCGACTCGGTGACGACCTACCGCACCGACGTCTGCATGAGCTGTCACAAGGGGGTGAAGGGGGAGGAGATCGAGACGCCGACCTTCACGGAGGATCGCAGATCCGTCGTCCGATTCGATCACTTGGATCACGTTCGGCTGAAGGACGCCAATCCGGACGCCAACGCTTGCACAGTCTGTCACGAATCCGTTGCGCAGCCGGATTCGGAAAGACGCGAATTCGCTTACGCCAAGGGCGTCAAGGATTGTCGGGCCTGCCACGATCACCACAAGACCGAGTGGGCGGTGCGAACCGGAGGCGGCCCCGAGCATCCTCATGTGGATGGTCCATACGTGGATGCTTGCGTGGAGTGTCACGAGACCCACGACGGCCACATCCCGGTTCCCGATCAGAAATACGACCTCGAGATGTATACGGTGACGGGATTGGTCGGCCGACAGTTCCACCCCGACCCGTCGCAGAAGAAGTGTTCGGTCTGCCATGTGGTGGCGCCGACGGGCCTCAGGGCCGACTACCCTGTCGCCGGCAAGTACGAGCGTGTGGGGTATCGCACAAAGAAGGAGTTTCACCAGAAGATCATGAAAACGCAGGAGCCGTGTTTCGCCTGCCATTGGGCCGACCCGAAGCTCGGAGACCGGCAGGCGATGCGAAGAGCGGAGCGGCTCGGTCTGCGGCAGCGCGAAGGAAACGACCTCAACGGATTTCCGGGACTCCGCCGATGAATCTCAGCCTGTTGAAATCGGTTCACGGTTTGATCGCCGTCCTGATCTGCGCGGGCTTCGTTGCCTGGCTCGTCGCCTCAGGTGCGGCGCCGGGAGCACGGGAGGGCTCGGACGTCGTCTTCATGCTCACGAGCGGGTGGTTCGCATTTGCGTTTATGATCGTCGCATGCCTCTATTCGGCTCGTAAGTACATGCACAAGCTGGGGTACTCTCCCGAGCTCAAGGTGCGTGTGCAGCCGGGAGCGATCGAGCGATGCGAATCGAAGTTGAACGAGATCCGCAGGCGCATCACCAAGGGATTTCTCAAGACCGAGGACGAAGTGACCGAGCTTGCCGAGAGGGTGCTGAAGGAGACCGGCGTCGGGCGTGTCATGCGGATTCAGGTCGAAACCGACTCGTCGGGCGGAATCACACTGAAGACCCGTCCGCCGGAACGTTTGGGCAGGATGCTCGGCTGGCTCCAGGCTCACGCCTATTATGGCCTGTTCTCGGGCGTCCTCGTCTTCTTGCACGGGGCCGGGAGTCTCCAGTCTCCGATGGGCGTGCTCCTCAATGTCCTCACGGCTCTCGTGATCCTCACGGGCGTCGTCGGGATTTTCCTTTTTGCGGTGGGCCCCACATGGCTGACCCGTTCCGAGAAGTCGGACATGAACTTCGAGGATGTGTTCGTGCTCCACGCAAGCCTCGGGGAGAAGATCGCCGCCGTCGAAGCCAAATTCGACGAAGCTTCGCCGTTGCGCGGAACCGTCACGAAAGCGAGAAGCGCCCGCCGCCCGTCGGATCTGTCCAAGATTCTGGACGCCACGCTTCGAACGGAGGAGGGAGAGAAGAATGCCGCGCTTCTCCAGGATCTGATGGTCTTGATCGGGCAAAGGCTACGCGCGCGCCAGAGTCTGCAGCATCTCATGCGCATCAGGTTCTGGATGAACATCTGGCGGGCGATCCATGTCCCCGCATCG
>CAZLGG010000042.1:0-31328 GCA_964559135.1 uncultured Planctomycetia bacterium
GGGATCGAGGAGGCTCGCGTGCCAGGAGCCGTCGGGCTGTTGGAGGCTCAGGATGCGAGCGGCCATGTCCCGAAACTGGGACTCGTAGCGGCCTCGCAGGGGGCGATCCTCGGGCATATGCGCGAGGACGCGAGCCAGGCCCGCCATCACCCACCCGTTGCCGCGGCTCCAGTAGACTTTTTCGCCGTTGGCTTCCCTCCGGTCGAAGTAGCGGCTGTCGCGAAAGTAGAGGTGCTCCTGCGCGTCGTAGAGGTAGCGACTCGTCCGCCACCACCGCTTGTCGAGAAGATCCAGGTAACGCGCGTCGTGGGTGGCCTCCGCGAGAAGGGCGAGCGCTGGCGGAGCCATGAAAAGCGCATCGCACCAAGCCCACTGGCGCAGATGAATCCCGTTCTTCCAAACGAGGGCTTCGTCTTTGTCGGCGCGAATGAGCTCGTCAAAGGCTGCGCGCGTGGGGGCGATCCATTCGGGTTGCGCGTCCTTGCGTCGAAGGAACAGTGAAATCCACGCCTGGCCGACGCACGCGTCGTCCGCGAAAGCCTTGCGGGGACCGAGTTTCCATTTCAGTGCCCGCCCCTGATCGAGGAGGAAAGCGTCGATTTGCGGGTTCGAGGAGACCTGGGCGAGGGCATCTAGACCGGCATAGAGCGCACCGCGGGTCCAATCCGTGGCGGGATGGGGAAGAGGGTGCTCGATTTGCCAGGCACCGACCCGCTCCATGAGGGCGAGGACGGCGGCCGGGGCGAGTGAGGCTTCATCCACCGGCGCGGCCGCAACGTCGGACTTGATGGCCGCTCCGTACCGAGTGTAGTGGGTGTAGCCTCGGTTCAGATGCATCCAGAGGACCCGCGGGGCATTGGCGCTTCTCTTGCGCTGCACGATTCCCCCGGGGGCCACGGCACGGATGACTTCGGGGCGCACGTTGTCGGCCTTCGAGTTTTCCGTGAGGGAGTGGCCCGACCACGTCCCCTGAGGCGAACGTGTCCATCGCTCGATTTCGAAGACTCCCAGGTGGGGGCGTGCGAGATAGGCGACATGAGGATCGACCGGGTCCAGAGCGATGCCCCCCGAGTAGTGGGGCTCCCGCTCCTTTTTCCCTTCGGGAGTGTGAGGAAACCAGGCGCCCGCATCCACGAGGGCCTCGTCCTTCCACTCCGTCCCGTCCCAGCGGGCGACGTGATAGACGTGTCGACTCTCGGCGGGAAGCCGCGTGTAGGCGACGACAGGACGACCGTCTGCGTCCTCGACGATGTCCCAGAGCCAAGCTCTTATCCCTGTTTTCCGGGCGTCGTAGATCCTCTCACAGGAGGACGGATCGATGGGCATGTCCGCGATCTCGCCGATCTTCGAGGTGTCGGAACGGAAAAAGGTTCCCTCGCGAAACCTGAGGTAGTACACACTGTTGAGCTTCTCGTTGCGGGGATGGCCTGTCGTGAAGGCAAGATGGAACCCGCCGCCGCGAGCCGGAATGACCTTCGTGTAGGGACGGTTCGCCTTGCCGGCTCCCGGTGCGCCCACGAGGATGCGGCCCAGGCTCCATGACTTGCCTTCGTCGTCCGAGAATGAGATGCATGGCTTCCAGTTCGTGCCCCGCCACAAAAGAGCGAGGCGTCGCCCTCCGAGCCCGATGGGGTTGGGGTAGCAGGCGGCGTTGGGAAAACCCTTGCGGAGTTCGTGCGGGTCGTTCAACGCGAGGCTGTGTTCCTTTCCGAATGAGTGCAGGTCTCCGGGGCGCTCCATGACGCGGAGCCGAAGGACTCGGTCGGCGTGCCGCGAGTAGAACACCATGAGGCGGCCGTCCTGCCGCAAGTGGAGGGACGGCGAGGCATGGTCATCCTTCTCCAGACGGGTGGCAATGACTTGACATTCCACCCTCCCGCCATGCTCCGGCCATCGGCCCACCATGATGTCGCCCCGGCTGTCCACCCAACCCGCGTACACCCCCTCTCCCTCGACCCGGATGGAACGGGGCCCGGCAAACCAGCACCACGCCCCGTCATGGTCGAAGTCGCGAAATCTCTCGGCCGGGGTGGATGATTGAGCCGGGAGGGGAGCGATGAGAAGGAAGATGAGCAGCGGCCATGGGAGCAGGCCGTGACGGGGGATGATGGGACTCATGGCTCCAGAATACAGGTCCATTCTTCAGGCTTCCACCGGTCGGAGCCGTATCGCTTTTTGCGTTGACGCCGGAGCCTGCCGATGCGGAATACACCTCGGCGGTCGCATCGGGCGGCCCGAGTCTACGCGGCCGGTCATCCCCCCAGAGAAGTGTCAAACGCTCGTGATGAGGTCCTTGAAGACCGGATTGGAAAGATAGCGTTCGCCGAAATCCGCGATGATCGAAACGATCATCTTGCCCGCATTCTCCGGCCGCTGAGCCACCGTGTGGGCGGCGGCGGTGATGGCGCCGGAGGAGATGCCGCAGAAGATCCCTTCCTCGCGCACGAGCCGCCGCGTCATGTGGATAGCGTCGTCGTTCGAGACGGCGATGACTTCGTCGATGATCTCCGTGTCCAGGATGGAGGGCACGAAGCCGGCGCCGATCCCCTGGATTTTGTGGGGCCCCGGCGCGCCGCCCGAGAGCACCGCGGAGTCCTCGGGTTCGACGGCCACGATTCGGATGTTCGGGTTCTTGGATCGTAGGAATCGACCGGTACCGGTGAGCGTGCCTCCCGTGCCGACTCCCGCCACGAAGATGTCGATCTTGCCGTCGGTGTCCCTCCAGATCTCCGGTCCCGTGTTCTCGATGTGGGCCTGAACGTTGGCGGGATTGTCGAACTGAGCCGGCATCCAGTAGGAGAAGTCGGAAGCGACGATGTCTTCGGCCTTCTGGATGGCCCCTTTCATTCCGAGTTCCCCGGGCGTCAGCACGAGCTCGGCCCCGAAGGCCTCGAGCAGCGCGCGCCGTTCCAGGGACATCGTGTCGGGCATGGTGAAGATCATGTTGTATCCCTTGACCACGCAGGCCATGGCCAAACCGATGCCCGTGTTGCCGCTGGTGGGCTCGACGATGGTGTGGCGATCGGGGGAGATGAGCCCCTCGCGCTCCGCGGCCTCCATCATCGAGATCCCGATCCGGTCCTTCACCGAATGGTTCGGGTTCATGCCCTCGAGCTTGACTAACATGACCGCTTCGGTGTCGGTGCCGATCCGGTTCAGGCGGCAAAGAGGAGTTTGCCCGATGAGTTGGGTGATGTCCGATGCGATCCTGGCCATGAATTCGTCCTCCGGAGAATGGCGCGAAGGCTGCCCTCCCCATCCGGCCGGGGGTCCGCCCCAGGGGACGCGAGAGGGGGCCCATGCGCTCGATCCACCAGAGAGATTGGATTGCCGCTTGTTTCGTGTCAAGGAGGCGCGGGGGAATGCCCGTCTTGAGGGTGTCTGAGACGAGGCGTAGGCTTCAGGAAGGGCCCGCCCGAGGATTCTCGGTCCCTGGGCTCATGGGCCAACGACAGGACGAGCTATGTGTGGTTTCATCGGGGTTTTCGGGCCGGACGGCGCGAACGTGGCGGGCGAGATCTACGAAGGCCTTTTGGCGATCCAACACCGCGGTCAGGACGCTGCGGGGATCATCACCTTCACCGATTCCTTCCACGTCAAGAAGGGCGAAGGGCTCGTCATCGAGATATTCGGCGAGAAGCACATGACACGCTTGCTCGGGAACCTCGGAGTCGGGCATGTCCGCTATCCCACGGTGGGCGCGGGCAGTGATGAGGACGCTCAGCCTTTCCATCACACCTATCCCTTGGGGGTCGCCATGGCCCACAACGGCAACGTCACGAATTTTCAGGAGCTGACCCAGCAGAATTTCAGCCGCAACGGGACGCGGCTCAATTCGAGCTGCGATGTCGAGGTCATCCTGTGGGTGTTCCAGGATGCCCTGGCGAGGCGGTTTGCGACGAAGTCGGGAGCGCTCGATGCGGAAGACGTCTTCGCCGCCGTCGCCGCCGTCTACGAGGAGGTCAAGGGCGCCTATTCCGTGGTCGCCACGATTCCGGATGTGGGGCTCGTGGGGTTCCGCGATCCATGGGGGATCAAGCCGATCTGCTTCGGGGAGCGCATGGACGAAGACGGCCCGTCGTTCGCCTGCGCTTCGGAAAGCGTCGTTCTCGACGTGAGCGGCTACACCAAGACGGAAGACATTGGGCCGGGCGAAGCCATTTTCGTCGGCGTGGATCGCAAGGTGATTCGCCGGAAGCTCGCCGAGCAGCCTCACCATCCGTGTATTTTCGAGTGGGTCTATTTCGCACGGCCGGATTCCTTCATCGACGACGTTTCCGTCTACAAGACACGCCGTCGATTCGGTGAAGCTCTCGCCAAACAGTGGATCGATTCCGGCGCCCCTACTCCCGACGCCGTCATCCCCGTCCCGGACTCGTCTCGCGACGCGGCCATCGCCATGGCCCAGGTCTTGGGCGTCTCGTATCGGGAGGGCTTGGTGAAGAACCGATACATCGGGCGCACATTCATCATGCCGAACCAGAGCCACCGCAGCACGTCCGTCCGTCGGAAGCTCAACCCGATCCCCTTGGAATTCGAAGGCAAGGATGTGCTTCTCGTCGATGACTCCATCGTTCGAGGGACGACATCCCGTCGTATCGTGGACATGGCGCGCTCAGCCGGCGCGCGAAACGTGTATTTCGCCATCACCAGTCCTCCCCTCGTGGCGCCCTGCCCCTACGGCATCGATATGGCCAGCAAGAAGGAGTTCATCGCCGAAGGGAAGAACCTGGAAGAGATTGCGGCTGCCCTTGGCGTGGATCATCTCGTCTATCTCGACCGCGAGGCGATGAACACGGCGGCTCGGGCCGGGAACCCCGATTTGAAGCATTTCTGCAACGCCTGCTTCACCGGCGATTACCCAACAGGCGACATGAGCCTCGAACGTTTGAAAGAAATCGAGGCGGAGCGAGCGGCCCACGGAGGTCGGATGACTCTCGACGTCTGAATCGATGGACTTGACTTGTTGCCCGGTTGAATCCGATATACCGTCCGAGAAGTCATGAAAAGGCCCCTGATCCATCTGACCGTCGTCATCGCGGTCCTTCTGAACAACACCCTCGTCTTCGCCGACGGGTGGGTGCTTTGTATCGAGGGGGACGGTGCGCTCGCCATCGAGGCCGCCGGGCAGGACTGCTGTCTGCCCGAGACTGACGGGGCCGAACTCCGGCCGGCTGAGTGCGACTGTGTCGATGTCGAACTCGAGGGGAGCCGCCTCTTGGCGCCCTCTCAGGAACGTTCCGTGGGCCTTCCCGCTCCCGTGTTCGAGCCTTTACCCTCCAGCTGGACCCCTCTCGCCAACCTGCATGGTCAGTCGGTCGTCCCACGTTGCTGCGACGATTCCGACGTCGTGGCGCGCTGCCTCGAACCGACCGTTCTCCTCGTCTAGACCTTTCCTCCGATTCCACGTACCCGGAAGAACCGGGTTTCCGTTGGCTCATCCGAGGAAAGGACTCATTCACCATGGACGCAATTCCTGGACCCCGCCCCCGTCGTCGGGCTGGGCCTCGATCGATCGGCCTCATGTTGGCCGTGCTGATGATGACGGCGTGCGTCAGCTACGAGGCGCAGCCGATGAAACCCCTGGAGATCCTCCAGGACCTGAATGCAAGGACGATCACTCTCGATGAGAGTTCGCCGAAGAAGACGCTGGGTCCGCGCGAGGCTGCGGCTTGGGCCGTCGGCCACCATCCGGCTCTCAGGGCTGTCCGAGCCCGGCTGGGGATCGCTCGCGCCGAGCTCGTCGAGGCGGGAGTCCTCGATCCCATCGAGACATCTTTCGACGCCGCGGATGTCATCGCATCGAAGCTGGTCGAATCCACGGCGACGACCGTCGACTTCGTGAGCGGTTTAGGCCTTTCGTGGGGGCTGCCTCGGCCCGGCGAGATCGATGCAAAGGAAGGGCGAGCCCGAGCCAGGATCGAGGAAGTCAAGGCGAATATTCTCGCCGCCGAATGGCGACTTGCGAGAGACATCCACCTAGCCTTTGTCGATCTGCGAGCTGCCCGCGACCGGTGGGCGTTGAACCGGCGTCTGCTCGAGGCCGTGAAGCGAACGTCCGAGATCTTCACCGAGGCACGAAGGATCGGAGCCGCGACCGCGATTCAGGACAACCTGGCGGCCATCGAGTACGCCACTCTTCTGCAACAGGACGTTCTCCTGAAAGGGTTTCTCGTCGAGGCGAGACAGGCTTTGAACATTCGGGTGGGGCTGCGTCCCGATGCCGATGTTCCTTTCGATCTGGACGCCATGGAACCGCTCCCGACCGTTCAGGGCGTGGATCGCGACATGGACCTCGTCCGCGAGGCTCTTACCGAGCGCCCCGACTTCCAGGCGCTCCTGTATCGCTATCTGGGAGCCGAGGCGGGTCTACGGCTTCAGCTCGCCCTGCAGTGGCCGAAGGTTTCGATCGGTTCCGGCCTCGGAATCTCCTGGCCGATTCTGAGTTCATTCAATCGTCCCGCGATCGAGGTGGCTCTTGCGCGTCGTGAACAACTCGCGGGCGAGATCTTCGCAATGATTCATCGGGTACGGGGGCAGGTTTTCGCGGCCCTGGCCCGTTTTCGCGCCGCTCGGGAGGCCGAGCAAAGCTTGCGCGAGACCTTGCTGCCCCGCATCGAGGAGACGACCCGTCTCACAGAGGAGAGTTTCAACGCCCGGGAAATCACGTTTCTCGAGATCCTGTCGGCTCAACGTCAGGTCTTGAGTGCTCGGCGTGCTGCACTCGAGGCGCGTGTCGCCCTGAACAGGGCCGCGATTCAACTGGACACCGTGACCGGACGTCTGCTCGTCGAGCCGCCGACCCCGGAAGCGAAGGAACGAAGCGATGAGGAGGAGAAGCGATGAGAAAGTCGCGAGTCATGAAGCGTGTCGGATTCCTGCTGGGCGTCGTCGCGGTGACCGGGCTCCTGGGCTGCGGCCCGAAGTCGGAAGCCGACGAAGGACACGGTGAAGAGACGGAAGAGCATCACGAAGAAGACGAGATCAGCCTCACGCCGGAGCAGATGAAGTCCATCGATCTCGAGGTCGTCGTGGCGGGTCCGGGCGAGTTGGAAGAGGTCCTCAGTCTCACGGCCCGCGTCGAGCAGAACATGGATGCCGTGGCGCACATCAACGCTCGCGTCCCCGGCGTCGTCCGCGCCGTCCATGCTCACCTCGGTCAAAGGGTCAAGAAAGGCGATCTCCTCGCCGAGCTGGAAAGCGTCGTTCTCGGACAGGCCGTCAGCGACTACCTGAGGGCTCAGGAGGTCACGGCGGCGGCTCGAGATCTCGTCGCCAAGGAGAAGGAGCTGTTCGCACGACGTCTCGACACGCTGCGGAAGGTCATGGATGGCGCCATCGAGGTGGCCAGGAAGATCTACGAGCGTGAGAAGAATCTGCAAGAAAAGCGCATCTCGACGTTGCGCCCCTTCCTCGAGGCGGAGAAGGCCCTTCGGACCATCGAGTTCGAGAAACGCCGTTCGATGACCACACTCGAGGCTCAGCGCGATGTGCGCCTTCTCCAACTCGAGGCGGAATTGCGGCAGGCGCGTGTCGCCGAGGTCGGGGCTCGAGATCGGCTGTACGTCCTGGGCCTCAAGGACAAGGAGATCACCGAGATCGCGAAGAGACCCCCCGGAGAGTATGGCCGGATGACGATTCGCGCTCCCCAAGGGGGCGTCATCGTGACACGGCACATCTCCTTGAACGAGACGGTCGACACGGAAACGGTTCTGTTCGATATCTACGATCTCGACACCGTTTGGGTCATGGCGTCCATCTATGAGAAGGACCTTCGACGGGTCCGCGTGGGACAGAAGGTCGAAGTCTATCTGGACGCGCTCGGCGACACGTCCATCGACGGGAAGGTCTCCTTGGTGGGATACCTCGTCTCGGAGAAGACACGGGCCTTGGATCTGAGGGTCGTGGTCGAGAACAAGCGTCTTCCCTCATGGGAGGAGGACTACCCGCTTCGACCCGGGATGTTCGGGAAAGTGGACGTGATCACTTCGACGAACAGTGTGCCAGTGCTCCTGCCCGAAACGGCCATCGTCCACGATGGGACCGAGAACTTCGTCTTCATCCAAGAGGAACCGCTCCACTTCATGAGAAAGCCTGTTCGCTATCGCGAAGGTGCTCACGGCATGGTGGCGGTCCTCGATGGGGTGAAGGCAGGGGAGCGGGTCGTGGTCTCCGGGGGCTTCGTGCTGAAGTCCATCACCAAGGAAGACCTCATGGGTGAGCACGATCACTAGAAACGGAAGGTCTCGAAGCATGATCAATCGCATCATCGACGCATCGATCAACAACCGGTTCGTCGTCATCGCAGCTTGGCTACTCGTCGGAGTCATCGGTTGGCAGTCCTTTCAGGATTTGCCCATCGACGCCGTCCCGGACGTGACGAATGTCCAGGTTCAAATCCTCACGAACACTCCCGGGCTGGCGCCCCAGGAGGTTGAGCGTCTCATCACTTTCCCCGTGGAAACCGCGATGAGCGGGCTTCCAAGAATTGAGGAAATTCGCTCCGTTTCGAAATTCGGCCTCTCGGCCGTCACCGTCGTCTTTGACGAAGGCACGGATATCTACTGGGCGCGCCAGATGATTTCGGAGCGCCTCGTCCAGGCCAAGGAAGAGATTCCCCAGGGATACGGGGAACCCGAAATGGGCCCCATCTCCACGGGACTGGGAGAGATCTACAACTTCGAGGTGCGTGGCGAGGGCTACACGCCCATGGAATTGAGGGAGATTCTCGACTGGACGATCAACTATCAGCTGAGGTCGGTCCGGGGTGTCGTCGAAGTCAACGCGTTCGGCGGAGAGTTGAAGACCTATCAGATCACCATCGATCCCTCCCGTCTCGTGGCTTACGGGCTGACCCTCTCCGAGGTCTTCGAAGCCGTCGAGAAGAACAATCAGAACGTCGGCGGCGGCTACATCGTTCATAACGGTGAGCAGTATCTCATTCGCGGCGAGGGGCTCATTGGGAACCTCGAGGATCTGGGCATGATCGTGGTTTCTCATGACGATGAGGGGACGCCGATCTACGTGAAGAGCCTGGGCAAGACGGAATTCGCCCCCATGATTCGTCAGGGTGCCGCCACGCGAGACGGCCGCGGCGAAGCCGTCGTGGGCATCGTCATGATGCTGATGGGCGCCAACTCCAGAACCGTCGCGAAGGACGTACACGCAAAGGTCCAGGAGATTCAGAAGAGTCTTCCCCCCGGAGTCACGATCGACACCTTCTACGACCGCACGGAACTCGTCGACCGCACCATCGGAACGGTGGCGAAGAATCTCGTCGAAGGCGGCATTCTCGTCATCGTGATCCTGCTCTTGCTCTTGGGAAGCCTCCGAGGCGGTCTTCTCGTCGCTTTGACGATTCCATTCTCGATGCTCGTCGCCTTGATCTGCATGCGCTATGCGGGACTCTCGGGCAATCTGATGTCTCTTGGCGCGGTTGATTTCGGGATCATCGTGGACGGCGGCGTCGTGATCATCGAAAACATCGTGCGGTACGTCAGGCACCATCGAAATGATCCCCGACCCCACATCGAAAAAGTGAGGGCAGCCTGCCACGAGGTCGCAAGGCCCTGTGTCTTTGCGGTGGGGATCATCATGATCGTCTATCTGCCCATCCTGGCGCTCAGGGGTGTCGAGGGGAAGATGTTTCGCCCCATGGCGCTCACCGTGGTCTTTGCCATGGGGGGGTCCTTGATTTGCGCCTTGACGCTCATGCCGGTTCTCGCGACGTTCTTTCTCAAGAACGCGACGGAAAAGGATCCGTGGCTCTATCGAGTCATGAGGCGGCCCTACAAGCCACTCTTGAACCTCGTGCTTCGCGCGCCGAAACGGACGGCGATCATCGCTCTTTCGGCGTTTCTCCTGAGTCTAGGGGTTGCGCCCTACCTGGGGGCTGAATTCATTCCGAAACTCGACGAGGGTGCGATTGCCATGCAGGTGTGGCGTATCCCTTCGATCTCCCTCGAGAAATCCAACGAGATCAGCTCGCGGGTCGAAAGCATCGTGAAGGAGTTCCCCGAGGTGGATACGATCGTCTCCAGGACGGGACGGCCCGAGATCGCCACGGATCCCATGGGCGTCGAGATCAGTGACACCTACATCATGCTGAATCCGAAAGACACGTGGCGGTTCGAGACGAAAGCGGACCTCATCGAGGCGTTCAATGAAGAACTCACCTCGAGGGTTCCAGGTGTGATGTTTTCCTACTCGCAGCCCATCGAGTTGCGGGTCTCCGAACTCATCAGTGGGGTTCGCTCGGACGTGGCCATCAAGATTTTCGCTAACAGCGGAACCTTGCAGGACATGAAGGACTTTGCCGACAAGGTGGCCCAAGTGGTTTCCAAGGTCCGCGGCATGGAGGAGGTCAAGGTCGAGCAGACCGTGGGGCTTCCGACTCTCAAGATCACCTTGGACCGTGAGGCCATTGCGCGACTCGGCATCAATGCTCGCGACGTTCTCGACGTCGTGGAGACCATTGGCGGGAAGCCTCTCGGTGTCGTGATCGAGGGCCAGCGAAGGTTCATCCTGCAAGCGCGATTCGACGCTCTGGTGCGGGAGGATCTGAACCGAGTCAAGGACCTCAAGGTCGCCAGTGTGGGCGGGGACGAAGGGGGCCGCCGCCTGGTTCCTCTCGGGCAGGTGGCGAAGGTCGAGGTCGTCTCGGGGCCCGCGCAGATCAGTCGCGAGAACATCGGACGTCGCATCACCATCGAGGCGAACGTGCGAGGTCGTGACCTGGCATCGACCGTCGCGGAGGCGAGGGAGGTCGTGGACCGGGATCTGAAGTTGCCCGCGGGCTGGTCCATGGCGTGGGGCGGCCAGTTCGAGAACCTCGAAGCGGCGTCGAAGCGCCTTGTGATCCTCGTCCCGTTGGCGCTTCTGCTCATCCTCGTCCTGCTCTATTCCACGTTCTCGTCGCTCCGGCTCTCTCTACTCGTGTTCATGAACGTGCCGCTGGCCTTGACGGGAGGGATTGCAGCGCTCTTTCTTCGCGGTTACCCCTTTTCGATTTCGGCGGGCGTCGGTTTCATCGCGCTGTTCGGCATCGCCGTGATGAACGGCGTGGTCCTCGTCTCCTACATCAAACGATTGCGGGCAGATGGGTTGAATGAGGTGGATGCGGCGCGGGATGCGGCTCAGGGGAGGCTTCGGCCCGTACTCATGACGGCACTTTCCGACATCATCGGATTCGTACCCATGGCCATCGCCGCGAGTGCGGGAGCGGAGGTGCAGAGGCCTCTCGCGACCGTGGTCATCGGCGGTCTCGTCACGTCTCTTTTGCTGACGTTGTTGGTGTTACCCGCGGTCTACCGCTGGTTCGCCTCCGACAAGGACGCGATCCCAGCATGATGCGGCTTGCCCCGCTCAGCCGCCACGAGGGACGAGAGACCCGCTGCATCCACATTTTCTCTCACGGAGGCACGGAGGAGCAAAGAAAAAAGGGAGACATCGATTGAGGTCCACTGACTCCGGGAGGTCATCGGCCCGTGCTACGTCACGTGAAGGTGCAAGTCGCCGTTCCACGTTCAGTAGCTGGGAAGTGAGATGACTCCGAGATCGGTGAAGCCGGGATGGGCTTGAAACACGACGCGTCCGTCGGGTTTCAATGGGTCCCGGCTCTTGGACCACAGGTAGAGGACATAGTGGCGTCCGGGGATGAGTGCACGGACGCGGGCGACGATGTAGCCACGTGGGCCGCTCCGTACCACCCTCCATGCATCGTACCATGATCCTTTGGCAAGAAAGTGCCGCAGCTGTTTCGGATCGGTGAAAGCCTGTGCCAAGCTTCGGCCAGCTTGCAGTTTCAACTGCTCGTCATTCAGAGCGGCGAGGAATCCCGCAAGGCGCTTCCAGTCGAACGCGATCGAATCGGACAATGCATCGATCGGCACTTCAACCTCAGGCAACTCGGCGAGATTGTGCCACGCGGGAAGGTTTCCGGAACCCCGGAGTCGCTCCATGGTCTGCTGCGTTTCCACGGCGAGTTCTTCCTCCCCGATGGGAATGACCGAACCCTCCACCCAGGGAAGCCCCTCACCGGACCTTCCTACGCATCGGGCCAGCAGGCGATGATCACGGCCTACAAGGTTCGATATGTCGATGACTGCCCCTTTTCCGCATGCTTTGCTCATGAGGTCCGATGTGAGGGGCATTTGAATGACGAGGGGGTCTTGAGTGGCCATCAACCGACCGAAACGGAGGAGCAGGCTTCCTCCACGGGATTGTATGGTGTCCAAGGTCTTCGGGTGGATCGAGGAACGGATGCGATAACGGCCGTGTTTCTCGAGCCTGATTGAGCGTTGTCGCCAGGGGGATTGAACCCATGGATTGATCGACAATTGAATGAGAAGAGGCTTGCGCATGCCCGCCAGAGTCGAGGGGACGATGACGTCGACGGCAAAGGGCAGCCCCCGATCGACGGGTGGCAGGTAGCTCGGCGGCCCGCCTTCGAGGAGAAGGTCGCTGCACGGAGTTTCGTAGAGAAGACCGTCGCCGAATTGCAAGAGGCACGGAGAATTCAACGGAACATCGCACCACTGAACGCGGGAATCTCCGTGACGTTCCAGAAGAGGAAGTGTGTCGATTGCTGATCCCTCTTTCTTCAAGGCAATACGAAGCTGTATTGCATCATCAATGGGGATAGGTGCCGAGACACGTACAGTTGGTCCGCTGGCCCTGACGATTTGATCCCAAGGAAACATCCGGAGAAGTGCGCCCCCCCGAAGTGGGGCGTCAACCGCTGCGCGCGTTCTGTTGCCCGGGTCTCGAGGGTTGACGATACGTGCTGTGCCGAGAAACGCTTCCAGTCGGGGGGAGCTGCGAATCCGCACGACGAAGTCGTCCCAATGGGGCTCTTCGAATGTGCTACTCAAACGATGAGGGACGGGGCAACACAACGGCGAGACGGGAACTGAGAGACTTCCTTCGACGCCGGCCACCACCGGAAGAAAAAAGAGACCGTCGTCGGTCAGGACTGCTTCATCGCGTTCGATGGTTTCGTGGTCGATCCACGATCGGATGGGGTGGAACAGGCAGCCTCGGCGCCGGGAACAGCCGTCCAGGGGCATCAGACGCGGGTTGGGCCGCCGTTCGCGGATCGGGGGCCGGTTCTTGTGTCTCGGCACGAAGCGGGGGAGCGAAGCCAGGCGCTGGACTCCACGTCCCTTTTCATCGAGAAACCGAAGCGTGATCACCCGCCGGTAGCCAGGTAGGCGGATCAACTTGTCCACGATGCGATCTTTCGCCACCTCGACGCGCAGGTGGGCGGTCCCGTAGGCTCCACCATCCAAGTCAAACATATACGTGCCTGGCTCGAGTCCGTGGGGGCCAAGGATGAGAGTTCCCGTGCGGCCTTCCCAACGATGATCCCAGATTGACATCCGGAATGGACCCTTGATCAGGATGAATCGGAAACCTGGGACGCCGGGGATGTCAGCCTCCGTGAGAATTCTTCCATCATGATCTCGGAGGTGCACCCGGAGGAAAGATGAGCTTCTTTGAAGTCTTGGGCCGACAACGGGCTCCGTTCGGAGCCCTTCGAGGCGCCTCGATTGGAATGTCGACGTCTGCGCGGCGGTCGACCATGGAATGAGGAGATTGGTGAAAATGATTCCAAGGATGATCCCGAGCGATTCCCGATTCATGGTTTAACCGACGGTGTCGATGTCCTTGGGTTCACGATTCGTCGAAAAGCAGGAATCACGAGGGTAATCTTGCTGCGAGATGCCATCTGAACGTAGAGCGATTCCTCACGGAGGCACGGAGGAGCAGAGAAGAAAGCGAGATATCGATCGACGTCCCCTGGCTCCAGGAGGTTCTTGCCCCTTTGGGCGCGCAGATCCCCTGGGCTCAGGCCGTCCAGGAAGCGCCCCACACCTATGCGGATGCGAGCGAGGCGTTCGGGGGCCAATGACTCTTCGGCCTTCTCCTCCGGGGGTTCGTCGAGTGCCGGGATGGTGGGCGACGATGGCCTTCGAGCGAGGGACGGTGCCCCGGTGTTTCTCCGCCGTGGAAAAATCGCTTCCGAATCCCAAGACGAGTTGCACCGCTCCACGCGAACGACGCGATCATTCCATTCCTTGCCCTCGAACCTGCTCCGCAGAAAGCCCTTCGTCTTGTAGAGGCGAGCTCGCTGCGGGATTCCCAGGACGCCGAGACCGAGGGCGAGCTTCCTCTTGGGGTGGGCATGACCCGATTGGACGACGCGGATCGGGTGGAGTTCAAGGAAAACCTCGGCGATCCGCGCCTGGCGGGTGGGAAAGCCCACTTTCCAGGTCGCTCCGCGTCTCGTAGCGTGAGCCGGAACCATGAGGAGAGTATGCCGTGTGGAATCGTCTTTTTTTGCTGCTGGCGGGTTGTGCGATGATGTCCCTCGGGAGCTGCGGGACTCAGGAGAACGTGCACGTGGACCCGCCGCCTGCGATCATCGAGGAGGCTGATGCATTTCTCAGCGCTTACAGCGCAACGTACCAGAAACTCTACACCGAGGCTTCGGAAGCCGAATGGGCTTCGAACACGAAGATCGTCGAGGGGGACGACACCAACGCCAAACGCACGCAGGCGGCCCAAGAGGCGATGGCGCGCTTCACGGGCAGCGCCGACGTCATCGCAACCGCCCGTGGGTTCCTCGATCACAAGGACTCGCTGCGGCCTCTTCAAGTGAAGCAACTGGATGCCATCCTCTATGCCGCTGCCAACCAGCCCCAGACCGTGCCGGACCTGGTCAAGGCTCGCATCGCGGCGGAGACGCGGCAGACCGAGCTGCTCTACGGGTACGACTACAAGATCGACGGCAAGTCGGTGACGACCAACGCCATCGACGACATCCTCAAGACCGAAAACGATCTGGGAAAGAGATTGGCGGCCTGGGAAGCATCGAAGCGAGTCGGGGTCGGCCTGAAATCGGGGCTCGAGGATCTGCAGCGATTGCGCAACTCGACCGTGCGGGCTCTCGGGTACGACGACTATTTCAGCTACCAGGTTTCCGACTACGGCATGAGTCGCCGTGAGCTCCTGGACCTCATGGAGAAGCTCAACAAGGAATTGCGTCCGCTCTACCGAGAGCTGCACACCTACATGCGCTATGAGTTGGCCAATCGGTACGGGCAGCCCATCCCCGATCTCATCCCCGCGGAATGGCTACCGAATCGCTGGGGTCAGGATTGGGGGGCGTTGGTGACGGTCGAAGGCTTCGATCTCGACGGCGCGCTGCGGAAGAAATCAGCGGGATGGATCATCCATCAGGCGGAGCGCTTCTACCGCTCGCTCGGCTTCGAGGCTCTGCCCCAGAGTTTTTGGGATCTCTCTTCCCTCTATCCGCTTCCTCCCGGCACGACTTACAAGAAGAACAACCACGCCTCCGCCTGGCACATGGACCTCGAACGCGACGTGAGATCGCTCATGAGCATCGAGCCCAACAGCGAATGGTTCGAAACGACCCATCATGAACTGGGACACATCTACTACTACCTCTCCTATGCGAACCCGGACGTGCCGATTCTTCTGCGCCGAGGGGCCAACCGTGCATTCCACGAGGCCGTGGGATCGCTCATGGGGTTGGCCGCCATGCAGCCCCGTTTCGCTCAGACCGTGGGCGTGGCGCCCGAGATGGCTCCGGACCCGATCCAGAACCTCTTGAAGGAGGCTCTCAACTATGTCGTCTTCATTCCGTGGTCCGCTGGGGTCATGACCCGATTCGAGAACGATCTGTACGCGGACGAACTCCCCGCCGACCAGTGGAACGACAGGTGGTGGGCGCTCAAGGCCCGGTATCAGGGTATCGCGCCTCCGGGGCCGCGCCCGGCGAACGCTTGCGATCCGGCGACGAAGACCCACATCAACGACGATGCCGCTCAGTACTACGATTATGCGCTCTCCTACGTCATCCTCTTCCAACTGCACGACCACATCGCTCGTGAGATCCTTCACGAGGACCCCCACAACACGAATTATTACGGCCGCCGCGAGGTCGGCGAGTTCTTGCGCGGCCTGCTCCGACCGGGCGCCACCCGCGATTGGGAAGAACTCTTGAAAGAGGCGACGGGAGAGGGTTTGACTGCGAAGCCCATGCTCAGGTATTTCCAACCGCTCCTGGATTGGTTGAAGAAAGAGAACGCCGGAAGAAAACATACCCTTCCCCGGCTCTGATTCTGGGAGCTCCGGCGTATAGGTCTTCGTTGATAGGATGGATGCCCCGCATCGGTGGGGGAACGCGAGGAGTTCGAGGAGACATTTCATGAAGAATTCGTTGAGGCTCGTCCTTGGCATGCTGCTCTTTGGCAGCTGGGTCGCGGCGCAGACCGAGGAGCCCGCTCAGAAGGATCGAGTGATCACGGGGGCCGTCACGGCGCTCCTCGAGGAGGCCCACGTCACGCGTCATCCCCTCGACGATGAGGTCTCGGAATGGGCCTTCGAGGCCTACCTGCACAGTCTTGACCCGGCGCGTCTGCATTTTCTGGATACGGACATTCGCGGATTTGCGAAGTACAGAGACGACATCGACGACATGATGCGCTCGGGGGACTTGGCCTTCGCCCATCGTATTTTCGAGCGCTTTCGTGCACGCGTCCGTCAGACGCGGGACATCATTACGGAATTCCTCGAGAAACCGCTAGACCTGAAGAACAAGGAATACTACGCCATGGACGGTGAGTCCGTCCCCTGGCCGAAGGACGCGGCCGCCAAGAGGGAACGGCTTCGCAAGCGACTGGAGTATGAGTGGCTCTCGTTGGAGGAGTCCGGCGTCGATGCGGCGAAAATCGCCGACAGGCTTCGGAAACGATACGACCGTTTCGTCGAACGCCTCGGCCAGGAGACCGACGACGACATCCTCTCTCGGTTCACGAATGCGGTCACCACCTCCTACGACCCCCATAGCACATACATGTCCCCGAAGGCTTTCGAGGATTTCTCGATGGGCCTCACGCTGGAGTACCAGGGCATCGGTGCCTTGCTCGGCGAGGAGGACGATTTCATCGTCATCCGGCAAGTCTTTCCGGGCGGTTCGGCGGCCGAAGACACGGAGCTGGCGCCGAAGGACAAGATCCTCGCTGTCGGCCAGGGCAAGGAAGGTCCCATGGTGGACATCGTGGGCATGCGCATCACCGATGCCGTGCAACTCATCCGCGGAAAGGCCGGCACCTGGGTGCGCCTCGACGTGAAACCGGCGGGAGGTGGACCCCGCAAGATTCACCTGCTCTTACGGAAGCGCATCGAGATGGAGCAGTCCGCCGCGAAGGGGATCGTGTACGACGTCGTCTCCGAGAACGGGAAGAAAACCAAGGTGGGGCGCATCGATCTGCCCTCCTTCTATCGCGAACAGAAAAGAGCGTCGCGCGACGAGAAGGACTATCACAGCTCAACCGTCGACCTCCGTCGCATCCTGAACGAATTCAAGACGCGCGGTGTCGACGTCGTCGTCTTGGATCTTCGAACGAACGGCGGCGGTTACCTTCCGGAGGCGCTCGGCGTCGCGGGGCTTTTCCTCGACGAAGGTCCCGTCGTTCAGGTGAAGAACGGTCGGGGTCGCATTCGCGAGTTGGACGACCCTTCCGAAGGCGCCGTTTGGACGGGCCCCCTCGTCGTCCTCACGAGCAAGTTCAGTGCCAGCGCCAGCGAAATCGTCGCCGGCGCCATCCGCGACTATGACCGCGGATTGATCGTCGGAGACCCGAGTACCCACGGCAAGGGAACGGTGCAGACCACGATCGACGTGGCCGATGCCGTCCGAATGAAGTCGTTGGGCAACTTGGGCGTCCTCAAGGTGACCATCCAGCAGTTCTTCCTCCCGAACGGGGATAGCACCCAGGTCCGGGGTGTCCCGTCCGACGTGGTGGTGCCCTCATGGAACGACGTCCTCGGAGAGGGCGAGGCCGAGCTGCCCCACGCGTTGCCCTTTGCTCGCATTCGGCCCGCTCCTCACGAAGACGTGGGACAGGTGCGCCCCGACATCGTCAAGGCCCTGCAGGAGGCCTCGGAGGAGCGCGTCGCCAATTCGCCCGACTTCAAGAAACTCGTCGAGCGCATGAAGGCTTTTCGCGCATTCCAGGAGAAAAAACTGGTGCCTCTCCAGAAGGAGGAGTATTTCGCCCTCCAGGCCAGCTTCAACGCCAAGGACCCGATGGCGAATAAAGCCGAAGACGATCCGGAGAAGGACGACAAGGCCCAGCCGACGAAGAAGGACGACGGCAAGAAGGAGGTCCAGTCGAAGAAGCTGGAACTCGTCACTGTCGGCAAGGATCCCAGCCCCTGGATGCGGGAGATTCTGGCCATTGCCGGCGATTACGTCCGCATGTTGGCCAAGCGCCGCATCTGAGCCCGAAGGAGACACCCCTCATCATGTCGGAAGAACAACTGGGAACGCTGGTGGTCGTCTGCCGGGAGGGGATGGGGCACGGGGACCCCGAACTCAAGAAGCAACTCTTCGGAGCCTGGCTGAAACTTGTCCAGCAGGATGGTCGTTTGCCCGGCGCGATGGCTTTCTACACCGAAGGGGTGTTGCTCGCGCGTCGGGGTTCCGCCTTCACCGACGACCTGCGCGCCTTGGAAGAAAAAGGCGTCCGCCTGATTCTCTGCAAGACCTGCACGGATCGTTTCGGCATCACCGACGACTTGGCCGTGGGGATCGTCGGCGGCATGGGCGACATCCTGGCCGCTCAGTGGCAGGCGAAGAAGGTCATCGCCCTTTGACTCTTGCGGGTCGGCCTCGCCGACCCGCTCTTCGTCCCATTCAGGCTTCGAATTCCGCCAGGCGAACGGGTTGGCGCCGGGGACCCCATTGGCCCGGACGTGATTCGAAGATCCCCGGCATCGCATTGCCGCAAAACCTGCAGCGGCCCCGGTCGTCCAGATCCCAACCGAGGATCGCATACCCGTCGCGACCGATCACGCAGTGCTTGCAATGGGGGCAGAACGTGCTTTGGCCCTCCGGGTCGATCACGTTGCCCGTGTAGGCGAAGAACACCCCCCGCTCCATCGCGATGCTTCGCGCGCGACTGAGGGTCTCGGGTGGCGTGGGCGGGATGTCCCGCATTTTCCAGTCGGGATGGAAGGCGGTGAAGTGCATGGGAACATGAGGGCCGAGATGCTCGACGACCCAGTCCGCCATGCGGCGGATCTCGGCGTCCGAATCGTTCCACCCCGGGATGAGTAGCGTCGTGAGCTCCACCCAAGTGTCGGTGTGGCTAACCACGTCCTCGAGGGTTTCCAGCACCGGTGCGAGCTCCCCTCCCGTGAGCTTCCGATAAAACTCCTCGCTGAAGGCTTTGAGGTCCACGTTGGCGGCGTCCATGTTGGCGTAGAACTCGGCGCGGGGTTTCGCGCAAACATACCCCGCCGTCACCGCCACCGTCCGGACTCCGCGCGAGCGGCAGGCGCGCGCCACGTCTACGGCGTACTCATGGAAGATGACCGGGTCGTTGTAGGTGAACGCCACGCTTCGGCAGCCAAGGCGTTCGGCGGCCCGAGCGATCACGTCGGGGGCCGCCTGGTCGGCCAGCGTGTCCATCTCTCTGGACTTGCTGATGTCCCAGTTCTGGCAGAACTTGCAGGCGAGGTTGCATCCGGCCGTCCCGAAGGAGAGGACCGGAGTCCCGGGAAGGAAGTGATTGAGCGGCTTTTTTTCGATGGGGTCGACGCAGAATCCGCTGGAGCGACCGTAGGTCGTGAGAACCATGTGGTCTCCCTCGCGGGCGCGAACGTAGCAGAATCCCCTTTGGCCCTCGTGGAGTTTGCAATACCGAGGACAGAGATCACATTGGATGCGGCCATCGTCCAGGCTGTGCCAAAACTTGGCCGGAAAATCAGGCGCGTTCGTGGTCATGGCTGGGCTCCTTTCGGCAGGGGATTTGCTTGGAAATCCCTGCCCCCTGCGGGGGATGGACTCGGGCCCGCCTGGGCTGCGGGCCCTGGAGGAGCTGCAAATCATGGACCGGAGGCGTGAGCCATGGCACTGCTCAGAACAGCGAAACTGGCGGGACAATGGTACGAAAAGGACCCCCGGCGTTTGGCGGCGCAGATCGATGAATGGACGGGCCGCGCGGACGCCTCCTCGGGGGCGCCGCCCGTATTCCTGCTCGTGCCTCACGCGGGTCACATGTGGTCGGGGGCCGTGGCCGGGCGGGGTTTTGGAGCCCTGAAGGGCGCCGATCTGCGGCGCATCGTCCTCCTTGCACCCTCTCACTATGTTGCCTTCCCCGGAATCGCCTTGCCACCGAACGAGATGGAACTTCTCGAGACCCCGATCGGGGACCTGGAGGTCGATCCGTCATGGTGCCGCCAACTGGAGGCCGCCACCGATCTCTTCGTCCGACGGCGCGATGCCGTCGATATGGAACATGCTCTCGAGGTCGAATTGCCTTTCCTGGCCCGTCTGTTCCCTCGGGTCCCCGTGGTACCCCTGGTTTGCGGACAGATGGACAGAACCTCTGCCAAACAGGCAGGGCTGGCTCTCGGGGATCTCATGGAGGACGGGACCGTCCTGGTGGTTTCCAGCGATCTCACCCATTACGGTGCGGATTACGGCTTCGAGCCCTTCGGGCCGGGAGGTCCCTCGGTGTGGCGAAAAGTGGAGGCCATGGACCGCGGCGGCCTCGCGCGCATCCTCGAGGGGGATGCCGAAGGCCTGTTCGACTACATCGGTAAGACGGGTTGGACGGCCTGCGGCGCCCTTCCCGCCTCCGTCGCCCTTTGGGCCCTCGACGTGGACGTGGAGGGGGAGGTACTCGACTACACGTCGTCGTCAGCGATCTCCGGCGATGATCTGCGTTCGGTGAGCTATGGTGCGGTTCTGTTGCGCAGCGAACAGCCGCTCGTGCCCAAGGCCTTGAGAACGGCTTTGAGACACTTGGCCGCCGATGCCATCCGAGAGGCGGTCGGGCTCTCGGCATCCCTCTCACCCCGCCCCGATCACCCCGGTCTCGGTCTTCGTCGTGGCGCTTTCGTCACGTTGACGAAGGCGGGAGAGCTCAGGGGTTGCATCGGGCATCCCAGCTCCGATCTTCCCCTGGGAGACGTCATTCGAAAGGTGGCGCGGGACGCGGCCGTGGCCGATCCTCGGTTCCCGCCCGTCACAGCCGAAGAGTTGCCCGACATCGCCGTGGAGATCTCGGTGCTCTCGCCTCCGCGGAAAGTGGCGAGCCTATCGGAGGTGCGCGTGCCCCATCATGGCCTGCTCATTCGCGGACAACGCGGCGCGGGGCTACTCTTGCCTCAGGTGGCCGAGGAATACGGGCTGGACCGCGACGCCTTCTTCGCGATGACCTTGAGGAAAGCCGGTCTGGCGCCCGACACGCCGCCCGATGCTGTTGAAATCTACGTCTTCGCGGCGACGGTGTTCTGAGCGAACGAACGAAGGGAGGTAGGACGATGTTTTCGAGGATTCTGGTTCCGGTGGATTTCAGCCCCAAGAACGAGCGGGCCATGGCGACCGCAAAGGAGATGGCCCGCGGCAAACCCGGAGGGCGCGTGACGCTTCTGCACGTCATCGAGCCCGTCGAGGGGGAGTGGGACAAGGAGCTGGAGGGCTTCTATGAAAAGCTCGAGAGTCGCGCCGCCAAGGAGATGACTCGGCTGATGGAGTCTCTCGGTGACGGGGAGTTCGAGCGGGAGTCCGTCATCGTCGTGGGGAGCCGGCTGAAAGAGATCGTGCAGCGCGCCTCCGAGCATGATCTCGTCATCTTGAGCTCCCACCCCATCGCATTGGATGACCCGCAAGGGGGAGGACTGACGGTGAGCTACCGAGCCGCGATTCTCGCCCCGTGCCCCGTTCTTCTCGTGAAATGACCCGCGCTATTTCTTGCGGGACGTTTTCAGCTCGACGAGCCGCTTCGCGATGTCCTCGCCGTGGGTGCGCACATCCATTTTCGTGATGACGTCGGCGATGCGGCCGTCACCGTCGATGATGAACGTGACACGGCGCGACCACTTGCCGCTCTTGGCGAGGACTCCGAATTTGCGTGCGCCGCTGGCGTCCGGGTCGCTGAGCAGGGGAAACGTGAGCCCTTCTGCCTTTGCGAACACCGCCTGACCCTGCACGTCCGACATGGAGATTCCGACGACGCGGCCACCGGCCGCGCTGATTTTTTTCGCTGCGTCCCGCAGCGATTTGCATTCCAGCGTTCAGCCGGGGGTTCCGGCCCGAGGGTAGAACGCGAGAACCGTCCAGGTCTCCTTGGAACGGAGATCCTTCAATGAAAGGCCTTGTCCCTGCTGGTCATTCAACGTGAGCGGTGGTGCGACATCTCCCACACGGAGGGGTGCGGCCGCAGCGCCCGCTTCCGTGGTCGGAAACGAGGTGGCTGCGAAGGTGGCGACGACGGCGAAAAGAATCCAGGGAATGCGCTGCATGGCGGTCCTCGAGAATGTCTACTTGATGGCCGTGGCGACCAGTTTGCCGTCCTTCTTGACGAAGGTGACGGTCACCTGTTGACTCACCAAACCGGTGAGGATTTCGGTCGTCAGCGTTTTCTCGTCCGCCTGAAACGTCGTCTTCGTGCCGTCCTTCGACTCGAGCACGATGGATCGCGTGAGGGGATTCCACGTGACGAGACGTCCCTCCATCGTCTTTTTCTTTGCGACCTTGTCGGCGACCTTTTCGGCCACCTCTTTGGTCTTCGCCGCCGCCTGGGCCGCGTCGTCTTTCATCTTGCTCTTGTTGATGGAGACCGTGAACTTCTCGTCACCCGTTTTCTCCACCGTATACCAGCCGCGGAAATACCCGATGACGCCCAAAACGACCGCCACCATGACGAGGAATCTGATGAGTTTCATGGCAATGTTCTCGAAAATGTGGGAATGCATCTTGTCAGATAGACCCGTTGCGGACAAACGGGCGATGTGGAGCCAACCCGTGATTCCTGGTACGTTTTCACGGTGCCGCGACGGGCTGCGTCCACCCAAGGAGAAGTGCAAGGCCGATGGAAGTCGTCATCATCAATCTCGTCATGGGCGTCGCCTGTGCGATCCTCGCCGACACTCGGGGTCGGAGTGCCCTGGCTTGGTTCCTCTTGGGATTCTTTTTCGGTTGCTTTGCTCTCATCGGTCTCTTCGTCATTCCCGATTTGAAGGTTCAGGAGGAAAAGGAACGACGCCTGCGAATGGAGAATCGGCGTCTTCGGGAGCAGCTTCGAAAGGACCGTGCCATTGCGGACCAACGCTATCAGGAACATGTCCAGCGCCTGTCAGTCCATGACAGAGCCCTCGGCATGGATACGCGACCTCCGCAGCTTCAAGTCGACGACAACGACATCCACGGCGTCCTGCCGCCGCGGATCGACCTACCGGCCGAGGGGTGGTTTTATGCCCCGGAAGGAGCGAACGAACCCGAGGGCCCGGTGACTCTCGTCGCCCTGCAGGATCTCTGGGCGCGGGAAGCTGTGGGAGCGACCACGCTCGTTTGGAACGAGACCCTGAGGGACTGGATGGCCGTCCGGGATGTCGATGGGCTCGAGGAGGTCCTCGATGCCTGAGGATTCTTCGAAGCCCCCTCACCTTCCCGTCGACGGCGCCCGGGACGGCATGGCCCCCCACGTCTCCAACGATGCGTTTCTCTTCTTCGACGGCATCCTCGAGGGACCTCGGGGTGATGCGGAGACACTGCATGAGGCCGTGCGGCGCTTGAATGCCGTGGGGTTGGTCGAGGCCCAGTTGGACATCTCCGGAGGGCGTTTCACACTCCTTCTGGACGACCAACCCCGCCCCGTCGAGAACGCCGAAGAGGCCCGCGAAGAGGCTTTCCTGGCAGCGCTTCAGGAGTTGCTCGACGGTCTGCCGGATCGAGGCGTCGTCGAATCCACGCTCCGGTGCACCGCGATCGACGGCGCTCGGGTGCGGGAGGTGCTTTTTGCCGTCGAGGGGCGGAAGCTCAATCCGCTCGCACGCACCCGCGCCGCCAATGCCGAGGATCTTCGCAGAATACCGCGGCCACTTCCCGACAGTGCGAGTCTGAAGGGCCTCCCGCTTGGGAAGGCCTTCGCCGTGGTGGCGCTCCTGCTCGTAGCCGCCGGGTTTTCCGCATGGCGCAGCGGTTGGGTCGAACGGCTGCTCGCCCCCGCGGACGAGGAGCTGAGTCGGGATGCGGGCGACTTCGAGGGGCTCTTGGCGCTCGAGGTGGATCGCGTCTGGGGCAACTATGAGGTGACCCTCACGCGAGGCCCGACCTATCCGGTCGATGCCGACGCGGCCCGAGCGCTCGAGCGGGGGCGAAACGACCTCGCGGCTCGTGCGGCCGTGCGTGCCGTGGCGGACGGGGGGCGGATCTACGTGCAGTTGGTGGATGGGGACGGTGAGGTCCTCGCGGAGGAGCCGGTTGCCTTGGCGGCGCTTCTTGCCGATCCCGAGGGCAAGATCGAAGCGAGACTCCCTGGACGGATAGGCGTTCGATCCGCCCGCCTTTCCCTCACGTCCGGCCTCGAGGACCGATGACGAGGTCGGACGAAGAAGGAGGCTCTCCGGCACGGCGGTTCTGGCCGGAGGCTCACCCGCCGGACCCCGATGACGCGATCGATCTGGTCTGCTCGGAGTGCGGAACCCCCTGGAGCATTCATCACGACATGGGGGGATTCCGGATGCGCTGTCTCTGCGGCGCATGGATCGTCGTCCCCACCTCGGAGAAGGATAGTCACGATGGGGTGGCGGGGTGGCTCGAGTCCGCGGACAGTGACGGCGGGGCGTCCGGAGCCAAGACGGCGACGTTGCGCACTCGGGCGCAGAGAGACGAACCGGAATTCTCGGACCTACGTCACGCGCCGCTTTCGGTGCGCAAGCGATATGCGAATCGAAGTCTTCTCGTCCTCGGGTTCGTCCTCGGCGCGTTTTACATTCCGGCGATTCTCGTGCAGCTCTGGGCGCCGCCGTCGAAGCAGGTCTCTTGGATGCCCGTCGCGTCCGTCCTCTCCGGCCTGTCCGTGGTCACCCTCGGTCTCTTGGTCGGTGACGCGGCGTTTCGCGCCCTCCGTCGATCCGCGCTGCGCTACTTCATCGAGGCTGCCATCGTCGGCGCCCTGTTCGTCATCGCCGCCCACTTCTACGTCGGTCTCATCGCCGGGGATGGGCCGGAACCCCTCAATCCCGTCATCGAGAATCTTGGCTGGTACGGTGCACTTTTCGTCATCGCTTTGTGCCCGGCGGTTTTCGAAGAGATCGCTTTTCGCGGTATCGTCCAGAATCGTTGCACGAGCTATTTCGGGACCGATCTCGGGATCATGGTGACCGCCGTGGCCTTTGGGTTGGCCCATGGGCTGGGGCTTGGACTCCCGCTGCAGATGGGAGCCGGCTTTTATCTCGGGTATCTCAGGGCTCGCTCGGGGAGCCTGATTCCGGGGATGTTGATGCACTTCATCTACAACGGAAGCCTGGTCTTGCTCGCGGCCCGGTGAGGAGTCGAAAACCCCGGACATGGGGCCGGATTTCCGCCCCCCTTTTGATCCGGGGCGGGGTTTGTCACCGTGGGCCCCCGGACACCGGCGCCGGGTGCCCCGATCCGGGGCCGGCCATTTGGACAAGGAGATCTGCAACTTGGCTATCCGCATTCAGTTGCGCGAAAACGAGCCCATCGACAAGGCTCTTCGCAAGCTCAAACGACTTTGCGCCAATGAGGGCGTTTATAGCGGTTTCAAGGCTCGGCGTTTCTATGAGAAGCCCAGCGAGCGCCGTCGCCGTAAGGCCAAGGAACGGATGAAGGTCATCCGGATCGCCCAGCGTTTGCGTAGCCAGATGCACTGAATCGATCGAGTCCGGCTCCCGAGGGTCTCTGCGGCTTAGAGCACGACCTTGGCGAGCCGCGATGCCTGGAAGACGCCGTCCCGGTCGATCCACCAGGCGGCTCCCACCACGAGATTACTGAGCATGACCGGGAGGATCACGTAAGTGACGCCCTCGCTGGGAAAGCTCCCTTCCAACTGCATCGCTACCGGGATTTCCGGGTCGAGTCTTTCGAACCCGGGATAATCGAAGTTCGAGAAAGACACAGGCTGCACAAAACCCTGCCCTGAGCCGATGAACAGATGGAGGTGGGCCAGATCCTCCTCCGTCTTCGCGATGCCGATCTGCAGGAATCCCGCCGAAACCCGCGCCATGGCGATGGGCTCCGTGGAAAACGACGCCACCGCGTACTCGATGGGTTGGACCACGCCCGAACTGGTCGTGATGGTCTCGAGAGCGATGTTCGGGGCCAGCAGCGCGTTGTAAAGATTCTCGTCGTCGTCGGCGCCTCCCCCCAACTCGGCTCTGAAGCAGGTCGTCACGAAACGGCGAGCCCAGGCGAATTGGTCCGTGCTCGATAAGGTCCCGAAGCTGGGGAGACCGCAGAAGTTCAGCTGGATGCCGTTGAAGGTGGCGTCCGTGGCTGCAAAGTGTCCCATGCCGCCGACCTCGATGTAGAGGCTTCGCCGAGGTCGCCCCGTTCCCGCGGGTCCGCGGTCGAACCACCACCGTACGCCTTCGGGAGGGGAGAAGGGGTCTGCGCCTCCCGCGAGGAAAAAGATGTTGCCCTTGAAGTTCTCGGCAAGACCTTGGGCCGCCTGCGCGCCTCCCACCAGCCCGGCGGGGGGCTGGGTACACCCGGACCCGATGACGGGGACGGCCGGCTGGCCATTCACGGAGTCCACGTACGGCATGAGGCAGACCAGAGTCTCGACGCGATCGTCGAGGGCGCTCAGGTAGACATTGGCGGTGGCTCCCATGGAGTGTCCCAAGGCTCCCCAGCGGGCATCCTGCGACGTGTCGATATGCCCCGAGAGAAGGAAGTTGGGGAATTGACTCGCAAGATTGGCAATGTGGTGAAGGAGAGCATAGCTGTCGAGGGCCTGTGTCGCGGGATTGATGGCATCGAAGTCGGGAAGTCCCGAGGGTGCGATCGGAAGATAGACGGGAGCCACCACCACGAAGCCCCAGCTCGCCAGGGTGGCAAGAACATTGCAGTAATCCTGGGGGATGGCTGCCCAGCCGTGCTGAAAGGCGATCATTGGGAACACACCAGGAGCTGGCGGGGCCGAGACGTTGTTCACCTGATTGAAAGGCAATTGGCTCGCGGATGCGGGCCCGGCCACGGCGGGATAGAACACGAATCCCAGGACCGCGGGCGATCCGACGGCGCCGGCCATGGCGGGGGGAAGGGTCGCCGGCGCTTCCGGGCTCAGATCGACGAGCCCCAGACTGCTCACAGGGTAGGGGCCGAATTCGACGTTTTGGGCTGGGGCCAAAGCGGCCAGGACGAGCAACAGGCACAAGGTCAGGGAATGCGTCGAATTCGGCATGGGACGGGAGATCCTCGATGGTCCGGCAAGGTGCGGATTCTATCACAAGTCGGTATCGGATCGGATCCCGGAAAAACCTCCCGAACCCTCGAAACCCGGAGTCAGGAGCTTCGGAACCCTATTCTTGGATTTCCTTCATTCGACTGAAAACTATCGGTTTCCACTTATTCCGTGGGCAAGGTCGTCCGATACAGGCCGAGGAGAGAAACGAAACGACCACTGGATGGAGCTCGATTTGTCTTGAACGGTACAGTCCCCCCGCCCTTCGACCCCCGGTGTTTCCATCGGCGCATCGAAGTCTACGCCCTCCCGCCGGCCGCCGCGGAAGTCATCCGTCTCACCCAATGCAGCGACGTCGACGCCGATGACGTGGCCGCCGCCGTGGAGAAAGATCCCGGTCTCGCTCTCCGCTTGGTTCAGATGAGCAACTGTTCGCTGTTCGCCCGCCTGGAGCAGATCTGCTCCGTGGGCGAGGCCGTGAGATTCCTCGGCTTCCGTGCCGTGCGCCTCGCGGCGGTGAGTCTGCTCCTCGAGGCCTTGAGGGACGACGACGATGGAAATCCGCGCCAAGAGGCCTATTGGCGCCACACTCTTGCGACCTCGGTGGCGGCGCGCCACCTTGCGCGGGCCAAGCGCATCTGGCATCCGGACGAGGCCTTCTTGGCGGCTCTCCTCATGGACATCGCGGTGCCCGTGATCCTGAAGATGGATGTGCCCTGCTACGAGCGGATGTTGGGGCCGGATCGGGGGCATCCCGACCCTCTCGAGGAGGGGGAGTGTCTCGGAGCCCATCACGGGGATCTGGCCGCCGACTGTCTGGAGAAGTGGGGGATCCCGGATCATGTGGTCGCTGCTGTTCGCGGCCACCACTTCCCAGAAACCGTGGTGACGCCCCCCGAGGCCCGTCCTTACGCTGTCCTGTTGGAAATGGCGCACGGCCTGGCCGACTGCGTTTGCCGCGGGGACGCGGGGGTGAGTGAGATGGCGGCGCGGCTCGGTCAGTTCTGGTGTGGAGAGTTGGGCTTTTCTCCTGAGGATTTGGGGCCGTTCCTGGACCATCTCATCGAGGAAGTCGCCGCAGCCTCCGCGGTCTTCGAGTTGGATATCGAGCTGCCACCGGACTGGGCGGCGCTCGCCGCTTACGACTTTCCGCCTCCCAGCGTCGCATCCACATAGCGACGGATGCGGCGAAGCGCTTCCGGGTCGCACCACTGACTCATGATGACGTCATCGACTTCCGCCGTTGCGCGACGCCAGCGGTCGAGCGTCGGCCGCCGAAGCGCCCATTTTGTGAGGGCGTGCGCGGCGGGAGGGAGGTCGGCCAGACCGCCCAAGACCTCGAGCGCGCGGCTTTCGAGGTCTTCCGCCGGGACCACTTCGTGGATGAGGCCGAGTTCGCGGGCACCCTCGGGATCAGCGAGGAGGCCGTCGCCGATCACTTCACCGAGGACCTCCGGCCGCAGCGAGAAGCGCAGCATTTCCAGGGCGATGAGGGGGAAGGGCACCCCGACCTTGAGCTCGGGAACCCCCACCTTGCCTCGCCCGGCGGCCATGATGCGACGATCCGCGCTCAGGGCGACGAGACAGCCACCGGCGATGGCGTGACCGCCGACGGCCGCGACCACCGGTTTCTCGAGCGCGAAAAGACGAACGAGTGTCTTGGTGAGAGCGGGCAGGAAAGCACGGATGTAGGGCTCTCCCTCGTCGAGGATGCGAAGGAGGTCGACGCCCGCGGAGAAGGCCTTTCCTTCGGCGCGGAGAAGCAGCCCGTGCACGGCGGGATCTTCCGCCTCTTCGACCGCGGTCGTGAGCGCGGCACAGAGCTCCAGATCGAGGGCGTTCACGGGTCCATGAGCCAGGGTGACGACTCTCAGTGCGCCGCGGTCTTCGATGTGAATCATGCTCTCAGCTCCTTGGAAGGATGTCGTTGGCGCCCGTCGCACCGAAAAGACGTGGTGGATTCTACGCGCCATGTCTCACGGGCCGAAGGCCGGATTCGGTCCCCAGCCAAGACTATTCTTTGGGCATGTCCCGGCCCCTTTTGCCCAAGACCGTCGAGAGCCTCTCCGTGCCGCCGCTGAAGATCCAGGGGATCAAAACCCGGCTCGTACGGTTCATTCTGGGCTCGATTCGCTGGGACGGTCAGGGCCGGTGGGTGGAGCCCTTTCTCGGTTCCGGCGTCGTGGTCTTCAACCTTCTGCCTCGAAGAGCTCTCCTTGGCGACCGTAATCCCCACATCATTCGGTTTTACGCCGATCTCCAAGACGGCCTCTTCGCGGAAGGTGACGTGCGCGGGCATCTGGAGCACGAGGGTGCGCGCCTCGCGCGCCGAGGCGCCGACCACTACTACACCGTTCGAGAACGATTCAACGCATCTCACGATCCGCTGGACTTCCTTTTTCTGAATCGCTCCTGCTTCAACGGCATGATGCGCTTCAATCGCTCAGGAGGGTTCAACGTTCCCTTCTGCCGAAAGCCGGAACGCTTCTCCAAGGCCTACGTCTCGAAGATCGTCAATCAGGTGGGAGCTGTCCGACGCGCCATGGAGGGCAGGGACTGGGAGTTTCGATCTTGCGACTGGACCGAGACCGTGTCGGATTTGAGGCCCCGGGACTTCCTCTACCTGGATCCTCCCTATTTCGGCCGCCATGCCGACTACTTCAATCAGTGGGACGAGGAGGACGCGGCTCGGCTCGCGGACCGCGCCCGCGGTCTCTCCTGCGGCGTGGCTCTTTCCATGTGGAAGTCGAACCGCTTCCGTGTCAACGAGCACCTCGAGGCGGTCTGGAGTTTTCTCGAAGAGCGAACGACCGAGCACTTCTATCACCTGGGCTCGAATCTCGACCTGCGCCACGCCATGGTCGAAGCCCTCCGCATCTCTCCCCACTTCGCCGGCGAGGCAGTGCCCATGCCCCGCACGTGACGTCCGCCGCCCTTGGAGTCGGGACGTCCTCGTCCCGCCCGTGTCACGGCCGACGAGGAAGCGTTCGGAGCCTCTTCGACGTTCAGTTTTTTCTCTCACGGAGGCACGAAGCCACGGAGAAGAAGGTGGCAGAGCGTGACCTGCTCGCCGGATGCATCTCCGTGCCTCTGCGTCTCTGTGAGATGTCCATTCTCTGAGTTCCGGAAAGTCTGGGGGGGTAAATTCCGGAACGCCTGACATTTTGACGATCCCGGGTGGCGCGATTGGAAATCAAGAGCCAAAGGGCTCGACCGAAGAGCGAAGCGGAACGTCACTCTCCCCAGGGTCCACTCGGCCCGATGCAATGCATCAACGACCCTGACATAGGGAGGTGAGCTGACGCGGGGTTGTCTGCCGGAAATCGTCCCGATCGGATACACTACGATCATGCCAACGGTACTGCGGAGTGGACCGTATCGATTCTTCTTCTTCTTGGGTGATCGACAGGAACCGCCGCACGTGCATGTGGAGCAGGAACGGAATCGGGCGAAGTTCTGGCTTGATCCGGTTCGGCTCCAAGAGAGCGGTGGGTTTCGTAGCCCCTAGATCCGTGGGATCGAGGGTCTGGTCAGAGAGCACCAGGTGTTGCTGTTGAGGAGATGGCATGAGTTCTTCGGTTCCTGAGGTGAAAGAAGCTTTGGCTGAAAATGTCACAGCCACTGATGATGCGCTCGTCGTGGAGCTCGTCGACGGGCGTACAGTGAGCGTTCCGCTGGCTTGGTACCCTCGCCTTCTGCACGGATCGTCTGAGGAACGGGCCAACTGGCGCCTTGTGGGGCGTGGCGAGGGTGTTCACTGGCCGGATCTCGATGAGGATATCTCGGTCGCCGGTCTGCTTGCTGGCCGAGGTTCAGGCGAGACATCAGACTCTCTGCGGGCGTGGCTGGAGAGCCGTAAGGACGTCGACTAGGATGCCGCTGTAGGCGGGCCCAAGACCATGGGGGTGGGATTCCGAAACGGGCCTCACTGGGCTAGGTGCTCCGGACATGTCGGACGACTCCGCCGGCTTCAAAGCCAAGATGATCGCCGGTATGGCGCGCCTTGGACGACGGGGCCCCTGGCGGGTGTGCCCTTCCCGGTGACCTTCGGCTTGCAAGGCCTCATCGTGGAAGACG
>CAZLGG010000043.1:0-30985 GCA_964559135.1 uncultured Planctomycetia bacterium
CGCCCCGGCACGGCTTCCCGGACGCGATTCCCGAACATGTTCTGCTCCATCTGGCCCGTGCAGATGAATGTCGCCCAACGAAGCCGTCCGGTGCGGCGATCGAAACAGCACAGATAATGCTGGTAGCTCGTGAGGAAGCGAGTGGCCGCGACGTAGAGATTGTCTCCGATGATGAGGGGGGCCCCGGCCATGTCGAGGCTGCGGATGAATTCCTGGTCGCCGGCATCATTGACGGTGCGGCCGCGGAAATGATTCCAGAGGGTGCGTCCGGTGGTCGCGTCGAGAGCCGCCAACATTCGATGTGGAACGCTCGGTTGCGGGACGAACGTCCAAATCGTCTTGGGTGGAGCCACGGGCGTTTCCAAAGAGACGTAGAGAACGTTCCGATCGAGGACCGCCGGAAAATTGAGTTCCAGGTTGGGCCGCGCCTGCGAGCGTGAGGGACGGAGGTTTCCCGGATTCGTCCACTTCAATTCGCCGGAGAAAATCCCCAAGGCTTCCACCGTGACGCCGTTCGACAGATAAACCGTTCCAGCATCCAGAACGGGCCGCACGGGATTCCAAAGATAGTTGCGAGGCGTTCCCGCGCGACGTCCGAAGTCGTGAAGAATGACCTGCGCGCTGGGGCCCGTTCGCAACTGAAACGATCTCTTCCAGCGAGGGCGTCGAAAGGACTCGGTGGGAGCGGCCCGAGGTCTCGGAATGGCCGCGCTCGCGGCCCCCGCGATGCTTCGGCACTCCTCGAGGAATTCGCCGAGTCTGCGGGGCTCGCCCCGGAGTCGGATGGGTTTTGCTTCCCAGTCGGATCCGAAGCGCCGAAGGCTCTCGGCGATGACGTCCGCGTCGTGTGTCATCCTGGCGCCGAGTCCGAGAGCTGCCAGAACCTCGGGGCCCTCTTCGGCATCGGGCCAGGTTTCCAGAAAGAGAAGAGCTGCCCCGATCAACTCGTGGAAACTCCCCCGCTCGAGCAGCAGAGAAACGGATGTGCGGAGAGCGGCGGGTCCGAACGTTGTCTCCTGGTAGCGAAGGAAGACGTCATTCAGGATGTCGAGATCCTGGTCCTTCACTCCCCTGCGGAAGAGATCCTCGGCGTAGGGGTCGAAGATTTTCCTGTAGACCGAGATCCCCTCTTCGGGAAGTGCTCGGAGAAAATCGTTGCACCACCGTCTCATGCTCACGAACCGCCCGTCATCGCGACGGATTGCCCTGTCGGAGTGGTTGTCCAGGACATCCTGGATGAGTCGGACCGCGTGGGCGAATTCCCCTGTTTCGATATCGGCTTCCGCACGCTGAAGTTTCTGTTCCGCCGAACGGCTTGCCGCCACCTGAACTTCGCTGCGGAAATACTGGTCCGGCCCTTGGCGACCGAAGAACTGTGCGGCCGCCGTCGGTCCGAGGAGAGCGGTCATGAGCACGAGTGTCGGGAAGACGGATGCGAGCTTCCAAGATCGTGAAACCTTGCGGCGTTCAACGGGGCGGCATGGGGTCATGTCAAATTCCACCGTTTTCTGAGAATCCACTCCAAGGTGAGAAGAACGAGGAAAACCAGGGGTAACCATCCCCGGCTCTTCAGTGGCCGCGTCACGACGGAACTCCGTCGGGTTGTGTCGGCCCGCAAGCGCTCCAGAATGTCACTGCCGTTCCACAGAGGAACGTAGGTGCCGCCGCTGGCATCGGCGATTCGCATGAGCGCGGCCTCGTCCATCGCCGTGGCCTCCGTCTCGGGGTCGACGATGCGGACTTCGAAAGTTACCGGAGCGTAGCGAGGTCCGGCGATGCCTTCCTCGCCAAGAATCCAGGCCTGGTACTGACCCTCTTCCTCGGGTTTGAAAGCGTGCGTGTATTCGCCGTCCCTGCGTCGGGCGAATTCGACGACGCGTCCTTGACCGTTGGGAGGAACGATCATCACCTTCCATGTCGGGGCGGTTTCCGCCTCGAGAACGCGATTCTTGATCCATGCCGTGAGTTGCACGGATTCTCCCTGGTGATATTCGGAAGCGTCGGATGCGAGCTTGAAGCGTTTGCTTCCGCGATAGAGATGGGCGCGGGCGAGATAGCGGACGACGTTGCCCCAGAAACGATTGAAGTCCACTGGGCCGCGAAGATAGAACCACCGCCACGTCTCGTCGGTGGCATTGAAGAACACGGGGCCGTCGCCGTAGTTGCTGACCACGAAGATCGGATCGTATCCGAAGCGGCTGCGATGTTCGGGGTGATAGGCGAGGACTTGTGCTCCAGGTTTGGCCCGCGCGACCGGATACCACCAGCGGAGGGCCTTGAGGCCGTAATCCGGTTTCTCCCAGACGCGACGGTTTTCCTCCGGGTCCTTTCGGATCTGGAGGATCGGATGGGCACGGCCGACAGCGGTCAAATGGGGCTTCCATTCGGCCACGTAGTTACGCAAAGGTCCGCCTTCGGCGCCGCTCGAAATGTCGACGGGAAGGAGATCTTCCAGCGGCGTGTCGACATACGAAAGGGGAGTCCAACCGTCGCCGCAAATGATGGCGAGGCCTCCACCCTGATCGACGAATTTGGCGATGTTTGACAGGATCTTCCGCACTCCGTCGCGCGTCGGCGCGAGCCTCGAGGGATCGACGTCTCCGAAGATGATGACGTCATAACGATCGAGGGCTTCGAAGTCGGCCGGAAAACTACGGAGCGACGGAACGCTTCCGTCAGGACGGACCGTGTGTTCCTGAATGAAACTCTCCTCCGCGGAAAGGAGGATGCACTGCGTGTCGAAGGACTCCTCGCCGCGAACCAGGAAGTTCTTCAACCGGCGATATTCCCATCGGGGCAGGGTGTCGACGTAAAGAACCTCGAGACGGTCGTTCTTGATCGTCACGACGTGCTTGCGGGAGTTGTTGCGCTTGTTGTCCTCGGCGGCGGGACCGATCGCGGTCACTTCCAGTGTGTAGGTTCCCGGGGGCCGCATCGCCTTGGCGTCCAGGGTCACGATCTGCTCTTGACCGCTGGGCCCGAGTTTCTCGCTGTGTGCGGCGGCCCAGGGCCGCCCCTGCTGATCCTTGACCTGGATGGTGACGTATTCGCCCTCATAGCCGTCGTTGAACAGGGTCAACTCCAATTTCATGGTATTGCCCTGGAGGACCACCTCGTCGGCCTTCACGAACCGCAGGGCGATGTCCCGCATGGCCTGTGGGTCACCGACGCCGATGACGTGAATCGGGACCTCGTCGCGTTTGCCGGCGAAGCGTGCCACGTCCTCGGGGTTACCCCCGGAATTCGTGCGACCATCACTGACGAGGATGATCGAGGCATCGGGGCGCGCCTGGATGTCCGGATCTTGGAGAAGTCGGGACAGAGCGTCTCCCGTTGCCGTCCTGGGGCCGTCTGATCGCGCATCTTCCAGCTTGCTGATCGGCCGCGGTTTGCCCGCGGAGAAGCCGAAGAGCTTGACGTCGTGCTTTTCACTCAGCTTCTCGATCAGAGACGTTCCGTTGGACCCGAGGGTCTTGAGAACCAGGTCGCGGCGTGCGAAGGCGGCGAGATCCGACGAAGAGGGAAGCCCCGCCGCTTTGGCCAGCGAGTCTCCGACCTCCGAGCTTTGTCGATAGGCATCGTGGTGTGCCATGCTCGCCGATTCATCCATGAGCACGCAGACGAGGGAGCGGATCTCCTCGACTTTTCTGAACTGTCGGTACGGGTCGTAGAGGAGGAGGATGACCATGAGAATCGCGAGTGTCTTCAATGAAATCAGGACACCGCGGGCCCAGGGCGAAGTGATTCTCTCCCGTCGGTAAATGAGCCAGACGAAAAGCAGAATGCCCATCGGGATGAGAAACCATGCCACGTAGTTGGGCGGCAGGTTGGCGAAGTGAATCCCCTCGTCGATGAGATCTTCGGCCTGGCCGAAACCGAGTTGCATGAGGGCGTCGGCCGACATCATGACGAGGTCTCCATGACGTGTATGGAACCGAATTTCCAGGCGAGGAGTGTTTCCACCAGGAGGAAAGCAAGCGCTGCATAGAGGAAGAGGCGCCAAAGGCCGCCCTTGGCCGCCTCGTCCACGGGTTCCGAGAGGTCGGATGGGTCATCGATCACGCGGAGGAGGTCACGGCCGAATTGGTTGGCAAGCCAATCGATGTCGGCGGGTTCCACATCCGATTCGGTGGTGTCGGGGTTGATGACGGCCACCCGGTGGCGATCGGCTTCGGCAAGCTTGTCGGCCCCTTCGAGCGCGTCGATCACGACGAGACCGCTCTTCGAGATCTGGCGAAGCGAGACTTCCGCACGGCTCTTGTCTGCACTGAGGACGGGGGCCTGTTCCTCGGCCGGCGTCTCTCCGACCGACAATCGAATCTTCGTGACCGAGGGGGGGAATTCCTCCACGAGGGTGGCGCCGACGAGAAGATTCGCGTGTTCGCGGCGTCGCGTGAGGGCGTAGGCTATCTCCCGCATGAAAGGGACGAAGGCCGGTGTGGCCCCATAGATGTTCCATGCCGTGTCCGCCGATGTTGCGAAGAACATGCACGCCCCTTCGCCCACCCGTTTCTCGACGAGGGCGGGATACTTCTTGCGGGTCTCCGCTCCCTTGCCCGTGGGGAAGAACGAGGCGATCAACCGGACCTTCACGGCGTCCCCCGCGGGCTCGGTCGCCGCGAGTTTGTAGACCGGAATACGGGTCAGCCCGGGCCGAATGCGCGGATCCTCGAAATACTTCGCCACGGGGTGGTCGAAGGATTCGAATTGAAGGTTGAAGGGTGACTCGGTGAACTCGTCGGCTCCGACGAGGCGCGTGATGGGATAGGGGAGGAGCCCCTGACCACCCCGATAGAAGAGCTGATTCACCACGCCGCCGTCTTTCCCGATGCGGCCGGCTCCCTCGAACGAGGGGCCCGGGAAATAGAGGAGGCCGCCGCCTTTTCGCACCCATTCCTCGAGTTCCAGCGCCTTGGCCGCGGGCATTTCGCTCACGTTGGCGAGAATGACCAGATCATAGTCTTCGAGATCCTCCGACGTGTAGGCGATGCCGTTGATCTCTTTCACCTGGAAGGAACCTCCCGATCGGAGGGGATCGTCGATCAGAGGATCGAGCGCGCGCGCGGCGTAGAAAGTCGCCGGGAGGTCGTCTCGGCGGTCGCTTCCACCGCCGACAGCGAGGACCTTCAGGTGGTCGCGAACTCGAAATGCGAGGCGTCGCCGGTTGTCCACGTCCAAGGAGTCCCCCACCCACTCGGCCATGAGGTGGTGCCATCCGATCTTCGGAACGTCGATGTTGAAGTTGACGATCCTTTCGCGTTCCGAGGAGGACCCCGTGGCGCGTCCGGGAAGGTCCACGACGCGACGGCTTTGGATGTAACTCTCTTCGTTGTCCAGGTAGAGTCGGAGCTCGCCCGATGTCGTCCGGCTTCCGAAGTTCTCGATCCTGCATTGGATCTGTCCCGTCAGCCCCGCAATGAATGATCTGCCGTCATTCGCCAGTCCGGTCACCGCGACGTTTCCGAGCAGGGCGCCGCCGCCCACTCCGACCGCGATGACGCGGGCTTTGTGATCTCGAAGTCGTCGGAGAGTCTGGAGCAATTCGGGGTCGGCTTCTCTTCCCGGACCGCTTTCCGCGGGCGACGCATTTCGGTCCAGAAACGCCGATTTCTGCAGATCCGTGATGAGGAGAACGGTTTTTTCTCCGGGGAAGTCTTCCTCCAGGCCCGGCTCGGCCAGGAGGCCTTCGATAGCGTGCAGTCCTCCGAGGAGATCCGTCGTCCCTTCGGCGGGGTCGAGAGCGGCCAGGCGACGCTTCACCAGGGAAAGGTCTCGCGTCAGCCGGGTCTCGAGGTGAACCGGCGAACCAAATGTCAACAGAGCGACAGCATCCTTTTGGGCGTCGAGCGTCGCCAGCACGGACCGCGCCGTCTTGGTCGCCTCGGACCAAGCGGTGCGGTCTTGGTCGTCGCGGGCCTGCATGCTGAACGACGAGTCGAGGGCGAGAATCACGGTTCGCGATCCTCCGGCGACGGCTCCGAGCAGACCGCCGCCGCCGATCTGGGGATTGGCAAAAGCGGTAGCCAGGGCCAAGAAAATGCCCATGCGAAGCAACATGAGCAGGATGTTCTCCATGCGGAGACGTCGCCTCGTCCTCTTGAGAGCGACCAGGAGGAACTGCATCGCTCCCCAAGGGACGCGCCGGAACTTGCGTCGCGAGAGGAGGTGGATGATGAAGGGCACGGCCGCGGCGGCGGCCCACCAGAGCATCGCGGGAGCTGCAAAAAAGCTAGACAATCCTCGAGCCTCCGATCACGCTCACCGGGCGCCCGCCCGTGCGGCCAAATAGGTGGTCAGTGCAACATCCAAGGGGCGTCCGGTGTCCAAGACCTGGTAGTCCATGCCGTTTGCGACGCATCCGGTCTTCACGCTCTGCTGGAACTCTCTCAACGCATCCAGATAGGCGGTCCGGAGCGCCTTCGGGTCGACCCTGACGTGCTGGGGGTCCTCGAGACCCTCGAAACGTGTCAGTCGATCGAAGGGGAATTCGAGCTCGTCCGGATCGAGTGTCTGGAACAGGATGAGGTCATGCCCCTTGTGACGGATTTTTCTCAAGCCGCGAGCCAGGGAAGGGCCGTCGGCGTCGAGGAGATCGGAGATGAGAATGATCACCGATTTCCGGCGGATGCGTTCGGTCAGCGCACCTAGCAGCGTCGTTATATCCGTCGTTCCCCGCGGCTCCGCCGCCGCCAGGGTGGTGTAGATGTCCTTCAGGTGCAGCGCGTTGTTTCCGGGGGGGATGAATTTTTTCAGTTCGCTGTCCCACACGACAAGCGCCACGGCGTCCTGTTGGCGAGCGATGAGGTGGGTCAACGAGGCCGCGACGTACTTGGCATACTCGAGTTTGGAAATCCCCTGCCCTTTGTAGCCCATCGAACCCGACGTATCGAGGACGATGTACGCCCGGAGGTTCGTCTCCTCCTCGTACTCCTTGATGTAGAACCGATCCGACTTCCCGTAAACCTTCCAGTCGATGAATCGAACGTCGTCGCCGGGGACGTACTCCCGATGTTCACGAAATTCCACTGAGCTACCCTTGTAGGGGCTGGCATGTTGGCCGGCGAGAAAGCCCTCGACGATCAGACGGGCCTTGAGTTCGAGGCCCTTGATCTTGTCGAGGGTGCGCGGATCCAGGTATTTCGCGTAGGACGCCATGAGGTCAGGCCTTCGCGACGAATTCGAGGAGACGTTCGATCACGGCATCCGTGTCGATCCCCTCGGCCTCGGCGCTGAAGTTCAGAATGATGCGATGTCGAAGGACCGGTTTCGCAACCTGGCGAATGTCGTCTTCGGTCACGAAGGTCCTCCCGTCGATCGCCGCTCGGGCCTTTCCTCCGAGAACCAGGTATTGGGTGGCCCGGGGCCCGGCTCCCCACGAGAGCCATTCCTTCACGAAATCAGGGGCCTCATTCGTCGTGACCCGCGTACTCCGGGCGAGTTTCATCGCGAAACGGACGACGTCATCGGCGACCGGAATCTTCCGGACGAGGTCTTGCAACGCGGTGATGCTCTCTCCGGAAAGGATGGTCTGAACATCGTCCGTGTAGTCGGAAGTGGTCTGTTGAATGATGCGCAGTTCCTCGTCGGCGTCGGGGTACTCCACGTGGACCATGAACATGAAACGATCGAGCTGGGCCTCGGGCAGGGGGTAGGTGCCCTCCTGCTCGATCGGATTCTGAGTTGCGAGGACGAAGAAGGGTTCGGGAAGGGGATGGCGCTGCCCCGCGGCCGACACCTGGTGTTCCTGCATGGCCTCCAGCAATGCCGCCTGGGTCTTCGGAGGTGTCCGGTTGATCTCGTCCGCCAGGATCACGTTGGCAAAGACGGGACCGGGGATGAACTTGAATTCCCGGGATCCTGTCGTCTTGTCCTCCTGGATGACCTCGGTTCCCGTGATGTCCGAGGGCATCAGGTCGGGGGTGAACTGAATGCGGCTGAAGGTGAGGTTCAGGGTCCGCGCCAGGGTCGAGATCATGAGGGTCTTCGCAAGACCCGGAACGCCGACCAAAAGGCAGTGTCCTCGGCCGAGAATCGAGATGAGGAGTTGATTGATCACTTCCTCCTGACCCACGATGACCTTGCCCAGCTCCCTGCGGATGTTCTCGGCCGCGGCTTGGAGGTTCTTCAGGGCCTCGGTGTCGGTCATTTCCGTCGATTCAGTCATGGCATCTCCTTGTTGCCCACGGGGAGCCCCGCGATTCCAACGCGTTGTGTCGGGGATCGTCCCCATCCGTTCCTCTGTCCTCAGGGTGACGCCTGAGGGGGGCGATGGCAAAGCCCGGGCCACCTCCACCGGGTCGGTCCAGTGTACGTGGGAGCCACGACGGCCCCAGATTCGCCCGCTCCATGGGGTGTTTCACCCAGGAGGCCGTCGCACCCTGGACCTCGTCCCCGCCCTGGAACGATTGGGACCTAGGGATCCTACAGAATCATCCGGAAACTTTAGACGCCCGTCGGATCTCATTTTGGTCTTTCGGGCTTCGCCTTCCCCTTTCGGCGCAGAAGCGACGGAAGTCTGGAGAGGGCAGCCATTTCCCGCAGCCACGAGCGGTGTTCACGCGCCGGTGTGCCGGCAAAGGTCGCTCCGGCGGGTACGCGACCGTGCACACCGCTGCCTCCGGCGATCCGTGCCCCGTCGCCGATGACGGTGTGGTCCGCCACGCCGCAACCGCCGCCCATGACGACGCCGTTCCCGAGGACGCACGAGCCGGCGAGACCCGTGTGGGCCGCGATGCAGCAGCCCATCCCTATCCGGCAGTTGTGCCCGATCATCACCTGGTTGTCGATCTTCGTCCCGGCGCCGATGACCGTCATGCCCGTCGTGGCCCGATCCACGTGGCTCCCTGCTCCGATCTCCACGTCGTCCTCGATGAGCACGCCGCCGATGTGCCAGAGGCGGTCGGCGCGACCCTGGTGAATCTCGAATCCGAAGCCTTGGGATCCGATGACCGCGTGGGAGTAGATCCAGACCCGCTCACCGATCACGCAGTCGTCTCGAATGACGGCATAGGCATCCAGCCTGGAGTCCTTCCCGATGCGGACCCGCCGCCCGACGAAGACGCCGGCTTCGAGGAGCACCCCCTCGTCGATGATCGCTTTCTCACCGACGACGGCGAAGGGGCCGATGGCCGCGGTGGGAGCCACGCTTGCCGTGGAATGAATTCTGGCCGAGGGGTCGACTCCGTCTGCCCGAGGGAGGGGACCGTGGAGCCGTGCGAGGGCTCGCGCGAAGACCCATCGCGGGTTCCGGTGACGCAGATGGGGCCCCTCCCAATCCGGATGATCGGGAGCCAGGATGACGGCCGAGGCCCGACATGATGCGAGTCTCGAGAGCGGGTGGTCGGGCAGAAGGAACGTGATGTCGCCCTCTCGGGCGTCCTCGATGCCCGAGGCGCCGCGGATGCGCCGGTCGTCTCCTTGGCGATCGGCCCCGGTTTCCCGGGCCAAGTCACTGAGCAGGAAGGGTTCGAGCTCCATCGATGCTGTCAGCGCACCTGCTGTTCGCCGGGCTTCGAGAAACCCCGGCGACGCAGTTCGCTCTCGACGGTCTGGGGATCCTCGGTGAGGCTCGTGCGAAGGACCTGCTTGGTCTCCACTGCGTCTTCCAGCTTCCGAGTCCGCTGTTCCATCGTTTCACGCTCTTCTTCGACCCGCCGCAGCTCCCGGCTACGGTTCGCATTCGGGAAGAACTCGACGTAGGCGGCCGCGAGAAGACAGATCATGAAGAAAAGCAGCATGCCTGAGAGGCCGCGGCGTCGTGTCGTGCCGTTGCGACCCATCAAGCCCACCCGTAGATCGCGCCGCCCCCCAGCTCTTCTTCGATACGAAGTAGCTGATTGTACTTGGCCACCCTGTCCGTTCGGCAGAGGGAGCCGGTCTTGATCTGTCCCGTGTTCAGTGCGACCGCGAGGTCGGCAATCGTCGTGTCCTCGGTTTCTCCACTTCGGTGGGAAATCACGCAACCGTAATCCTCGGAGCGAGCCAACTGCACGCAGCGAATCGTCTCCGTCAGCGTCCCGATCTGATTGAGTTTGATGAGAATGGCGTTCGCCACGCCCTCTTCGACGCCCCGCTTCAGCCTCTGGGCGTTCGTGACGAACACGTCGTCGCCGACGATCTGGACCTTGTCGCCGAGTTCATCCGTGAGTTGCTTCCAGCCCGCCCAGTCGTCTTCATGGAGCGGGTCCTCGATGGACTCGATCGGGAATCGCTCGATCCAACTGTCATAGAGGGCGATGAGATCGCCTACGGATTTCTCGGGACTCTCCTCCGCTTGAAGGACGTAGATCCCGTTCCTGTAGAATTCGTTGGCGGCGCAATCCAGGCAGATCTTGAGATCCTCTCCCGGCGTGTAGCCGGCTTTCTCGATGGCGCGGACCAGAAACTCGAGGGCCTGTTCGTTGTTCTCCAGGCTCGGAGCGAAGCCTCCCTCGTCTCCCACGGACGTCGAAAGCCCCGCATCCGAAAGAACGGCCTTCAAGGCATGAAACACCTCGACCCCCATGCGGAGCCCCTCGTGAAAGGACGACGCCCCGCTGGGTGCGATCATGAATTCCTGGATGTCGACGTTGTTGTCGGCGTGCGCTCCGCCGTTCAGAACGTTCATCATGGGGATGGGCAAAACCTGGGCCGCGGTGCCCCCGATCCACTTCCAAAGCGGCAGCCCGTAGGCGTGGGAGGCTGCGCGGGCCGTGGCGAGGCTGACCGCCAGGACGGCGTTGGCTCCAAGTCGGCTCTTGTTGGGAGTTCCGTCCAGGTCGATGAGGGTGGAATCCACCAGATTCTGGTCCTCCACGGGAAGACCGAGAAGAGCCGGTGCGATCTCGTCGTTGACGTTGCGGACCGCGTTCTGGACCCCTTTTCCGCCGTAACGATCCCCGCCGTCGCGGAGTTCATGGGCTTCGTGGGCTCCCGTACTGGCGCCCGAGGGTACGATCGCTCGGCCCAGAACGGTGCCTTCGATCTGCACCTCCGCCTCGATCGTTGGATTGCCCCGCGAATCGAGGACTTCGCGCGCTTTGATTGCGGTGATCGTATACATGATGAGAAGCTCCAGACCTTCGAATCGTTCCAAGAGGTTATGTCCCAAGGGCCCACGAAAGTAAACCCTCACGGACATTATTCGCCGACCCGCTTCCTCGCCCGAGAAGTCCGGAATGCACCTCCCAGGCCTCTCAGCCGGGCGACCCGTTGCCCGTCCGTCCCCCAGGCGTTACCAGAATCCGAGCATGAAACCCCAGAGTCGACATATCGCCGCCCTTCCGACCCTCGTGACGCTCGGCAACGCCTTCTGCGGATTCCTCGCCGCGACCTATCTGCTGGAGGCCGCGTCGCAGGCGGGTCTGGTCCGTTCCGCGCTGTCCGCGGGCCTCGAGGACTCCCCTCACCGGGATCTCTTTTTCGCCTATCTCGTCAAGGCGGTCTGGAGCATGTTCGCCGCGATGGTCTTCGACTTTCTGGACGGAAAGGTGGCGCGACTCACGCGCTCCGAGTCGGCGTTCGGCGTGCAGATCGATTCCCTTTCCGATGTGGTTTCCTTCGGCCTCGTCCCCGCGCTCATGTTCAAGACGCTGGGGGAATTCGAGTTCGGGCTGCGACCGAAAACCGCACTGGTGCTGGGGTGTTTTCATCTGTTCGGCGCCATCCTGCGTTTGGCTCGTTTCAACGTGGAAGCGGAGCCGGACACCGATGATCATCGCTGCTTCAAGGGCCTCCCCACGCCGGCGGCCGCCGCGGGCGTGGCGGTGCTCGTCTATCTGTATGCCTCGGCCGCGAGCGGTGATGATACGACGGAGCTGGTCGCGCCCGCGCTGGTTCAGCAATGGGTCGCTGCCGCATTTCCGTTCATCATCGTGGGACTCGGTGTTCTCATGTGGACCCGTCTGCCTTACGTCCACGCCGCGAACCTGCTCTTGACGGAGAGGCGCCAGCCTTCCCATCTTCTGGCGATCCTCGCCACCATCGGTGTCGTCGCGTGGGAACCCCCCATCGCGATGGCGGTCCTCATGCTGGGCTATGCTATGTCCGGGCCGGTCCTTTACGTCTGGGATCTGTTCACGGGACATGCCACGGTGGAAGGAGAATCCTGGCTTTGATCCACGATGACGGGGAGCCGGCTCTCATAGGGATGGGTTCGAACATGGGGAATCGGTGGGGACATCTGACCCGCGCTCTCGGGGCGTTGGACAATATCCCCGGAATCCGCGTCGAGGCCGTCTCGCGGATCCATGAAACCGATCCGTGGGGGGGGCCTCCGGGGCAAGGCCGATTCTTCAACGCGGCCTGCGTCATCTCGACGCGCGGGTGGGAACCGCGAGCCCTTCTGGACCGACTTCTCGTCATCGAGCGCCGGGCGGGGCGCGTCCGGGGGGCCAAGAACGGCCCGCGAACTCTCGACCTCGACCTGCTCCTCATGGGGGATCGCTGTCTCGCCACGGAAGCGTTGACCCTCCCTCATCCGGGGTTGCCCCATCGGTCGTTCGTGTTGGCACCGGCCGTGGAGGTCGCGGCGGATTGGCGACATCCCGTCTTGAATCGGACGCTCGAGGAACTCTGGGAGGCGGGGCCCCGCGAGGGCCTGGTACGCATCCGGGAAGATTTGGACCTATTCCATGATGTCCGTCGTTCGACACACGTCTGACGTTCGCTGTCTGGTGAGCGACTGGAAGGGGGCGCGAAGAAAGGTCGGTTTCGTTCCGACCATGGGGGCTCTCCATGAGGGGCACGCCCGCCTCATCCGCGAATCACTCGCCGAGTGCGACCGTACCGTGGTGTCGATTTTCGTGAATCCATTGCAGTTCGAGCGGGAGGACGACCTGCGGAGCTATCCGAAGTCGGACGGGGCGGACTTGGCCTTGCTCGAGGAATTGGGGGTCCACCTCGTCTACCAACCCCGAACGAAGGACATGTATCCGGACGGGTTCGCGACTCGGGTCGTCCAGGAGGGATTGACCGAAACGCTCTGCGGCGCGGCGCGTCCCGGCCACTTCGACGGGGTGCTGACCGTCGTTCTGAAGCTTTTCAACGTCGTTCAGCCGGACCTCGCCTGGTTCGGGCAGAAGGACTATCAGCAGGTTCAAGTCGTTCGTCGGATGGTGAAGGATCTCAATGTCCCGATCGAGATTCGGATGTCTCCCACGGTACGCGAAGGGGACGGATTGGCGCTTTCGAGTAGGAATCGATTGCTCACTCCCGCGCAGAGGGAGGCGGCGCCGCGAATCTACAGAGCTCTTCAGAAGTGCGACCTGGCTTTCCGCGAGGGGCAACGCAACGTCGATGCGTTGCGCGTCCAGGTGGCGCGGGAACTGGAGGGGATCCCCGATGCCCGAATCGATTACGTGGAAATCAGTGATCCGCAAACCCTCTCGCCTCGCCGAGGCGACGCGGTGGAAGGCGACCTTTTGGCCGTGGCCGTCTTTCTGCACTCGGTCCGTCTCATCGACAATCTCTTGCTCGGGCGGTCATGATTCCGTCGACGGTGGAGGAGCGTGCCCATGCCAAGATCAATCTTTGGCTGGAGGTTCTTCGTCGCCGTGACGATGGGTTTCACGAGATCGAGACGATCATGCACGAAGTGGATCTCGCGGACCGCGTGATCGTCGAGAGGAAAACGGCTGGACTCTCGCTTGCCGTCGATGATCCGAGGTTGCCGACCGGGGAGGAGAACCTCGTCATGCGGGCGGTGCGGGCCCTGGAAAAAGCCGTGGATCGCCCGCTTCCGTGCCATGTGACTCTCGAGAAGCGGATTCCCGCGGGGGGAGGACTGGGCGGCGGGTCAAGCGATGGCGCGGCCGTGCTCAGAGCTCTGCGTCGCCTTTTCGATCTGGCCCTGGACGACTCCGAGTTGGAACGGGTGGCTGCCGAGTTCGGTTCCGATACGTCTTTTTTCATTCGAGGCGGGACGGCCTTCTGCCGCGGTCGAGGCGAGAGGATCGAGCACCACGCCGGGCCCCCCGCGCCTTTGGACTGGGTTCTGATTCTCCCGGATTTCCCCATTGCCACCGCGTCGGTGTTCGATGCCCTCACATTGACGGAGTCTCCGCGGGAGGGGTATGATATCCTTTCGGTTCTCGAGAGAAGTGACGTTGGTTCGCTTCGTCGTCGGCTCTTCAATCGACTGGAAGAGCCGGTTCGGCGATTGCATCCCCGAATCGCGCGATGGCTCGACGCCATGGCGGAACGGGGGCTCCGGGTCTCCGGGAGCGGGTCGACGCTCTTCATGCTTGCGGACGACGCTGCCGAAGCGGAGAGCCTCGTGAAGGAAATCGAGGAGCGTTGGGGCCTGACCGCCCTGGCGACGCGCTCGGCGCCGACGAGGTAGCGTCTTCTCACGGAGTCACTTCCGATGCAGATCACCGACGTCCAGGTCAGGCTTCTGGAGACCGGACCCGGCAAGAGCAAGCTGAGAGGATACTGCACTCTGGTTCTCGACGATGCGTTTGTCGTGCGGGATCTCAAGATCATCGAGGGTTCCGATGGCATGTTTGTCGCGATGCCGGCACGCCGCCTGACGGCACGGTGTCCGCGCCCCGGATGCCGGGCCAAGAACCATTTACGTGCAGCCTATTGCAACGGGTGTGGACACGCTCTCCCGAAACGTGAGATCCCCAGGGGCGCCGACGGTCGGATGCGCCTCCACGTGGACCTGGCCCACCCGATCCATCGTGAGGCCCGTCGTCTGATTCACCACGTGGTCGTCGAGGCCTACGAGAAGGAGCTCGAGGCTTCTCGGAAGCAGGGCTACGTTTTCGCTCCCGGCGACGACCTGGATGCGGGACCGCCCGCACTGAGAGAGGAGGTGTCGGATCACGGGGCGTAAGGGAAACGAGGGGGAAACCCTCTACCTTTTGGGCCATTCTCGCGCGGGTATGAGTCTCTGCCGCGCCTGGGACGAAGTTGGCCACGTCGTGCGGGCCACGTGGAACCGGAGTCCCGGGATGGCTCTGCGCTGGAGGAACCGGGAAATCCCACGGCATTCCCGCATCGACCCGGTTTCGGCTCGGGCCTCGGCCATCTGTCTGGCGGTGGCAGACGATGCGCTCCCCCAAGTCGCGCGTGCGCTGGCGATGGCGCCGTGGCCGTCCTCCCCGCCTTTGGTCTTTCATCTGGCGGGATCGGTGCCTCTCGACGTCCTCGAGCCCTTGGCGCGTCGCGGAGCCGTCACTGGAAGTCTTCATCCGTTGCGGTCCTTCCCGGAAGCGATCGCGCGCGGGCCCGTGTTGGAAGGACATCTTTGCGCCGTGACCTCGGACTCCGAGTCGGGGCGGACGCGTCTTTGGCGGCTCGCCCGGGATGCGGGAGGTCGTCCCGTCGATCTCGATGACGGCCACCGTGCGGCGTGGCATCTGGCCGGCGTGGCCGGGAGCAACTTCCTCGTGGGCCTGATGGACCTGGCCGAACAACAGATGGCGCGGGTGGGGGTGGACACCGAGACCGCTCGCGCCGGGTTGGCGCTTCTGGCGGAGGGCGCCCTCCGGGCCGTTCGTGACGTCGGACCGGCCAAGGCCCTCACGGGACCCGTGGCGCGGGGCGATCGATCCACTTTGGAACGACATCGGCGGTTCCTTGCCGATCAACCCCGAACCTTGGAACTCTACGAAGCCCTGGTGGCGTACATGACCGCCCGTCTCGGAAAAAGTTCCCCCGGTTGATCGGCCAGAAGGCAAGTTTCATGTGGCGTCGTCCGATCACTGTCGTATAAGAGGCGCGGCCTCCTCGCCTCATGGGACTCCTCGCCCGGGTTTCGACCAGGCCTCCTTCTTTTGACTCCACGTTGCTTGTTTTGGACCTCGAAAACGCGTCGGCATGCAATTCCGAATTCCAAGCACCCTGGTACGCCAACGATCCCGCTCCTCGATGGAGTGCCGGGGCCTCGTTGCGTGGGTTCTGGCGGGTTGGATGGTGTTCGGGGCCGGGGTTTCGGCCCAGAACCAGCCCGCAGGGGCGGAGAAACCGAAGGCCGTGCCCCGTGCGTCGGACAAGAAACCTTCCCCGGCCGACGACGTCAAGCCCAACAAGGTGCAGGACCCGGTGGACCTATTGCTCGCACGACGGGCCGATCCCGTCGACGCCTTGGTCCAAAGGATCGAGCAAACCGCGTGGAAGGATGAGGTGATTCGGCGCCGCTTGCTCGCGAAAGTGGCCGAATTGGAGAATCCCGGCCACCTGATCGTGGCGGTGGGCCGCACGGCGCTGAAGACCAAGGACCGGACGGTCCTTCCAATCCTTTTGGACGCATGGGCGCGCGGCCGGGTCCCCAAGGACAGTCGCAGGGAACTCATCGGGCTCGTCTTCCAGCCCTTTCATCAGTCTCGTTCGATCTACGACCTCATCTGGGGTGCCGCCCGTCGGCACGCCACCCGCAAAGGGGATCTGGAGCGAATTTTTCAACTCATTCCATCGTGTCTTTCGGCCATGAGGTTCCAGGCCCAACGCACGATCGATCAGGATCGTTGGGACGCGGTTCGAGGAATCATGCGACTGTGGAATGAGCTCGACGCCCCCGCAACGGAATCCATGCTGAAAGGGCTTCTGGATCCCCTCTTGACCCAGATCACGGGAGGGCTCGATCTCGAGGGGCGAGCGGCGTGGTCGGAATGGATGCGTCGAATGGGGACGATCGACGGAACCCGTCCCCGTGAATCTCTCGCGATCGGGGACATCCTTCGGGATGCTCTGCGAGAGAGTCGAAGGCGCCTCGAGGCCCAACGGGCGCGACATCGGCGGGACGTCACGAGTTTGATCGCTCTCCTCGCTCAACACGGCGTGCCGGCCATCGCGATGCTTCTCAACGAAGATCGTGCGATCCGTGATGCCGTTCTCGTGGCCTTGGAGAGCGTCAACCGCGGTCTCGCTGGGAAGGACAGGGTGGCGGCCGTGAAGGAGCTTATCGCCCAGTTGGGCGATGCCTCTCAGCCCATCGAAGTCTACGAGAGTCTCCTGGACGCCACCGCCGTCTTGGGCCGGGACCTTCCGCCGGAACTTTCGAAGGAACTCGTGGAGGCCGTTTTTCAACGCAACTGCGAGGCCAGGCCCGATCTTTTGGATCGGCAGGTTCTCGTGCTTGGCCGAATCGGCGCCCGATCGCAGGGGGCGCGGCTGGCCAAGATCTTCACGGCGGCCGGGTCCTCCGCGGCGGAGGCGTCTCCGGTTTGGGTGCACGTCCGCCGCGACGTCGTTCGGGTTCTGGGGGTGCTGGGAACCGGAATCGAGACGATTCTGCAGGCCTTGAAGGATTCGAGTTCGGTGGTTCGTGGCGAAGCCGCCTTGGTGTTGAAGGGATTCTCCGACCGCTTCGGCGAACCCCAGGGCATCTCCGTCGACGTCTTCGTGAATGCTCTTGAAAGGGAGAAGGACGCTTCTGTCCGGCTGCGTCTGCTGGAATCCGTCCAGGCCTTCGTGGAAGCGCGACCGGATCTGGCGACGCTGGACCTTCTGGCGCAGGTCGATGCCCCCGTGGGCTCCGCCGAATCCATGACCCGACGAGCGCGCATCTGGTCCAAGCTGGCTCTGTCTGCGAAGACACCCGAGGACGTGCGCGTGGCGGCGCGGAAGCGCGTTCGGCGAAGCCTCCTGGAAAAAGGATCCGGCGAAGTCTGTGCCCGAGTCCTGATGACGACGCAAGGAGAGGATGCGGCTCTCATGTTGGGGGAGGCGTTGGCGTCCGCTCCGTGGTCGTCCGAGTTGAAAAACGAGGTCCATGCTCATCTGGGTGAGGCCCTGGCCCCGGAAAAACTCTGGCAGCTTGCCGTAGCGATGGGGCTTTTGAACATGGAGTCCCCTCCGCCCTCGGCGGCGGCCTTGGCGAACGAGGCCTTGAAGGCGGCTTCGGATCCGAAGGTCGATTCGGCTTGGATGAAGGCCGCGCTGGAGCAGTGTCGCGCATCGTCCTCGCCATGGGCGGCCCCTTGGGGGCTGAGGTTGCTGGACCGCCTGGCGGTGCGAGATCCCTCGGGGTTGGATCTCGACGCTTTGAGATTGGCGTTCTTCTGGAAGCAATGGAAAGCCGGGCGTCTGTCGAACGAGGGGGGCGAGACGATGGCGGTCCTTTTTGGCCGCCTCGTCGGCCGCAAGGACGTCGACCCGAAGCGCCGTGTGTCCGTTTTGAGACGGTGGTTGCAGTTTTCCGCGGGCCGTGGAGATTTCTCTTCCGTTCGGGACGCTCTCCGACGCCTCGTCGAGACGAATGCCGCGTCGAAGATCGAGCGTTTGAAAGACGAACTGGCCCGTGCTCTCAGTTCCCGGGCGGAAGCGGCCAAGGTGGCGGCCGGCTTCCCGAAGGGGCAAGCCCCCCCGGAGGACGAGACGGGCCCACTCTGGCGGCTGACGCGAGCCGTGGCGGTCTATCTGGCGCCCCTTCCGAAGCGCGACGGAGAGGTCGAGAAGGCCCTGACGGGCCCCGGGGCCGACGTGCTCGTGGGGCGTTTTCGTTCGGGGTCGAAAGCCGAATCCTGGTGGAAAGGCCGATTGAAGGGTTCCGAGGACAAGATCGAGCCCTGGAATGGCCGGCCGGATGACTTGCTTCGAGGCGCCCTGAGTCTTCTCGATCGTGGGGGATTGAAGTCCGAAGACGGCCCTGACTTCACCGCACTGCTGGCCGCCACGTTTCCCGCACTGAACGCCCGGCTGCCCGTCACTTGGCTCGCGGATTCCGACGGGAAGGCGGTGGACGCGGTCCGTGAGACACTGATGCAATGGTGGCGTTCCTTGCCTGTCTCCCCGGAATTCCAGGCGGCTTTCTTGAAGGTGATGTGACGGCGTCTATACTGCCCCACCTGACGCGGGGTGGAGCAGCTGGTAGCTCGTCGGGCTCATAACCCGGAGGTCGTCGGTTCGAATCCGGCCCCCGCTACTCGATTGATGACGACCGGCACTCCAGAGAGTGCCGGCGTTTTTTTTGCTTCGAATGTGGAGTTGTCATCGTGCGCAATGTGAGACTGCGATCCGCGCGATGGGATGCCGAGGAAATGATGGATTCCTTGGGCCGCGAGGACCTCGATGTCGATCCCATGCGGCTGTCGGACCTCGAATCGTTCTTTTGGTTCGACCTGTGTGCCGAATACGACTCCCAGGTCCTCCACGCCAAACTCGTCGAAATCGGCGCCGGTTGGTCCACCGAATTCCACGACTTCGAGCGTCTCTGGTACCGCGACGAGATGAATCATTATCGGGGTTTTCGCCAGGTCTACCGGGGTTTGTTCGGCGCTTCGGAGGAGCAAATCGACGATCGGTTGACTGAGCGGACCCAGTCGTTCCAGGGTCTCGAAGCATTCTTGGAGAGCGAACTGAGGGCCTTGGTTCTTTTCTCCTACGACGAGCTGGCAACCACGCTCGCGTACTCCAGGGATCGAGCCCTGTACCGGGAGCTGGGCAGCCCGAGGCTCCTTTCCTTCCTGCGCCGGCTGATTCGTGACGAAAGCTACCATTTCCAGAATGCCGCCGATCTCGTGAGACTCCGCTACCTCGATCATCAGCCGGGCGAGGTCTTGGGCGCCGTCGCCGAGTGTGTCCGCCACGATATGGAGGGGCATCCTTACCAGGGCGTCTTCCTGTTCGATCACGATTGGGAAGGGGTTCCGTCCGAGTTCTTCAAGGACGTCGGCCGGCGATTGGTGCGCCATTGGGGCCTCGAAGGCCGCGTGGCCTGAGTCCCCTCTCCCGTCCGGAGGCGCCTCCCTGCGTCCCCGATTCTTGGGGAATTCCAAGTTTCTCTCGGAAAAACGTCCCTCTCTTTGCATAAAGTCTCAAGAAGTGTCGGCGGTCCGCGCGCGCGGCGGGCCTCCGACGGTGATGGACCGTTTCGCCTGTCGGAGCTCCCCCGACTCAAGTTCGGCTTGGAACCTGCCGATGGTAGGACCAGTGCCAAAAGGGTGCGCCGCACGTCATGAGCCCGGGGGGCTTCCGCGAGGAAGAGGGCCGAGACGACAGATTTTCGAGTTCCAGTTGTGCCGGCTGGAGATCCCGGTTCGTGGACCGGTGTCCGGGAACCACTCACGCTGGAGACATGGCATGAGAGCATCGATCGTTGCGACACTTGTGGCGCTGATGTTGGCGGGGGCGCCCGCCGCACCTGCTCAGACCGGCGGGACCGCGACCCCGCCCCTCAGCGTCTTTTCGTATCCCATGAGCGGGTGGATGGACACCTGGGGCCCCGCATCCCAGGGCTATGACTGGACCGTTCGCAAGGCCTTGGGCGATCTCGTGGATTTGGCCACGTGGACCCCCAATGTCGCGAACCACCCCCTGCTCGATCCGGAACTGGGACCGTTCATCACGTTGCTGCATGAGGCACGCGTGTGGAGGGGGATCACGCGGCTGGCTTCCAATACGGTCCCCGCGAACGCCGTGAGACTCGTGAAGTTCTACTCCTCGGGCTGGGCCATCCAGGTCAAGGACGCCAATGGCGACCCTTTTGCGATCATGGTGGATTTCAGCGACGGTCCCTTCGCCCCGGGCCCCGGCGCGCCCGGATTGGTTCCTCTGACGCCTCCGCAACTGGACGCTTTGGCCAATCAGCTCGATGCCTATTTCATCTCGCACAGTCATATCGATCATATTTCGCCCTACCTGATGTACAGGATGCTCCTGGACGGCAAACTGGTGGTGGCGCCTCTCGAGGTCAAGATTCAAGCTCTCCTGGGGGGCTACCCGAACGCTCAGAACATCGTTTCGCCGTCGACGTCGGCGCCCATTCAGTTCGGCCCCCTGAGCTTCCGGGTGTTCTCGGGCTGGCAATACGGCAGTTTTCTCGATCCGGCTCAGACGATTCCCGATCCGAACGATCCGTTCAACGTTCAGAACAACGCCTATGTCTTCCAGATGAACGGCGCCACGATCGCTCACTTCGGCGACAACAACGATCCCGGCATCCTGACCTTTTCCGACGATCTCATGCAGACGGGGTGGACCCCTGATATCTGCTTGAATCTCGGTTCGTATTACACGGCGCTGGGGAATCTCTTCCAGCCTCAGTTGCGATTCCATTCCCACGATTTGGAATTCCACCATTTCGGGAACGCTTTCCTCCTCGAGCAGATCTCGCAGGCAGGTCCCGTCAACCTGAGACGCGTGTTGTTCTGGGGCGAATACATGGACGTGGTTCCCTGAGCACCGGCCAGGAGCCGTCACGGGAGACGAGCTCGGTCAGGTGCGACACCCGTCACTCATTGGCCAACACGGACGGCCGGAGAAGCAGACTCTTCTCCGGCCGTTCTCTGTGATTCTTGGACTTATCGAAGAGATTATGCGATGGTGTTCCTGGCGGGTTCGCCTCGGTGCGGGCAGTCCATGGAGGATGCGCAATGCTCCGTTTCCTGACTTTCCTTGTCCTCTCGGTTCAGTTCGCCGCGTCGGCGGTCGGTCAGGCGACGTCGACGTTGGAAGGCAGGGACCTCGTTGTTCACACGCTCTCACGTCTGACGTTCGGTGCCGATGCCGCTTTGGTGGAACAGGTGCAGAAGCAGGGCCTGGACCGTTGGTTGAAGGAGCAGCTTCAGCACACGGAAGCCGACCCCAAGTTGGCACAACAGCTCGAGGTCTGGCCGTTTCTCGGGATGACCAGCCAGGAGATCTACGCCTGGGTGGGAAAGGACCGCAACCGTCGTCGATGGGTGGAGAGAGGATTCCCCGGGAGCATCGTTCTGCGCGGTGCACGGAACCGTTGGCAGGTCTCCGAGGTGATGGCGGATTTCTGGAGGAATCACTTCAACGTGGACCGCGCCAAGGGTTCGGTGATGTACACGGCCGTGGAATACGATCGTGAGGTCATCCGGAAGAACGTTTTCGGCAAATTCGAGGACATGCTGAGGGCCTCGGCTCGACATCCGGCCATGCTCGTCTACCTCGACAACTACATCTCCCGCCGTCCGCCCACGAAAACGGAGCTGAAGACGGTGGCTCGCCGTGTGAGGAGGAAAACCGGTTCCAAGGAGCGAGGCGCGGAAGCCGCCGGCATTGCCGCCCAGCGCGGCCTCAACGAGAACTACGCCCGCGAGTTGATGGAGCTCCACACCCTCGGCGTCGACAACGGTTACTCGCAGAAGGACGTGATCGAAGTCGCTCGCGCTCTCACGGGGTGGACGGTCGACACGAAGGACAACAAGTACGCCTTTCTCTATCGCGACGATATGCACGATCGAGGCGACAAGTTCGTGCTCGGCAAGACCATTCGCCGGGAGAAGCGTCGCAACGGCATGGTCGAGGGAGACAAGATCCTTCACGTTCTCGCTCAGCACCGAAACACCTCCGTGTTTCTCGCCCGGAAACTCTGCACCTATCTTGTCGCCGACGATCCGCCGGCGCGTCTCGTGGGGACGACGGCACGGGTCCTGAGAGAACGAAAGTTCGATTTGGGTGCGGCACTTCTCCACATCGTGAAATCAAAGGAGTTTCGAGATCGGCGGTATTACCGGGCCAAGTTCAAGACGCCATTCGAATTCGTCCTGAGCGCTCTACGGGTTTCCGGCGCCGTCATCGATGACCCGAGGGAGTTGGTTCGCCGCATCGCCGACATGGGGCAGCCGATCTACCGCTGCGAGGACCCCACGGGCTATCGTGACACCGCCGAGTCGTGGCGGGACCCCGGCGTCATGGCGGCGCGTTGGAAATTTGCCCTCGACTTGGCGCTGGGCCGCATCCAGGGCGTGCGGGTTCCCGAGACGTTCTTCGCGGAATTGGATCATCGAAGTGTCCCCTCGCTCGTCGCCTCGATGGGAGCCCGCCTCCTTCCCGGCGGCATGAGGGGTGAGACGATCCGGGTGCTCATCAAGGTGGCGCGGCGTCATCGATTGGCCGAAAAGGAGGGAGAGGAGGAAGATCTCCCTCCGCTCGAGCGACATCTCCTCGGCGTCATCCTCGGTTCCCCCGAATTCCAGGAGCAGTAGCATGAAGACTCGAGACCCCAATCGCCGGCAGTTCATGGGTCGCGGCTTGGCCGGTCTGACAGCGGGGCTCATTGCCGGCCCCCATCGGCATCTCCTCCCGAGGCTCTTCGCCGCGCCTCCTCGTGCGGGTCGTCGTCGCAAGTGCTTGGTCGTCGTCTATCTGCGCGGAGGAGCTGACACTCTCAATGTCATCGTTCCCTGGGGAGAACCCGAGTATCGGGCTTTCCGGCCGACGATCGGGATTCCGGCAACGGACGAGGGCGATGCGGAAGGGGTCCTGAAGGTCAATGAACTCCTGGGGCTCAGCCCGGCGTTGAAGCCGCTTTGGAAACACTTCACGACGGGGACATTCGCGCCCATCGTGTGTACCGGTTCTCCGCATCCGACTCGGAGTCACTTCGATGCGCAGGACTTCATGGAGTACGCGGCCCCCGGATTGCGGACGGTCAAGACAGGCTGGCTCAATCGCTATCTTCAGGCAAGCAGGACACAGGAGGACGCTCCGCTTCGTTCCATCGCTTTCCAGCGCCTCCTGCCGCGTTCCCTACGGGGGGCGTATCCGGCTCTCGCGGCGCCTCCAGGCAGTTGGGAGGACTCGAAAGACGTCACGGATGAGTTCTCGGAACTCTACGGGGCGGGCAGCCATTCGGGATCGGAGGGAATGATGGGCGGCCGTGCCGAGGACATCATCGCCGTGGGCCGCGAGACGATCGAGACACTGGAGAAACTTCGAGGTGTTCTCGAGGATGGCGCCCCACGCGAAGGAGTCGTCTATCCCAAGTCTTCGCTGGCGAGATCCCTGAAGTCTGTGGCGCAGGTGATTCGCGCCGATGCCGGCATGGAAGTGACGGCCCTTGATCTCGGTGGGTGGGATACCCACACGAACGAAGGGTCGTCCGACGGAAGCATGGCTCGGCGCCTCGAGGGGGTGGCCGCGGCCTTGGCGGCCTTTGCCGATGACCTCGGGAAGGACGCAATGAAGGACACGCTCGTGATGGTCATGAGCGAGTTCGGTCGGACCTGTCGCGAGAACGGGAATCGGGGGACGGACCATGGCCACGGGAGCTTCATGTTCCTGCTGGGCGGCGGGGTCCGCGGTGGACAGATTCACGGCACATGGAAGGGCCTGAGTGAGAAACATCTCTATCAGGGACGTGACCTTCCGGCGACGACGGATTTCCGCGACGTTTTCGGGCAAGTGCTGACTCATCACATGGGTTTCGAACTCCCCAAGGGATTTTTCCCCGAGTGGAAGCCCGCGAAACGACAACTGCAACTCTTCCGCTGATGGAGTCAGCCCAGCAACTTTCGGAGAGCCGATAGGTCCATGTGCTTGGGCGTGGGCTCGTTCTCGGCATCCAGGACGTCTCGAGCCAATGTCCTCTTGTCGGCCTGAAGAGCGAGCATGCGCTCTTCCACCGTGCCCCGACTGACCAGTCGATAGGCAAAGACCGTGTCCTTGCGCCCCATCCGGTGCGCGCGGGAGATGGCCTGATCTTCGACGGCCGGATTCCACCATGGATCGAGAAGGAACACGACGTCCGCGGCCGTGAGGTTGAGCCCGGTTCCACCGGCCCTGAGGGAGATCAGGAAGACTCCGACGTCCTCATCCTCCTGGAAGCGTCGGACGGGCCGGGCTCGATCGCGCGTCCGCCCGTCCAGCCGCACCCACGGGATGTCCAAGGCGTCGAGTGAGTCCGCCACCAGGTCGAGGTGACGCGTGAACTGACTGAAGACGAGAGCCTTGCGGCCCTCGGAGCGGGATTCCTCGAGGCGTTCGAGGAGAACTTCGAGCTTTCCGGACGGCAAGTCGTCCTTGCCGACGAGTGCGGGATGACAGGCGACCTGGCGGAGGCGGAGCAGGGCTTCGAGGATTCGGGCCGCTTGACCTTCGCGGCCGAGACTCTCGCGAAGACTCCTCTCGAGATCCCGATAGAGGGCCTCCTGCTCGGGACGCATGTCGCAGAACAGGGTGCTCTCGACCCGATCGGGGAGTTCCTCGAGAACCTCCGTTTTGCGCCTGCGCAACAGAAGGGGACGAATCGCCTCTCCGAGGAGTCGACGTGCTCCGGGCGCACGGTCGGCGAGAAGGCGCCGGAATTCCCGGCTTCCCTCGACGAGACCCGGAGCGAAGAAGGAGATGAGCGAGAGAAGCTCGCCAAGGTCGTTCTCGACGGGCGTGCCGGTCACCGCCAAGCGTGTTCGTGCACTGAGTCGTCGCGCGGCTCGAGCGGTTTCCGACTGTGCGTTCTTGATCGCCTGCGCTTCGTCCAGAGCGAGGAGGTCGAAGGGGGTCTTTTCCAAATCCTCGGCGTCGCGTCTGAGGACGCCGAAGGTCGTGAGCACCAATGTGCCGGCAGGCCAATCGCGGATCGCCCTCTTCGGGCCGGCATGGCGGACGATCTCGAGAGTCGGCGCGAATCGGTGAGCTTCCGCTTCCCAGTTGGAGAGCAAAGAGCGAGGCACGACGATCAGGTGCGGCCCGTCCGCTCCGCGTGCGTTGCGACGGAGGCATTCGGCGAGGAGTTGGGGGGTCTTCCCGAGCCCCATCTCGTCTGCAAGGCAACCCCCGAGCCCGCGCTCGTCCAAGGCGGACATCCATGCCAACCCGATCCTCTGATAGGGTCGAAGCTGGCCTGCGAATCCCCGCGGTTCGTCGAGGGCCTCCAGGCGATCCGCCGCGTTCAAAAGGGCTGTGAGTTCGGGGTTCGTCGCCATCTCCGGGGCGTCGTTGCCGCGAAGGATGGCGGCCGCGAGAAGAGTTCTCGAGCCCTCGACGACCACCGAACCCGTCTCTTCCGTCTGGCCGAGGAGAGGGAGGAGGGGAGTCAGGGCTTTCCTGTCTTCCGGTCCGAGCCAAAGGGCTTCATCCGTTCCCGGAAGGGAGATGGACTCCTCGCCGCGCGCCATCTGCTGAAGGAGGTCCGCGAGAGGGACCACCCGACCTCGGGAATCGCTCAATCCACCGGAGAGGAGGTATCGGCGGCCCTGTCGCTGCAGAACGAGAGGCGCCCGGCGGCCCCGGTGGACACGGCGCCGATCGTGAAGAACGATGCCTCCGATTTCGAGAACCGCTTCGACGAGGTCGTCCAACCGGACTTCTTCCACTTCGAACTCGCCCCTCCCCTCGGGCCCCGGGGCGGCGCCGTGTTGCAGCAGCGTTTCGCACGCTTTAGACTCCGCGTTCTTGTCCCGGAGCCATTGCACCTTCGCTTTCGCATCAAGAACGAGTTCACCTGGAGAGCCCGGGGTTACGGGCGGAGCGTTCCCATAGACGAAACCGACACGCATTCCCCGCGAGTCGATGTCCACTTGGAGCCGAGGGGAGCCGTTTCTCAGCGGAAGCGGAGGGCCGCCCGGTTCGAGAGCCAGACGGGGGAGAGGCATGGTGGATGCCAGGTTCTCGATGAAGGGGAGTAGGTCGCGGGGGGGCGCATCCAGGGAGCTTGTACGGGCCAAGGTCTTGACCCACGCATTGGCTCCATAGGTGTCGAGGCGGAAGAGGTGCCCCTTTTGGAGCACCAGGACGGGTTCGAGCGGGAGAATGGCTTCGGCGTCTGCCAGGGGCAGCGTGCCGTCGCGGTCCATCGCCGCTCCGAACCACCCCCGGCGTTCCTGCTCCTCGGTGACCCCGAGTACGAGTTCCTTGCGCGCTTCAGCGCCCTTTACGGGAATGATTGTTTCCCCCTGGACGATGGAGAGGCGGCCTGTCGTCGCGGCGGCGAGGAGGACCTCCGAGGCGTCCGCCGGCGCGAGCCTCCAGGGACCTCGGGGCGCGATGAGTCCGCCGCCGCGACGACCCGCCTCGAAGCCGCCCGTGGCCGCGGCGAGCCGGCGGATGAGTGCGAGATCGCGTGCATCTTCGATCTCGGTCCACGCGGCGAGATCGAGGACCAAAGGCCTGCCGTCGTCCGTCAGGGCCTGGAATACCGCACCGCCTCCACGGATTCCCTCCGCCCTCGCGGCGTATCGGGGACGCAGGTTCGGAGTCTCGATTTCGACCTGGTCCTCGGGATCGAGAAGGAGCATCAAGGCGAAGATGTGTTCGCAGCCCAATCCGGTGTTCTCGAAATGAGCGCAATCGCAATCATGGCGGGACGCAACGCCGTCCTCGAACTCCACCCAGGGAAAGTAACGGCGGGAAAAGTGACGGACCTCGGCCTCCGTGCGGCCCTCGAGGGCGTCGTCGAGGAGAAACGCATCCGCGCGTTCGACGATCTCACGCCCGAGGTCGCGTTCCTGTCTCGCAAACGGAATGCCTCGGATGAGCGATGGGTCGTCTTCACTCATCGGGAGAGCGGTCCCTGCCCCTCACCAGGCGCTCTTCGAGTTCGGCGACGCGGCGCTCGAGCTCCGTGAGACGTTCGTTGACGTTGTTCAGATCGGCCGCGTCGCGAGGGGGCCCGCCGGAAGCCGGTTCTGCGGCGACAGAGGGGCGTTCGGCGACTTCCTCTTCGGTGTACAAGGTGTGGTCCCATCGTCGCGCTCGCTCACCGGGTCGGGGCGGGGCCCGCCGAACCAAGCCCTTGGCCTCCAGGCCTTCCAGTAGGCTTCTGAGAGTGTCGAGGTCCGGGATTCGAGCCATCCTTCGGGCGTTGCTCCGAAGTTCGCCCTCTTTCTGGTCGCCTCTGAGAAGCAGCTCCGCAAAGACCGCCAGCGGGGCGGTCTCGAGATCGAGGCGTTCTCCGAGACGATGCTTCCATTTCGCGACGCGGGAGCCCTGCCCTTCCATCCGACTCACCCAGCCATCGATCTGGAGGGAGCGCAAGCACCCATCCACCTCGAAGTCCCGCAGATGCATCGTCGGGTTGCGCGCCGACTTCTGGTTGCAACCATTCAGGAGGGCATTGAGCGTCAGGGGATAGAGATTCGGCGTGGTGAGCGCCTTTTCCGCGAGGACGCCCAAGATGCGGCGCGACGTTCGGTCCAGTCGTGTTTCCATCATGAACGATTCTAACCGGGGCGGGTGTCGTCGACGACCGCTCGATGGTTGGGGAACAGGGCCCCATTCGGCCCTTTGTCCGCCGACGCCGTCCGCATATCCTCATCCCATGACGATGCGCGACGTTCTGATCGGTTTCGGCGTACTGGCTGCTCTGATCGCGGCCCCGGCATGCGGCGAAAAGGCTGTGGATGAGCGGCCGGCGGACTGGGACGGCCCCGCGTTGCGTATGGACACCTCGACCCTGGATTTCGGAGACGCTTATAGCGGCGTCGAGCAGAAGGCGCGCGTCGTGCTTTCGAATTCCGGCCGCAAGACACTCCTCATCAAAGACGTTCAGGCTGAATGCGGGTGCAGCCGTCCTCGATTGTCCTCCCGCAGCATCGCTCCCGGTGGGACGGCCACGATGGATGTGGTGTTCTTCCCCCCCCCAATTCGCGGAAGGGTCGTGAAGCATATTCGCCTGTACACCAACGATCCGTACAGCGAGACAGCGGTGGTCACGATCAAGGCAGACTGTGCGGGCCCGGCTCGTCTCGAACCGTCCGTCATAGAATTCCCTAATATCCTGCCCGAGGCGGGATTTCGAAAGCGTCTTCACTTGACTCTCCCGGAGACGAAATCGATCCGGAAACTGGAGTTCTCCTCGAGTTTCCCATGGGCGCGGGTTCGGGTGATCGGCGACGTGCTGAGGCACCGAGAAGCCGACTTGGAGCTGATCGTCGACCGTCTTCCGGGGCCTTCGGACTTGGCGGAAGTCATCCAGGTCTTGGTCACGGCAGAGGACGAACAGGGGCGTGTGAGTACATTCGCCCTGCCGAACGGCCTGCAACTGATCGGTTCCATCGAGCCGCTCGTTTCCGCAGAACCGCCGGTTCTGAACCTCGGAGTGTTCGAGCAGGGCAGTGTCACTCACGCGAGTTTCCACCTCCGTGGGCGTTGGGCGTCCGAATTCGTGGGAGCCTCGACCAAGATCGAGGGTTTGGAGGGCGCGACGGTCGCCGCTCAGGAAGACGGCTGGGTCCTCACGGTTCCCACCCGTGGTTGGGTCGGGCGCAGGACGGGGGAAATTCATTTGGTGGGTCGATCCGGCCACACCGTCGTCATCCCGGTGTTGGGTTTCGGAGAGTCGCCGTGATGTCCGGTTTGCTCTGGCGCTTGTCGGTTCTCTGCTTGATGGGATCTCTTTTGGGACTCCTATGGAATCCGTCGTCTCTTCGTCCCCGCACCGAGGAGGGGCGACCACCGATCAATCCGTATCGCCCAGCGGAGGTCGACGTGCGGGACGTCGCCGCCACCCTTGACGACGGACCGCTGGTCATCATCGACGCGCGGTCGCGCGAAGAATATGAACGCCTGCATCCCGCCGGAGCGATCGCGGTTTATGACCGGGGCGGCAGGGCGCTCTACCGCGTCATTCGAAGGTGGGTGCCGTGCAGAGCGGCTTGCGTCGTCGTTGGGAATCCATCCCGTCCGACGGTTGCGGCGCTCGTGGCGTCGCGCCTTTCACGTTTCGGATTCCATGATGTTCGCGTCTTGACGGGAGGCTTCCCCGCCTGGAAGCGGGCACGGCTTCCCGTGGCCGCGGGATGGGACATGGAGCCCCTGATGGACGACGGAGACGCCAGATGATTCCCCTCTTGTCGGACATCGTGGTCCTGGTCGGGCGACTCTTCTTCGGCCTCCTGCTCGTCGTCTCGGGTTGGGAGAAAATGGCGGACTACGCCCCTTGGCGCGAACTCGTCACGAAGATGGATCTTTTCCCGATCGGTTGGGTGGGCCCCCTCTCGGCAGCCCTTCCCGGAATCGAAGTCGTTGTGGGGTTGGCGCTCCTGTTGGGATTCTGGACGCGGGAAGCTGCGGCGGCGTCGGCCCTCCTGTTCTTCCTCTTTGCCGTCGTGATGGGCGTCCTCCTGTGGAAGGGGACCGTCGATCGCTGCGGTTGCTTCGGCGCCGACGATGCGATCACGGTCAGCTCGGCGCACTTGGCGGCCAACGTGGCTGGAGCCCTCGTGCTCTTCGCTCTCGCCCATGCCGCCCCGGGTTTCCTTGCAGTCGACCGTCTGCTAGGTCGCTGAAACTCAGGCATTCAGCCCCTAAATACCTCGAAAAAACCGCGACCTCCACGAGGAGGCTGGGGTAGGTTTCCCATGAGAGACCCTCTCGAGGGTCCGTGCGCCCCACATCGAAAGGCATTGTCATGGACATCAATCGTAGAGACGAAAGCGGAACGACGCTCGTAGAAGTGGCGATCGCCATGACCGTCGTAGCGATCCTCGCGTTCGGAATCCTTCTCGGCTTCACGACCGCCGACATACAGGACCGTGAGGCCTATGAGCTCACCCGGTCGCAGAATGTCTGCACGTCCATGCTCGAGCAAGTGGAGTCCCTCACATTCGCGGACCTGCTGAACTACACGGGGCAGGTGGTCGTTTTCGACATCGACAAGTGGCATTTCGACGTCACCGTCAATCAGCTGCAAGGCGACCTGCTCTCGATCGAGGTCGTGTCTACGTCTCGTGCCGACGGGTCTCATCGGGTTCGACTCGTGACACTCAAGACCCTGAAGGAGGAGATCATATGATCCGTCGCCCAAGACAGGCTGGTTTTACCCTCCTGGAGCTCGTGGTCGGGATGACGCTCGCGACCGTGATCATGGGGTCGGTGCTCGTCGTGCAACAAACGTCGACGGACAGCTTCGGCTCCGCGGTGAGCGAGCATCGTAGCGCTCAATTCCTCCGCGGTGGAATCAAGGAGATCAAGATGGAACTCCGCTCCGCCCGCGACAACAGCATTCAGACTCTTCCTTACGATCCCGCTACTGCCGATCCGGTTCTCGAGTTCCAGAACGCTGTGGGCTTCGACGTCGCAAACGGTGCCGCGAAATGGGGCGGAGGAGGCGTTATGGACGCCAAGATCCAATACATGGTCGTGAATCGCAACCTGGAGCGGTGGATCGTCGACGATCAGGGACAGACGATTTCGACAACGGTCGTCGTCCAGAATCTGGACATGAGTCAAAAGGATGGTGACCCGGTGGAATTCGTTTGGGATCCGGTGAAGCGGGTCGTGGATCTCACGATTCGCACGTCCAACATCGTCGGAGGGCGACCGGTTCGACGCTCGGTCAGTTCGGTCGTCCATGTGGAAAGCGTTTTCTCGT
>CAZLGG010000044.1:0-30543 GCA_964559135.1 uncultured Planctomycetia bacterium
CGGAGAAATACGGGGAGGCGGCCGACGCCTACGAGGCGGCCGCAAAGCGCCCGGGGCGGACCGCGCTCCTGGCCCGCTACGACGCCGGCGTGGCGCGCCGCAAGGCCGGCCAGCCCGACGCGGCGCTGAAGCACTTCGAGGCGGTCTCGGTCGAGGCCGAGGGCGACCCGTGACGCGATGCCGACGTCCGTATGGATGACGATGAGATTCGGTCCGGCAGGGCAGACACGAACGATGGATGCGACCACGCGGGCCATGTCGTCTTCGGCGGGAGACAAGTCGTCATCCGGCAGACGAAGGACATAGCGTCCCCCCATCTTCGCGACCCCCAGGGCCTTCAGGTCTCGAGAAATGCTGGATTGGGTGACTTCGAATCCTCTTCGTCCCAGGCGCTCGACGAGATCCGTTTGGCTGGTAACGCGCGACTTCGTGATGACCGCTCGAATGGCTTTCAGGCGACGATCCCTTTCGGCGGAGTCTCGCAATTCCATACCTTTCCGTTCATTTCACTGATGCATCATATGCGCATGATCATGAGGCTCAAGGTCGAGATGGAAGGCTGCGAGGGGGAGAGACCGTCGCGATGACTGGGCGGCGCCATCGGGCACCGGTGGAAGAAAAAACGAGAACGACCGTCTCCTTCGGCCTTCCCGTGGCGTCATGGGGGTGAACGAGAACGTGGAAAGCTTGATGGAGAAATCGGATGGACCCTCGTCTTGTGGAACAGTTGGGGCGGCCCCCCTTTGACGCGTTGATGCAGGCCATCGAGGTGGATGGGGATTGCTCCGAGGTCGTCAATGTGCTGATGGGGAGGGCGCGGCGAGACCAGCGAGCCCGGCTCATCGCGGGACTGGAGCGGGCCCGCGAGCAACGTCGTCTTCCCGCGGCCGCCGTCTACGAGGAGGTGATCCGAAGACCGCCGGATCGGGACGCTTTCGAGAAGTCATTGGCGCTGGTGGAGGAGGATGGCGGTTGGGCGTCTCTCCTTCTCCTCGCCCACCTGATGGAGACTTCGTCCGATGCCGCTCTCAGAGGGCGGCTGGGGATCGCGGCCCTCGGCATGGACGCGAAGGCTTTGACGACGAAGGGGGGTTCGCTCGAGGGGCGGGCCTGGCTCACACCCTGCGACGGTCAGGGGCTCGCGGCCGTCATGCTGCACGTGGTGGACGAGGCCCGCATCCCGCGACAAGGGCTCGTCTTTCTGGACGTGCAACGAGGCCTCTTGGACGGGATGCGCAAGCTGGTGGCGGTGCCCACGGAGGAGCTGGCCCTCCAGGAAGTGTTGGAAGCCGTGGACGACATTCCCGTGGCCGAGATGGACCTTGCCGCGGCCGCGGACGTTCTCGACCGTTCCTGCCGCAAGTCGCTGGGACGGGCGCGCCGCTGTCCGTCCCGGGCGTTTTCGGTCCTTTCCCTGGTCAAAGGACAGACCTTGGGCGCCCTCCCCGAGGCGGCGCCGGCCTCGAAGCCTCCCGGGAAAGACCGTCTCCGGAAACGTGTCGGACCGGGGGCGCCGTTTCCTCCTTGGGTTTTCCTCGTGGAGGAGGTCGAGATGATGACCCCCTCGTGCTTCGATTCGCGCACCGGGTTCAACAAGAGCACGGAGTTCTTGGCGGAGCAGATCACCCATCATCAGGGGGTCATGAACCGACTGAGGGCCATGTCCGCCCATCAGGCCTCGTGGCACCTTCTCCGCGGCGAGCTCGATGCGGCGGCGGATCTGGCTGCTCTCGCCGAGACGGCGGACGATGTCCATCTCGTGCCTCTGATCGAGGTCATGCTCGAGGGGATTCAGGAGCGCGTCGCCCCGGGAGAGGGGGCGACGGCCACGGTCAGCCCATGAAGCGGAGCCAGTCCTCGAGGCTTTGGACCCGAAACACCTGGTTGGTCCGGCGTGTGTCGCCGAGTTTGGCGGAGTCGGTGGGACTGTAGCGGTGGCCGGGAAAAAGAAGCGTGTCGTCCGGAAGTTTGGCGAGCCGTTGGTGGAGGCTGCGGTACATCTCGGCCGGGTCGCCTCCAGGAAGGTCGGTTCTCCCGCAGCCTTGCAGGAAAAGAGTGTCGCCCGCAACCAAGCGATGGTCCACGAGAAAACACTGGCTGCCGGGTGTGTGACCAGGAGTGTGAATCAGGCGGACGGGGACGTCGCCCACGAGAACCTCGTCTCCGCTCTCGTGAGGCGTGAGGTCGGTGGGGGCAAGGCCGATGGAACGGCGAATCCACTCGGTTTCGTCCGCTTGGCAATGGACGGGCACGGGATGGAGACTCAGGAGCTCTCGAAGCCCCTCCACTTCCGCCATCCCCAACAGGTCGCCGCCGATGTGGTCGGGGTGGTAGTGAGTCGCGAGGACGCCGGCGAGTTTCATGTCGTCTTCGGCGATGCGATCGAGGATGCCTTGGATGTCCCAAGCGGGGTCGACGACCACGCAATCCCGAGAGCGCTTGTCGCCGATGAGGTAGACGAAGTTGAGCATGTCGGCGGCGAGGGGGCGATCCTGGGCGAAGTCCCGGCCCGCCAGCAACTGCCGAAAGTAGAGCGATGAGTCGGTCATGAGAATCTCCCGCCTCGAGCATAAGAAAAGCGCCCCGCGATCTCGCGGGGCGCCTTGTAAGCATGACCGAGGAAAGTATTCAGGCGTAGATTTCAGGCGTAGAGAGGAAGGAAGGAAGGTTTTTACATGTCAGGGACACAACCTCGGTCATGTGTTCGGTTCATTCGGCCTGTCTATCCGGCGTCATTTTAGCGGTCGCCCCCCACCGAGTAAAGCAAGACTTCCGGGAATCCTGGATTATGTAGCGATTTTCACGATTCACGGCCTTGGGGTGAAGATGCAAGCGAGAGGCAGGGAATTCGTGGTATCTTCTGTCTCGAAGGGCATCTACGGAACGTTTTTCGGTCGAGAGGCGTATTTTCCGGTGGCTGGGAACTGTGATAACTTGAGCGTTCGAAGACCGAAGACTTCCACCTCACGAAAGGGGACTCCCATGGCCGAATCCTGCTCACCCATGCAGCCCACCCCCGAGCACCATCGCATCCTTTCCACGGTCGGAGCCTGGAAAGTGGCCTGCAAGTTCTACATGCAACCAGGCCAGCCGCCCCTCGAAACGGAGGCCACAGACACGGTCGAAGCGCTGGGGCCGTTCTGGACGCTGAGTCGATTCGAAGGCAGTATGATGGGGCAACCGTTCTCGGGCGTGACCACTCTGGGGTACGAGCCCGCCCAACAGCGGTTCGTCTCCACGTGGGTCGACACCATGATGCCTCACCTTTGGTATTTCACGGGCGGCTTCATCGAGGACGGAAAGGTTCTCGAGCTGAAGGGACAGGCCCCTTCCATGGGCGGGGAAGGCACGGCTCCCTGGCGCATCACTCACACCTTCGAGTCACCTGACACCATGACCTTGCGCATGTTCACGACGCTTCCGGACGGCCCAGAGGTGATGACGATGGAAAACACCTACACGCGCATGGCGTGAGGGGGAACAGCGAGGCAGCTCATCGACCGCGGAGCGCAGTCTCCGCGGTTTTCTCGTGCAAGTCGCCCTCGCCATTTTTTTTTGCTGTGGAGAACCTTCGCGGGACCATCCCGTCGTCTGGGTTTCTTCACCCGGTGTCCACCCGGTTTTGCCCCGCATTTCCACAATCCCCTCGAGGAAGGGGTTCCTCGAATCCTCCCCTCATGGTCCCTCTCGAGGCCGACTCGTCCGTGGCGGAGGGGTGTTTTCCACAATGTTGACGCGCATCGCGATGCGCACCTGGCTCTGACGTAATCTGTTTGTGGATAACATCTTATGTTTGAAAAAATGCCGATTTTGCCCTGGACGGCGCCGGAACTGCCGGTTAGCTTGGAACTGTCGGGTCGCCCCCCGGTGGCCCCTCGATCTCGAACAATTGAAGACTGCAGATCGAATCACGCAAGAGCCAACGCCAGACCGGCAGGCCTGGAAGCCGTGACCCGATCGACCTCGGCCGTTCGCGACTCCCTCCCAGCGGGGTTTCGCGCGAGGAGGGTCCGCAAGGACGCTCGTCGGGTCGAGGCCTCATCGGACCATCACGACATCCGAAGGTCAGGAGGTCGAAAACCCCATGAGGGGACGTCGAAGCCGCGAGGTGACGACAGGTCCTCACACAGAACAGACCTCGTAGCGCCTTGAACCCGTCCCTCGTCGGACGGCGACGGGAAGCGCAGGGAGGGACGGTCCCATCGAAAGGTGAGACCGCGGGTGTGAGAACCAGGTTCCCTGGAGGGGCGAAGCTCAGGAGAGGATCGGGAGGAGTCGCAAGGCTTCTCGACGGATCCGCGTCGTGAATGAAGCCTCGAAGTCGAGACCCCTGTTTGCGGGCGCCATCCCTATCCCGGGATGCAACGCGGCAGGACGTCAACGGCAAGGGGGCAGGGCCCTGGAGACAGGGCACCACCGGCGCGGGGGAAAACCTCTGAAGAGCAGGTCACATTGACCAGGCAACCCCATGAGAGTGGCGGACCTTGGGAGGGTCCGCAGGGAAACGTTCGCTCGAACTCTGGAGCGGCGCCCCGACATTCCCAACGGATTGTCCGGAGGCAAAGGACAATCCGGGAAGTCCGTGGCCAGGACCGATGACGCCTCCATGACATCGGCGCCGGAACGGCCGGAAACGAGCTACGGCAACTTTCAGGAGTGCGGGTAAACCGAACCGCATGAGAGGTTCGGATCTTCGGATCCGAGGCGAGTGTTTCTCTCGGAACTCTGAAGGGAGCCAGCGGTGGCGGTGATCGATCGAGTCTTCAAGCTGGGCGGACGGGACCTTTCTTTGAAGGGTCCCGTCCTTTTTTTGTCTCCGTCGTCCCTAAGATGAGGGCATGGCTCGTTCGCAAGCGCTCATGGCCGTTCTCGTGGACGGTGACAATATCGGTCCGAAGCATCTGGGATGGGTTCGAGCACGGCTGGACCGGATCGCGGATGTGGCCACGTGTCGCGTCTACGCGGATTGGAGCCTTCCCGCCATGGCCGGCTGGCGCGACCAAGTGCTGAATCTGGGGGCCACCCCGATCCAGCAGTTTCGCAGCGTTGCCGGCAAGAACGCCATCGATTCCGCCCTCATCATCGACGGCATGGATCTGCTCCACGGGGGCTGCTACGACGCCTTCGCGATCATTTCCTCTGACAGCGACTACACCCGCCTGGCCATTCGGTTCCGGGAAGCGGGCCGTCGGGTTTACGGAGTGGGTTACGCCCATACCCCCCGCCCCTTCCAGAAGGCCTGTCACGAGTTCTTGAGCATCGAGGAGTTGAATGCCGATGGGCTCGAGGCCGCGGGTCCTGCTCGGGGGCCCTCCGACGTCAGGGCTCTCGTGCAACGGGCGCTCAAAGCGGCCGTTCCCACCCAGGGGGTGGTCAGCTTGTCGAGCCTGAGTGACCTCCTTCACGCCGAGAATCCCGGGTTTTCCGTCAAGCGATTCGGGGCGCGCACCCTCTCCGAATTGCTCGAGGCCGCGGGATTCGAGTTGGTGGCGGCGGGGACGAATCGCGTCGCCCTACGTCTGCCGGGCGGTCCCCTCCTCGAGTTGGGGGCCTCGCGGCCCGGGGTTTTCCCCGGCGAGAGGAAGGCGGCGGACTGACGCAAGGCCCCACCCCGGCTTCAGATCCGATCCCCGATCGGCCGATCATTCCAAAGGAGGGGAGACTCTCCGCTGCGTGGTTGGTATTTTGGGGAGATGGCATGTCCATCGATTCGACACAGACGGCTGAGAAGAACGAGGTGGTGATTCGCGTGAGCGGCCGCCTCGACTTCTCCAGGAACAGCGAATTTCGCGCCGCCTACGAGGGGACATCCGGGCAAGGGACGCATTACGTCCTCGATCTGACCGAGGCCCAGTACCTGGATAGCTCGGCTTTGGGAATGCTGCTGGTCTTCCGCAACTTCGCCGGTGGCGACGCCGCCGACATCGAGATTCGCGTCGAAGATCCCAACGTCCGGCGGATCTTGGAGATCGCGAACTTCCAGGAGCTCTTCCAGATCCCCTGAGGAGGGAGACCCCCGTGTCGGACGTCTCGACCGTCGATTCTCGAACCCGCAATCCGGGGGCCGCCGACGCCTTCGAGTCCTACCGTATCCTCCTGGCGGAAGACGATGCTCTCAACCGACGTGTGGTTCGCGCTCTCCTCGAGCACCTCGGGCACGATGTCGTGACCGCCGAGAATGGAGAAGAAGCGGTTGCGGAGTTCAAGCGGCGGGTGCCGGACATCGTTCTCATGGATGTGTCGATGCCGGTGATGGATGGACTCGAAGCCACGCGCCTCATCAAGGAAGCATCCGCCGATCGCTTCGTGCCGGTCATTTTCCTGACGGCGGTGGAGGGGGCCGAAGCGCTCCATCGGTGCGTCCAATGCGGCGGCGACGATTTCCTCTCCAAGCCGGCCAACGAACCGATTCTGCATGCCAAGATTCGATCCTTTGGGCGAATTCGTCGACTTCATGAAAAGCTTCGCGGGCAGAAGGATAATCTCGTCCGCCACAGCTTGGCGACCCAGGCGGAACTGGAGGTTGCAGAACAAGTCTTCCAGAGGATCATGTCTCGAGGGGCGCTGGACTCAGCTCTGCTCAGCTACCGCATCTCACCGGCCTCCCTTTTCAACGGAGATCTTCTCGTCGCATGCCACACTCCCAACGGTGCGCTTCGTGTGCTCCTCGCCGATTTCACGGGTCACGGATTGCCGGCGGCCATCGGGGCTCTTCCGACGTCCGAGGTCTTCTACGCCATGACCCGCAAGGGGTGCGGTGTCTCCGACGTCGTCTACGAACTCAATCGACGTCTCCTCGACTGCCTTCCGCAGTCGATTTTCTGCGCGGCGGCTCTCATCGACTTCGATGAAGTCGAGCGGAAACTCGAGATCTGGAACGGAGGCCTGCCCGACCTCCTACTCGTGCCCGCGGGAGGCGGTCCGGTCCGCCATTTCGCGTCTCGCCATCTGGCCCTCGGGATTCGCCCGGCCAACTACGAGTATGGGCAAACCGACGTCGTCTCATTCTCCAAGAATGCTCGGATTTACGGATACACCGACGGGCTGATCGAATCGGTCGACAGCGAGGGCGAGATGTTCGGCATGGAGAGGTTGGAGGAACTCCTCGCATCCGGACGGAGACGCGACGACGTGATGGACCTCATCGTCGACGCCCAGGCTCGTCACGGAGGTGGATCCGTTCAGGAAGACGACATCACGGTGTTCGAGCTTCGCAGCCCCGAGTCTGGAGAATCGCTGGGTCAAGAGACGTCCGCGGTTGCCATGCCGGCGCTCCCGGCGGAAGCCTCCATCGCGCCGTTTCGAATCTCGTGGGAGTTTCCGGCGGAAGCCATTCGCAATACCGATCCTGTTCCTCTCATCATGCACGTTCTGGGTGAGCTCGGCTTCGGAGAGAACCACTCGAGCGCCCTGTTCGTCATCCTGTCGGAACTTTTCAACAATGCCGTGGACCACGGGCTTCTGAACCTCTCCTCTGAGATGAAACAGGATGCGGATGGTTTCCTCCGGTTCTACGCCTCGAGAGCGAAAGCGCTCGAGAAGCTCGTCGAAGGCCACGTCCTTTTCGATATCGAGTTCGGCAGCTCTTCGACGGGAGGCGCCTTGGAGATCGTCGTGGAAGACGATGGCCCGGGATTCGATCCGAAGGATCTACCCGGCGCTGACGAGGCGACCCTCCACGGCCGAGGCCTTCGTCTCGTCGAATCCCTCACCCGAGAGATGACGTTCTTGGGGCGGGGCAATCGGGTTCGAGTCGTCTACGCCCCCGATTGATCCCTCTCAGAGCTTGCGCAGCTCTCGCGGTTTCTTCGCCGTGTCGGGAATATCCCAGGCCACAATCCACTTCTTGCCGACCAAGTGGAAGCCGCGAGCCCTCAGACGTTTCTCCATGTCGGGCATGTGAGCGGCCCCGTAAAAGATCCCGAGCTTCTTCTTGCCCGCCGCCAACTGTTCGTCCAGAACCTCCATGGCCCTTCGGTTCCGCTCGTGAATGAGGACGCTGTTTTTTCCCCCCGCCATCATCTGCTCGACCGGGTCCAACTGCTTCGCGAAGATGTACTTCAATTGGGCCGCCCGATTCGGGCTCATCAAGGCCGCAAGGATGGCTCCCAGAGGGGCCTGTGCCTTGGGGTTTTTCCTGGCGGCGCGCATGGAGTCCACCATGATGTCGAGAAACATCGTGAACATGTTCTGGCCGCGCTCATGGAGTTTGCGATTCAGCTCGGAAGGCGTGAGGTCGGCGTGAATGAAATTGTCTTGGCTGTAGTCGATTCCATCCAGCTGGAATTCCAAGTCGAGAGCGTTCTTCATCGCCCGTTGAATGAGGGAAATCAGGCTCGAACTCTTGCGGTCCTGCCGCAACTTCGCGCTTCCTTTGGGTGCGACCAGCTCGAAGAGCAGTGCATCATAGGCCTTGAATGACTTCTTCAGCTTCTCGTAGTAGGCCGAATCCGCGATGTGAACCGCGGCGATGAGGGCGACCTTGCGGCCCTTGTCATCCTCGTATGTCGCAATGGCCGTCTGGAACTCCCCTCCGAGACGCCCGCGTTTGATGAAACGGGTAAAGCCCGTCTCGGAACTCTTGACGGCTGGTGTCGTCGCCGTCTCCTGAGCGGCCAGGGGGAAGGTCCATGTTGCCAGAAGGAGCAGGCAGGTCGTAAGGGAGGCGGGTCTCTTCGTCATCGTGTTCTCCTGGGAAGCCCAACCGGCTGCGTCGGGCCGCCGGCTTCGTTGGGGCCGTTCGTTCACTCTAACCCCGGCCTGGCGACGACGGTAAGCATGGCGCGGTCCCCGGTCGCCCGTTCGATCTCGTCCCTATACGATGCCCGTCGACGATCATTGCAAACTCTTCGGCGCAGCGCCGGAAATGGGCGGTGAGGGGTTCAAAAGTGCGCTCGATGGACGTTTTCTCACCCCCCTCTTGCGGGATGGACCCCCGCGGGGGAGTCAGCCCGAGAACGTTCGAGTTCGACCTTGACGAAGAGGACCCGGATCGCCATCCTTCTCCGGCGATTCCCGACGCCCGTCCAGACTCATCCGGGATGCCCCCAGGGTCCGTCCGAATTCGATTCGCGAAAGGAAACAAACGTGGCCAAGATCAAGGTGAGAAACCCCATCGTGGAGCTCGATGGGGACGAGATGACTCGGATCATCTGGCAGTTCATCAAGGACAAACTGATCCTTCCGTATCTGGACCTGGAACTCGTCTACTTCGATCTCTCCATCCAGAATCGGGATGCGACGGACGACCAGGTGACCGTCGAGGCCGCCCATGCCATCAAGGAGTACGGCGTGGGCGTGAAGTGCGCGACGATCACCCCGGACGAGGCGCGGGTGACGGAGTTCGGCCTCAAGAAGATGTGGAGGTCGCCCAACGGGACGATTCGAAACATCCTCGGCGGTACCGTGTTCCGGGCCCCCATCATCTGCAAGAACGTCCCGCGGCTCGTGCCCGGCTGGAAGAAGCCGATCGTCATCGGCCGTCACGCTTTCGGTGATCAGTACCGAGCCACGGACTTCGTCGTCGAGGGCCCCGGCCGCCTCACCATGCGGTTCGAACCCGCGGATGGTGGCAAGGCCGTCGAGCACGAGGTCTTCGAGTATCCGGGCGGCGGCGTGGCCATGGCGATGTACAACTTGGACGACTCCATTCGCGGGTTCGCCAGAGCCTGCTTCAACTACGGGCTGGACGTGGGGTGGTCGGTGTATCTCTCCACGAAGAACACGATCCTCAAGGCGTACGACGGCCGGTTCAAGGACCTCTTCATGGAGGTGTTCGATGCGGAGTTCAAGGATCGATTCGAAGCGGCGGGGATTCACTACGAGCATCGACTGATCGATGACATGGTCGCGGCCGCGCTCAAGTGGGAGGGAGGCTTCGTCTGGGCCTGCAAGAATTATGACGGCGACGTTCAGTCGGACATCGTCGCCCAAGGTTTCGGCTCGTTGGGGTTGATGACGAGCGTCTTGATGACGCCGGACGGCAAGACCGTCGAGGCCGAGGCGGCCCACGGAACGGTGACTCGCCACTACCGGCTCCACCAGCAGGGCAAGGAGACCTCCACCAATCCCATCGCATCCATTTTTGCGTGGACGCGGGCTCTGACGTATCGCGGTCGATTCGACGACACTCCCGAGGTCTCGCGATTTGCCGAAACTCTCGAGAAGGTCTGCGTGGATACCGTCGAATCGGGGTACATGACGAAGGATCTGGCGCTCCTCATCGGAAGCGATACGCCCTGGATGACGACGCAAGAGTTTCTGGCGAAGCTCGACGAGAATCTCGAGACCGCCATGGGCGACGATTCCTGAAGATGGCCATCGAGATCGACAAGAGGGCCCCGGCGTTCACGCTGCCGGATTCGTCGGGCGAGAAACATCGTCTGACGGAGCATGCCGGGCGCTGGGTCGTCCTCTACTTCTATCCTCGGGACGACACGCCCGCGTGTACGACGGAGGCGAAGGATTTCACGCGGCTGCTCCCCCGGTTTCAGCGGGCGGATACAGCCGTGTTCGGTTGCAGCCCGGACGACTTGGATTCGCATCGCAAGTTCGAGGCCAAGCACAAGATCAAAGTGCCGCTGCTTTCCGACCCGAGCCGCAAGGTGATGGCCAAGTATGAGGCTTGGGGACCCAAGACGAGGTCTGGGAAGGTCACCGAGGGAGTGATTCGCTCCACCGTCATCATCGACCCCAGGGGCCGGATCGCCCATCGCTGGAAGCGTGTGCAGGCGCGGGGTCACGCCGAGCGCGTCCTGGCCAAACTCGCGTCTCTGCAGGCGCGTCACGAGTAGGAGTAGACGGACTCGATCTCAGGGGGCGCGCATTCGAAAGGATGCTTCCATGGGAAGATGGTCGGAAATCCGAATCCACGGTTCTCCCTGCAAGACCTGAAGCGATTCGAGCTCGAGGCCTCGCCAGTACAGCCGATCGAGGGACAGAAGCGGCCGCAGATTGGGATAGCTCGCATGATCGACGGCGTGCAGATGGGCCCTGGAACTCTCCACTCCGCAGCGCTCGCGCACGAAGCCATCCAGGCGTCCCGTCCAGTCGTTGAAGTCGCCTCCCAGGATGAAGGGTTGGTCCTTGACGACCAACGCTTCGATCACCTCCGCGATCCGCGCCACCTGCCGCCGCCTTTGCCGCCTATTCAGGCCGAGGTGCGTGTTGAACACGTGGAGCGGTCGTCCCTCGACACCGACGAGCGCCCAGAGGACGCCCCTGCGTTCGATCGGATTCGTCGAGAGGTCGAAATTCCGGGAAGCGAGAACGTCAAAACGGGTGAGCGTCGCGTTGCCGTGATGTCCCCTGGAGTAGACGGCATTGGCGCCGTAGGCCGCCGGGATGCCCAGCCGTTCCGAGATTTCGGCGGTCTGGTTGGCGCCGCCCGGCCCGTAGGAGTGAAAGACTTCCTGGCAGAGGACGATGTCGGGATTTCGACTCATCAAGGCCTCGCCGATCTCCCCGGAGCTCGTGCGATGGCGCCAGCCCCCCTTGGCCTTTCGAATGTTGTAGCTGATGAGACGAAGACGCACGTGGCATTGCCTTCACTGTCGGGCTCAGAAGAGGTCCGTCACCTCATCGAGCGTGGGGTTGACTCGGTCTTTCGGTGAAAGAGTGACGTCTTCCTCGGCGACCCCCCAGGCGATTCCGAGGGCGGGGTCGTTCCAGAGCAATCCGCGCTCGTGATCGGGAGCGTAGGGTGCGCTGACTTTGTAGAGGACTTCCGTTTCTTCGCAAAGCGTGAGGAATCCGTGGGCGAAGCCCGCGGGGACGAGGAGTTGTCGCCAGTTGTCCGCGCTGAGTTCCACGGCCACGTGTCTTCCGAATGTGGCCGAGTTCCTGCGAAGGTCGACGGCGACGTCGAGGATCGCTCCGCGAACGACGCGAATCAGTTTATTCTGGGCGAAGGGAGGCATTTGATAGTGGAGACCCCTCAGTACGCCCTTGGAGCCCGAACGCGAATGATTGTCCTGGACCCAATCGCAGGGCAGGCCCGCGGCCTCGAAGGCCTCCTGTTTCCAAACTTCGGAGAAGAACCCCCGTTCGTCTCCATGTCGAACGGGGGTGACGATGATGACGCCGGGAAGATCCGTGGGTGTGATGTCCATGGCGGATTCTGAGAGATCCTATGCGTTCAGTCCAGGGGCAAGGGGCGGCTCGGGGGGCGGGTCGGCGATCACGAACCCATCTCGCCCCTCGGCCTTCGCGACATAGAGGGCCTTGTCGGCCCGTTCAAGGAGCGCCCTCAGGGACGGGTCCCCCGCTTCGACCGCTCCACCGACGGAGGCGGTTTGCGTGTGACGATGGATTCCGATGCTCATCGGCTGGCGGATGGCTTCCCTCAGGCGTCGTGCGACTTCGCGACACTCCTCGATTCCGCAGTCGGGCAACACGACGAGGAATTCATCTCCGCCGTAGCGCCCCACGGCATCGTAGGGCCGAAGGTGGGCACGCATGCGCGCTACGGATTGTGCAAGGACCTGATCGCCCACGCCGTGGCCCAGGCGGTCATTCACGCTCTTGAAATGATCCAGATCCACGACCAGCAGTCCCATGTGCTGTCCGTAGCGCTTGTTTCGACTCCACTCTTCCTTGGCCTTCTCGAAGATTCCTCGCCGATTGAGCCCCCGCGTGAGAGTGTCTCGTCGTGCGCGATCCTCCACGATCTCCAATTGCTCTTGGGTCCTCACCTGTCGCCACACGGAGACGAGCAAGATCGCCGCCAGGACCAAGTTGGCAAGAACCAGTTGGTGCAGACGTCGCACCGATTGGTTGACATCGATTTGGATGCGGTGGACCTGGCGCCGGGCCTCTCCGTTCAGTTCAGAGAGACTCCGGGCCACTTCCCCGGCTGCCGCGTCGTCCTTGATGAGCTTCCGCAGATTCCCGAGGAATAGATCGCGACGTGGAGAGGCCGGCAGGGCCGACTCGGTGCGCAGAGCCGCTCGCCGGACGGCCGTTGTTCCGGCGTCGGAGTCGTCGGCGAGGGCGAGCAGGACATCCCCCACGATCCCGTCGATCGCAACCTGCTCCTCGAAGGCGGTTTCCAGGGCCATGAGGTTGGACTCCAGGGACCACCAGAGCGCGAAACTCCACCCCGCCACTCCGACGACGGTGATGACCAGAAGCGTTCGGAAGGTCCTGAGGAGTCGGCTCATTCAGTCATCCGTCTCGTTGGCTGTCCCTCGACATCTGGTCGTTCATCGATCCGTCGCCTATGCTTTTCTGCGGCACGAACTCACGAACACGGCGTGTCAGGAGCATGAATAGTATGACACCTCTCAGGATATTTGCTTGGCTGGGCTTTGTCACCGCCGTCGCTTGCGGCCAGACGCAGCCCGAGAAGACCTCGGCGCCCAAGACCATCACGCTGAAGGCGAAGGATGGCCTCGAGATCACTGGAGATCTTTATGTCGCGGCTTCCAAGGACGCTCCGTTCATCCTGTTGTGCCACCAAGCCGGTTCTTCCCGGGGAGAGTATCGCAAGATCGCTCCGCGCCTCGTCAGGGCCGGCTACAATTGCTTGGCCATCGATCAGCGTTCGGGGAAGGGCGGGAATCGCGTGGCCTCCAACGTCGAGAACGAGACGGCGCGCCGGGCGAAGAAAGCTGGTTTGACGCAGGACTATCTGTCAGCGCGGCAGGACCTGGAGGCCGGTCTGGACTGGGCCTCCGCCCATGGCTTCACGGGCAAGAAGGTCCTGTGGGGGTCCTCCTATTCCTCGTCCCTGACGCTCCTCGTCGCCCCGGATCGAAAGGACCTGGCGGCCGCCCTGGCGTTCTCGCCCGGCGAATATTTCCGAGGGCACCCGGGCCTCGTGACGAAAGCGGTGAAGCGTCTGACGATTCCTGTGATGATCATCTCGCCGGAGAGAGAGCGAACGGGTTCGGAGCCGCTCTTCGAGGCATGTGCCTCCAAGAAGAAGGTCTATCTCGTCGGGCCGAAGCTCCTCCACGGCTCGCGCACTCTGATTTGGCCGAAGGATCCGGAACCCACCTGGAAATCCGTGATGGCGTTTCTGAACACCCATGTCCCACCTGTGGCCAAGAGGTCGGCATCTCAGAAGGACTGACGTCCTGGAAGGGCCCGCACACACTCCTCTCTCGTGGGAAGGATCGGTCACCGATGACGGACACTTGCCTGCTCACGGATCTCTATGAACTGACGATGGCCGAGGGCTATTGGTGGGAGGGGATGTCGGAGCGTCGGGCGGTGTTTCATCTGTTTTTCCGGCGCAACCCATTCGAGGGCGGTTTCGCCGTCGCGGCCGGTATCGAGCCGGCCCTAGATCTCATCGAGAGCCTGAGATTCGATGCTTCGAGTCTCGAATACCTTGCGAGCCTGAAAGGTGACGATGGACGTCCGCTCTTTCGCGAGGAGTTTCTCTCCCATCTGGCCGAATTCGAGCCGGATGTGGACGTGCATGCGGTCCCCGAAGGGACCGTCGTGTTTCCCGGGGAGCCTCTCCTTCGCATCGAGGGTGGGATTCTCTCCTGCCAGATCCTCGAGACACTCGTTCTGAATGCGGTCAATTTCTCGACGCTGATCGCGACAAAGGCGGCTCGGATCGTGGGAGCGGCGGAGGGGCGGCCGGTCATCGAATTCGGGCTCCGGAGGGCTCAGGGCCCCGACGGGGGGCTATCCGCGTCCCGCGCTGCCTACATCGGCGGAGCTGCGGCCACGTCGAACGTCGAGGCCGGAAAGCGATGGGGGATACCGGTGCGCGGAACCCAGGCGCACTCGTGGATCATGGCTCATGGTGACGAGCGGGCCGCTTTCCAGGCGTGGGCGCGCGCTCTGCCGGGCGCGGCCGTCTTTCTCGTGGACACCTATGACAGCCTTACAGGCATCGCCCGCGCGATCGAGGCGGGCCGCCGGCTGCGAGAGGGCGGGGGTGACTTGGCGGGGATTCGCCTGGACTCCGGGGACCTGGCGTGGTTGGCCGTCCAGGCGCGAAAGCTCTTGGATGAATCGGGGTTCGAGACCACGCGCATCATCGCCAGCAACGATCTCGACGAGGAGACCATCACGAGTCTCGTGGATCAGGAGGCCCCCATCGATGCGTTCGGAGTCGGCACTCGCTTGGTGACGGGTTGGAATGACCCGGCGCTCACCGGCGTCTACAAGCTTTCGGCCATCCAGAGCCCGGACGGCGAGTCTTGGGAGCCTCGCATCAAGCTGAGCGAACAGACCGTCAAGGTCACGATTCCGGGTCGCCTCCAGGTGCGGCGCTTCGAAAACGACGAGGGGACCTACGTGGCCGACATGATCTTCGACGAGGATGTCCCGCCGCGGGGCCGCTCCCAGGACGAGATCGTCCACCCCGCCGACCCGCTGCGTCGTCGCCGACTCTACGATGCTTCCAGGTTTCGAGATATCTTGAAGCCGGCGATTCGCGATGGCCGTCGCGTCGACGCTCCGGAGGATTTGAAGGACATCCGTGAGCGATGCAGACAGGATCTCGCCCATCTCGACCCGGCGATCCGCCGTCTGCGTTTTCCCCACGAGTATCCTGCGGGCCTCGAGCCGCGCCTGCACGAGAAGCGGCTGGCTCTCATTGCCGACGCCAGAACCCGTCTGTCGGAGGACGAAACGTGAGGGCCTTGTTGCTGGTGGATATTCAAACGGACTTCATGCCCGGGGGGGCCCTCGCCGTGCCGGACGGCGACGCCGTCGTTCCCGCGGCGAACCACCTCATGATCGACTTCGAATGGGTGGCCGCGACCCAGGATTGGCACCCGCCGGGCCATTTTTCGTTTGCGAGCTCGCACCCCGGGCGACGACCCGGCGAAGAGCTCGAAACAGCCGGAGGCCCCCAGACCCTTTGGCCGGATCACTGCGTTCAAGGTTCTGTGGGAGCCGCGCTCGACGGGAGGCTGGCCCAGGGGCCCATCCACGCGATTTTCCGAAAAGGGACGGACCCCAGCGTCGACTCCTACAGCGCGTTTTTCGACCATCATCACCGGCGAAGCACGGGTCTCAATGGGTGGTTGCGCGGGCTCGGTGTGCGAGAGGTCCACCTCGTGGGGCTGGCGACGGACTACTGCATCCTGTACACCGCTCTGGACGCCCTCTCTCTTGGATTCGAAGTGGTCGTCCATCGTGACGGCGTGAGGGCCGTCGAGATGAAGGCGGGGGATGGCGATGCGGCCCTCGGCCGCATTGCGGAAGCAGGGGGAATGATAACCTCCTGACCGTTCGCGGTCGGGCGAGTTCGAGAACTGGGAGACGAAGATCATGGGATTGACGCGCGAGGAGGCTTGGGAACATCTGTGCTCGTGGACGGAGACGGACGCCTTGCGACGACACGCTCGCGCCGTCGAGGTCGTCATGCGAGCGGCGGCTCCACGCTACGGCGGTCCGGACGCCGATGCGGAGCAATGGGCCATTGCCGGGATGCTGCACGATGGCGACTACGAGAAATGGCCCGAGGACCATCCCCATCGCATCGTTGCCTGGTTGAGGGCGAGGGGTGAGGAGGAAATCGCCCACGCGATTTCCGCTCATTACACGAAGTGGGGTGTCCCGTACGAATCTGCCCTGGACAAGGCTCTGCTCGCTTGTGACGAGTTGACCGGGTTCATCGGAGCCTGCTGCCTCGTGCGCCCGGAAGGCGTGAGCACCCTCGAAGCCAAGAGCGTCAAGAAAAAGCTCAAGGACAAGAGCTTCGCGGCCAAGGTCGAGCGAGCGGAAGTTCAGGCCGGCGTGGAGATGTTGGGCGTCGATCTGGGCTGTCACATCACGTTCGTGATCGAGGCTCTCCGCCCCCACGCCGAGGAACTAGGCCTCCAGGGCAAGGGCAGCTCTTGACCGCCTGACCATTCTGGACGAGATGATTTCGTGGCCCTGCATCGCGGGGTTAGCATCGTTTCACGGAGGATGGATTGCCATGGACAAAGAGAAGGCCATCGTGGCCGTCGTCGGAGACGGAATCATCGAGCCCGGTTCCCCCAAGGAGCTCCTTGCGGAGGAACTCGGTCGTAGGCTCATCGACCACGGCTATCGTCTGCTGACGGGCGGGCTGGGCGGAGTGATGGCCGCCGCGGCACGCGGCGCTCGGAGCTCCTCGCGCCACACCTCGGGAGACATCATCGGCATCCTACCTGACGATGACGTCGTGGAGGTGAATCCCTGGATCGACATTGCAGTTCCCACGGGCCTTGGACACGGGAGGAATGCGATCGTGGCTCATGCCGATGCCATCGTGGCGGTGGGCGGGGGAGCGGGCACGCTTTCCGAGATGTGCTTCGCGTGGCTTCACGACCGACTCGTCATCGCCCTCGCATGCCCCGGCTGGAGCGGGCGGGTCGCCGGGGCTCCGCTGGACGAGAGGAAACGTTTCGAGAGCATTCCCGACGACCAGGTCTGGAGAGCCTCGGATCCGGCTCAGGTGTTGATCCTGCTCGAAGATCACTTGTCCCGGTATCGGGCGGCACTCGATCTTTCCTGACCATGGCCGGTCCCTGTCGCCTCGTCGTCCTCCGTCATCCGCGGGAACTGAAGTCGCCTCTCGGCACGGCGGATCTTCTGGTTCGCGAAGTCGAGGACACGCTTGTCCGCACGGGGCTCTCGTGGCCCAACCTGCAGGCCGCGTCGGGTGAGGAGGCCGTGAGCGCTTCCAACTGGGGCGTTCTGTTCGTGGGCACGAAAGCGGATCGTCAACGTCTTCTCGCCGGTTCCGGATGCAGGGACACCCGGAGGCTTGTTTTCCTCAGTCGAAAGGGGAAAGCGGTTGCGGACGATGCTCTCCTCAGGGATTCCCTCGAGGGCCTGGTCCTCCTGGACGGCAATTGGCGGCAATCGAAGGCGCTTTGGTGGCGAAACCCCTGGTTGCTGCGACTCCGGCGCGTGATGTTGAATCCCGAGGCGCCGTCACTTTACGGGAATCTCAGGCGGGAGCCCCGTCGCGAATGCCTCTCGACGTTCGAGGCTGCCATCCTGGCTCTCCGCGAACTTGGGCGCATTGAGGATCCGACACCGTTTTTCGACGCGTTGAAGGTCCATCTGGACGGCTTGACCCGCGGGAAATCGGGGCCGCACTCAGGGGCGCCTGGAAGCGATGGTCAAGACCGCGGGTGACGCGACGTCGAGCTCGGCGGAGCCCGCTTCGCCGACCTCGAGATCGGGGAGCTTGAAAACGGATCGGCGCACGGACGCGCCTTCGACGCCGTAGAGGCCCTGCGGCAGACCTTCGAGACGGATCCTCGCGGGAACGCGTACGTCGAGAACGAGGACGCACCCGCCGTCGGGGACGAGGAACGCCGTCGGCAGCGTGGAGCGAGGCCGCGAACTCGTCGCCGCGATGCGCACCGAGCCCCGCGGAACGCGGCTCATGTACCTTCTCAGGAATCGGGTGCCGTCGGCTTCCCGCACGATGGGCCCATCGGGGGCATCGAGATCCACCCAGAAATACCCGCCGCCCCGGCGACTCTGGGGATCACCGAGAACGTACCTGGACCACGACGATGTCTGGGCGACGACCAGATCCTCCCGGAGCATCCGGTGGTCGGCGCCGATGCGCTCCAACTGTGCGGCTTTCGTCTTCCAGCGCCGAGCGCGATTCGCCAGGCCTTGAAGCGATGCCGGGCCGACTCCGCGGTAGCGGTGGTAGGAGAGTTCTTCGAGGGAGTCGAGCGCTCCCGGCACCCGGGCCATGGCGTCCGCGTAGGAAAGCGAGGCCCGCAGGTTTTCGCACGAGGGAGCGATGAAACGCGTCGAGAAGCCTGCCTCATCCAACCTCTTTCTGGCCGCAACCATCGCCCGACCTATGAGTTCTCCGGACCATTGGGGGACGTTGTCGGGTTCGAGCAGAATCTCCCAAGTCTCGGGGACGAGCCCAAACGTCTTCTTCAAGTGGAGGAGTGTGGCGAGCATGAACTCGGCGTACTCCTCGGGGTCGTCGTGAATGTAGCGGGTTCCCGCGCCGCTTTGCTTCGTGAAGGCGACGTAGCAGACGTTGATCGCCAGCTTTCGCCCGGCTTCGGCCATGGCCGCCTGGAAGGGGAGAACCATGTGCTTGACCGTCAGGTCGAGTTCGGTGAAGTGGAAGCCCTTCCAGTTGATGTGGTGGGGGTCCTCATCGTCGTTTGTGTTCGCATACCACACCTTGCGATAGTCTCGAAACGGGAGCGCGCCCGATCGCATGCGCGCAAAATTGTCGACCTTGTTTTCCACGCCGGCCCGGACCTCGAGCCGCAAGCGATTGACGCCCAATGCGATGCCTTTGCGAATCAAGTCTGGGACATAACGGTCGAACTCGCGGCTCTCCCAGGGGGAACCCGCCGTCGCCTCCCAAGCGTCGATGGTCTGGAAGCGCTGATCGGTTCTCACGACAACGGTGAGGGGAGAATCGCCGCCGCGACATCCCAAGGCCGCCAGCGCCAGGAGGACGGCGCCAAGGCCCACCTCACGCGTCGCCGAAGTCAATGATCCATGCCGAGCTTGTCCAGCTTGGGAGCAATGACAGCACGGCAGTAGCCCTGACGGGGATTGTTGCGGTAGTAGTCCTGGTGATAGCTCTCGGCCTTCCAGAACACTCCGGCGGGGGTGATTTCCGTGACGATGGGATCCCGGAAATCGGCCTGGGCGCGATCACGCGAGGCTTCCGCGAGTTTCTTCTGTTCCTCCGAGTGATAGAAGATCACGGATCTGTATTGCGTTCCCGTGTCGGCACCCTGCCGATTCAACGTCGTCGGGTCGTGCATCTTCCAAAACCATTGCAGGAGTTGGTCGTAGGTGATCTTGGTGGGGTCGTATGTGACGTTGACGACTTCGGCATGTCCCGTTCGCCCGCTGCAAACCTGCTCGTACGTGGGAGCCTCCACGTCGCCGCCCATGTAGCCCGACTCGGCTTTGACGACACCGTCCAGTCGCTCCATGACGGCTTCGGAACACCAAAAGCACCCCGTGCCGAACGTGGCGATCTCGAGCTTGTGGGAATCCTGGGACGTGGGGGTGACGTTTTCAGTCATGGGTTTCTTTTCCTCCCGATCGACGGGTGGCTGCTCCGTACAGGCCGCCAGAGAGGCGACAAGGATGACGACGAGAATCGACGTGCGAGTCATGGAATCTCCTCACCCGCCGGACCATTCCGAAACGCGGGCCAAGACATGGTGCCACACCGAGGGTGCGATCACGAGGACGCCGAATCAGTCGCCGCTCCCGGTCTCCTCGATCACCGATCTTTGCACCACGTCCGTCTCCTCCCTTTCGTGCCGTACGAGGCGATCGATGAGGTCGTGAACCTCGGCCAAGAAGGTTTCGGCATCGGTCTCATCCAGATTCGTGCGGGTGAGTCCGTCGAGAGACCGAAGAATCTCCGTATGTTGCGCCTCCAGGCGTTCCACTTCAGGGAGGAATCGAGGAGCTTTACGGAGAACCTCGCTCATGTAGCCCCCCTCTTCCTCGAAAGCGAAGTGCGCCTGGACCATTTCCCGCAGAGCCCGGAGTTTCGCGACCAACGCGCCTTTGGCCGCCTCGAATCCCTCCGGATTCCGGGTCAAAGTCCCCAGCTCGGTGAGGAGATCCCGCAGGTGGCGATGCTGATGATTCAGTTCCGATTCGAAGTCGTCGTGGGGCATCGATGATCCCTCCATGGTGGGCTGCTCACCCCACGCCGAAGCAAATGCGGTGCCAAGCCCCTCTTTCCGGGGAGTTTTTCTTGAAAGAGCTTCAGCAGCATGAAATCCAACTGCGAAGCGATAATGTGAGGAGCCGAATCGACGCATCGGGCATTTTTTCCGAATCTCCTTCCATTCTCAGCTGCTCAGTCTATAGGATTCGTGGACTCGACCGGCGGGCCCGCGGGGTCTTCCGGACGAGACTTTGCCGACTGTGCCTCAACCCATGAACACTCTTCGGAGGAACTCTGAACATGACACGTGGATTCCCTAGTCTTCGATGGACGGCGGCGGCCCTGCTTTGCGCGGGTGTGCTGGCCGCTTCGGCCGACGCGCAACTCGTCGGCCATTCCCCAAACCTCGGTCCCCGCCTCACCCAGGCCCAGGTCACCAGCGGGGCCTTGAGCCTCTTCGACCTGCGTCGGGAAGGGCGGAGGATTTTCACGACCCCCTTCAACAAGCTGGACGGTTACGGAGAGGCCTATGACGCCAGCAACCCGGACCACACCAGTTTCGGCAACCGCCCGACGCTTCAGAACAACGGCACGTTCCTTCGCGCGAACGGTCTCGATGCCCAGACTTGCTTGGAGTGCCATGGCATCGTGAGCAACGCCACCATCCCGGCGACTCTCGGAATCGGCGGTGTCGGAGGCATCAACACGAGCCCCATGTTCATGACGAGGAACATCGACGTCGATGACAGTGCGAACAACGGCTTCGCCGCCTTCGACGGGCGCCTCATCAACCCACCCTTCCTGTTCGGCGCTGCCGGCGTCGAGGCTTTGGGCAAGGAAATGACCGCCGACTTGCAGGCCCTCAAGATGCAGGCCATGCTGAACCCGGGCACCGTCGTGCCCCTCATCACGAAGGAAGTCAACTTCGGCGTCATAAGCTATGACGGCACGAACTTCGACACGACGGGCGTCGTCGGCATCGAGCCGGACCTCGTCGTGCGCCCCTTCGGTCGCAAGGGTGAAAACTTCACCACCCGCGATTTCGATCGCGGCGCCACTCAGTTCCACTTGGGCATGCAGCCCGTCGAAGTCGTCGGCGTCGGCGTCGATGGCGATGGAGACGGCGTCTCGAACGAGCTGACGATCGGCGAGATGAGCGTCCTGCATCTGTTCGCCAACCTCCAGAAGAAGCCCGAGATCGTTCCTCAGCCCGGTGCTTTCCAAGGATTCACGTTGTTCTTGGCCATGGGCTGCGCGGATTGCCACAAGCCTGTGATGGTGACGGATTCGGATGACCATAACTTCTCGTACCCCGACGTGGGGACCGACCCTTCGGCCAACATCTATGCCACCGTGGATCTTAGGCAGAGCCCCATGAATTTCCTCGATATGCCCGGTGCGGGGGTGGCCGTATTCCTCTTCGCTGATCTCAAACGGCACGACATGGGCCCTGGTCTCATGGAGTCCTTCGGCTCGCCCTTGGATGCCCAGTTCACCACGGCCCGTCTCTGGGGCATCGCGGACACCGCTCCCTATCTTCACGACGGACGGGCCCAGACCCTCACCGAGGCCATCATGGCCCACGGCGGTGAGGCGCTCACCGCGAGGAACAACTTCGCCGGCTTAGTGCCTGCCGCGAAGCTGAGCCTTCTCGCCATGCTCAGGTCCCTGAGAACGCCCGTGGACCCCAACACCGCGTTGGGGCCGCCTCTGCTCGACGTCAACAACTAGTTCGTAGCGACAATTCGAGATGGTTTCGGGGCGCGACTTTGCGAGGTCGCGCCCCTTCTCATGGGGGCGACGGCATCCTGCAAGTTTCCGCGGGTCCTTCAGAACCTTCCCCGCAAGACATGATCCATGTCTATAAAAATATAGACATTTATAGTCTCGCGAATCCGTGGGTTTTCTTGCTGAACTCATCTTCTCAGCTCGGAGAAGACGGGGTAGGATTGGGGTTGCTGCCGAACTTCTCTCCAGGCCGTTGTTGCCCGCCAAGGAGTTCGGTGTGTTGTTGCATCACTTCTCAATTCAATTCTTGGAGGATTCTCTCGTATGAAGAATCATCGATATCGCCTTCCCCTGTGGGCTTCCGCTCTTCTGCTGGTCGTCCAAATCCTCTCGTCCGCCGGAGCACAGACCGTCATCAGCGGACCGCCTACGCCCGTGCCCGTCATCCCCATCTGTGATCCCTCGCCCAATCTCATCCATCGGATCACGCAGGCTCAGGTCACAAGCGGCTTGTTGAGCCTCTTCGACCTGCGGAAAGAGGGATTTCGGATCTTCACCACCCCCTTCAACAAGGGGGATGGATTCGGTGAGTCTTACGACGTGAGCAATCCGGATCACACGAACCCCGGGAATCGTCCCACGCTTGGGGGCAACGGCACGTTCTTGCGAGTGAACGGCCTGGATGCCCAGAGTTGCGTGGAATGCCATGGAATCTCGAGCAACGCTTCAATTCCTCCGATTCCCGGTGTCGGAGGCGTCGGTGGAATTTCCACGAGCCCCTTGGCCGGTCCGCACAACATCGACGTGGATGACAGCGCCAACAATGGTTTCGCCTTCTTCGATGGGCGCCTCATCAACCCTCCCTTCATTTTCGGGGCGGCCGGTGTGGAGGCCCTGGGCAAGGAGATGACGGCGGACCTGCAAAACCTCAAGTTGCAGGCCATGCTGAATCCCGGCGTTTCCATTCCCCTCGTCACAAAGGGGGTCAACTTCGGTGTGATCGTTTACAACGCAGGTACGGGCCTTTTTGACACGACGGGGGTCGTGGGGATCGCCGAAGATCTCGTGGTTCGTCCCTTCGGACGCAAGGGAACCAATCACACGACTCGTGACTTCGACCGGGGGGCCGCCCAGTTTCATTCTGGAATGGAGCCGGTCGAGGTCCTCATCGACCAGGGGTTGCCCGGGAATTTCGACGGCGACGGGGATGGTGTCACCAACGAGCTCATGATCGGAGAGATGAGTGTCCTCCACATCTTCTCCAATCTCCAACCGAAGCCAATCGTCGCTCCCAGCCCGGCGATCTTCCCGAGCGGATATGATGTCTTCGTTGCGACCGGCTGCGCCGAATGCCACATCCCGGTACTGACGACGAATTCCTTCATCCACAACTTCTCCTATCCGGATGTGCCCACCAATCCGTCAGCCAACATCTATCTGTCGGTGGATCTCAGGAATCCGCCCATGAACTTTCAGCAGGCCGGTAACGGCGTGGCCGTGGCCCTCTTTGCCGATCTCAAGCGTCATGACATGGGACCTGGGTTGATGGAATCCACCGGAGGTGCTCTCGACAGAGAGTTCACCACCGCCAGGCTCTGGGGTATCGCCGACACGGCCCCCTATCTCCATGACGGGCGAGCCCAAACCCTCTGCGAGGCCATCGTGGCTCACGGAGGCGAAGCTCAGAATGCCAGAAACGCTTTCGTGTCGCTGTTGCCCGCGGCTCGGAACGCCCTCCTCGATTTCCTGAGGACGCTACGGACGCCTTTGAATCCCAACCAAGGATTCGGGCCGCCCATTCCCGACGTGAACAACTGATCTCGAACTGGAAGTTCTTCTGAACGTTGGGGTGTGTCGATCGTGCCGACACACCCCTTTCTCATTCACTGTCGAGGGCGTTTCCGGGTGGAGGATTCGATGCGTGCGGCGCGTTCGAGGACTTCTTGGCCCTCGGCTTCGGAGCCTTCTTGGAGAAGGAGGCGTCCCAGCATTTTCAGCGGGCGCACCAACGCTGGATGATTCTTCCCGACCCACTGTTCCCAGCGCCGAACGAGGCGTCGGAGCAATCCGATGGATTGTGAGACCTTGCCCAGAGCCTCCGCACATCGGGCCTTCTCGAGAACGGCCAAGAGGGTGTCCGGGTCCTTCGCGCCCACCGCGGACTCCAGCTTTCTGACCGCCTCAGTGGCCGATGCGTAGGCGCTCTCGGCGTCGCCGGAACGTCGCTGTGCTCGAGCGAGCCGCCGATAAAGAACACCCACCCGTGAGCCGCCCCATGCGGTGTTGCCCCGGGTGCGCTGAACGGCCTCCGCGAGGTACTTGACGACTTCCTCCGTCTTTCCCTCCTTGTCGGCTAAGTCGGCTCGGCGGATGAGTACGCGGGGGATCTCGGGATGGTCCTTCATCACCCGGTCCAGAAGCCCCCGCCATTCGTCGCACACCTTCGAAGCTTCCTCGAGCCGGTTCAGCCGCAGGAGAGCCAGCGAAAGCAACTCCAAGGGGCGAGCCAGACCCGCATGGTCTCCCTTCCACGCGATTCTCTGGAGTCGGATCCACTCCTCGTAGACGGGCACCGAGTCCGCAAAACGTTTCAGGGTCGCGAGCGCGCGGGCCTTGATGGTCAATGGATAGATCAGGTCGGTGTGGTCGTGGCCACGCTGCCGGCGAATGAGTTCAATCCAGGCATCGAGAGGTTCGAGGAGCTCCTCGAACCCCCCCGACAATTCGAGGCACTTGACCTGCCCGGAATAGATGCGCTCGAGGGCAGCTGCGCGTGTCTTCGGTGTCATCTTGGCCGCGATGGTCTCGGCGCGCTCGAGATGCCGAAGTGCCGCCGGGATTCGACCCAACTTCCGGCTGAGCCGGGCCGCCGATTCCAGCGCCGGCAGCAGATCCGGATTCTCCGGACCAAGACGGCGTTCCATGAGTTTCAGGCGCTCCTCCTGGTGGTTCAGCGCTTCGGCCACCCGCGACGTGCCCTCGCAGACGCTCGAGAGGAGTTCGTGGATACGCTCGGCCTTCCCGATGTCCTTGGGGGGCGTGCCCAGGGATTCCAGAGCCGACTGGAGAGCCTTCTTCGCTTCGTCCAGCTTCATCGCCTCCATGGCTTTCTGAGCACGTTTCCAGTGGCTTTGAAAGTCCTGAGCCGTTGCGAGACCGCAGAGCAGGAAGAAAACCACCAGCAGGGGGGATATCCTTGATGAGAAGCACGTCTTCATGGGCTCGTCTCCATTCATGGACATAGAGTATAGACTCTGAACGAGCCGAATCGACACTTTCCTGCAGGATGTATCCCATGCGCTATGTCATCGCCGGAGTTCTACTTCTCGTCATCTGCGTCGGAGCGATGCTCACCTATTTCTCGGAGAACGATGAAGCGTCGCTCGATGGTACGGAAATCGCCGCAGGCACGACGCCCGACGATGCGGTGCGGGCACCAGCGCGGCGTCTGTCACGTGTGTTCCTCACCGCCCGCGTCGTCGGACAAGACGGCCGGGTCGTTCCGGGGGCTCTTGCCGTGTTGAGCTGGCGGAGGGATCTGGAGCTGGTCGGTGGCGAGGTGAGTTTGCCGGACGAGATCCGTTCCGAGTTCGCTGAGGGGCGCATACGACTGCCTCTTCCTCCAAAGGCTCTCGAAGGCGTCCTGACCATCTCCGCCCCGGAGCACGCTCCCCATCAGGTGACGGTTCTTTCCACCGGCCGAAGAAACGTCGAGTTGGGAACGATCGCGTTGAGAGAGGGGGGGGAGATTCAAGGCGTGATTCTGGATGAGGACGGGAACCCGATCCCGAACGCTCGGATCCGTGCCGCGCCACGAGGTGTTCGAACCGGGAAGGGGCAGGCCGCGTTGTTTCGCAGGGGGCTGGATGCGGACCAGGCGCGGGAGGCGCGAAGCGACGAGAAGGGAGAGTTTCGAATCTCGGGGCTGCCCTACGGAAGGTTGGCGCTCCGGGCGGACAAGGAGGGATTCTTGAGCGTCGGGGTGGGTGAGATTCTGCTCGAGCCCTCTTCGGGGATGGCCTTCACCGAACTCACGATGAGGAAGGGGCGGACCCTTCGCATCGATGTCGTGTCGGATCTCACGAATCAGCCTGTGGAGGGTGCCGAGATCGAGCTGTTCGCGGCAAACTGGCAGCCGGAGGATGCCGTCGTGGAGAGCTTGGCCCACAGGAAGGGCCGCACCTCGAAAAACGGTTCTCTCGTGCTGCACCAGTTGGGGCGTCGTCGACCCTATCTCGTCAAAGCGAAGGCGGCCGGCTACTTCACGCCGGACGACATGACACTGGAAGCCGACAGCGAGACGTTCTTGATTCGGATGAAGCCGGCGGGGAAATTGCTTCTCTCGGTGAGAGGTCAGGGAGGAAAGTTGATTGCCGACCCCGATGTCAGGGTGATGGATCCGAAGACCGCGCACCGAATCTCCGTGAGAGTCCTGAGCCGTGAGGAGGCGTGGCAGAAGGAGCGGGTTCGGGTTGGGACGGGTGTGGTCTTGGTGAGCGACATCGTGCAGCGTCGTGTCTCCCTCGTCGTCCGAGCGCCGGGCTACGCCACGAGAATCGTGGACGTGGCCGCCATCGACGCGGGTGATCTGCGACCCGTCGATGTCGAGCTGCCGCGGGAAGTCCCGTTGAGTGGTCGTGTTCTCACCTTCGATGGTCGTCCGGTTGCCGGCGCGGAAGTCGTCGCACGTCGCAAGGGGCAAGAAGCAAGGGGACGAGGTGTGGAATTGGCACTGCTGCGAGGCGACCTCTCCGCCGCTGACCCTCTCAACGGGCACGCCCCGTCGAAGGCCCCGGAACGTATCACGGTTCATGCGGACGACGAGGGCCGGTTTCGCATCGAGGGGCTTGGCGCCGGCGAGTTCGACTTGGAGGCGCGACATCCCGAACACCGCACAGGTGAAACGAGTTGTGTTCTCCAGGAAGGGAGCGCTCTGGAGGACCTGGAGATCCGGTTGCCCGTCGAAGGGCGAATTCAGGGCCGAGTGACTTGGGCAGGGGGCCGGCCCGCCGCCGGTGCGTCCGTGATCGTGACCCTTGGGAGCGAGATGCCTTCGGGAGGCATGGCCCTGCTCATCGCCATGGAAGGCGCGATAGCTCGGTGTTGGTCGGAAAACGACGGGACGTTTCGTCTCGGCGCGTTGCCACCCGGAGCCTACCGTGTCTCGGCAGCTTATCCGACCAACGGTCAGAAACCCGATGAGTGGCCGAGAGCGCAAGGAAACGTCATCCAGGTTTCCGCCGGCAAGAATGTCGCGGTCGACCTTGTGCTCGTCAGGGGACGCTGAATTCATTGGCGTGGGCCAGTTCGCTGCTATCGTTTGAATCGATACCAAACAGGAAAAGAGGAACTCACTCGTGAAGAACGTCCGCATCGCCCTCGCCTCGCTTTGTCTGGCGCTTCTACCGGCCGCCGGTTGGACCCAAAACGTTTGGAGACTCTCTGACGTCGAAGAGCGGATTCGGATTCACGATGACGCTCGAGGCAAGGAGATCCCTTTCCCGGCCCTCGTCCGCGCGGTCAGCGAGAAGGACGTGGTCTTCGTGGGAGAAACCCATCTCGACGAGTCGACTCACATGTTTGAAGCCGCGATTCTCGACGCCTTGGCCGCAGCGCGAGACAATCGGGTCATCCTCTCCTTGGAGATGTTCGAGCGGGATGAGCAGCAGGCCCTCGACGACTTCGTGGCCGGACGCATCGACGAGGCCACGTTTCTCGAGCGGGCCGACCCGTGGGACAACCATTGGACGGGCTATCGCCCCCTTCTCGAAGTGGCGCGTCGCCGAGGTCTTTCGGTCGTGGCGGCCAATGCTCCACGCCGTCTGTTGTTCAAGCTGGCCATGGGCAAGGAGAAGGCCTTGGACGCCCTCTCCAAGAAGGAGCGTCGCTGGGTCGCCGAGGTGTTCTTTCCCGGGCGCGCTGAATACTGGGAAAAGGTCGACCGGGCCGTTCGGGGCCATGGGATGGGCCGGGGCCCCAGGACGCCCGAGCAGCGTCTCTATGACGGTCAGAACATCTGGGACAACACGATGGCGGAGTCGATCACCCTCGCTTTGAAGGCGCATCCCGGCTTCTCGGTCGTCCACGTCGTGGGCGGTTTTCATGTGGCCTACGGTTTGGGAACTGCGGATCAGGTGATGCGTCGCAAGCCGGATGCCGACGTCAGCATCATCGAGGTGGAGCCCGCGTTCGATCTCTTGGGTTCCCTTCGGGATCCCGATCCGGAGCGTGCCAATTACGAGGTGCGGGCGTTGGTCGTCGCCAGGGGACGCTCCTCCGGGACGGATGCGGTGGTCGTGCCCAAGGAACTGAGATTCCGATTGGTGGTGCCCAAGTCCGCGACGAAGGGGAAGCCCCTGCCGCTTCTGATCTGGCTCCCACGTGCGGGAAGTCGCGGGAAGGACGTGGAGGCCTACTGGAAAACCGCTCTCGGCGATGAGGCCATCGTGGCCTGCGTGGAGGGCCCTTTGGGCCGTGAGGACGCGGACCTCGCCTGGGGCGGATTCTGGACCGGTCCCGGGCGTTTTCGGGATGACATGGGCGAGGTGACCTATGGGATAGACCGCCTCGTGGAATTCCTGAGACGACACTATCCCGTGGATGAGAATCGCATCTGTGTCGCCGGCGAAGCCGAAGGGGGGGCCGTCGCGATCATGGCGGCGCGTGCACCCCGTCGTTTCGAGGCTTCCTATGTCGCATTCACGCCGCGTCCGCTGGGGCAGGTCCTTCAACAGGCCTTGGGTGAAAAGGCGCCTCAGACCCGGAGCGTGACCCTGCGGATGCGAGGCGAGGCGGAGAACGCCGAGCGGATCGTGGCGGACTTCGGGGAGCTCGGCGTGCGGGAGACTCAGGTCCTGCCGGTCGACGAGGACGACCTTTTCTTCATGGAGTCCGACGTACGCGATGCCCTGGGATTGAATGGGCTCGGAGGCTGGGAGCCGGATCGCCCCCTCGACGTCCTCGTCTTGGATTCGAATTCACCCCGAGCGATGGATTGGGCAAGGCTTCAAGCCCGGGGTTTCGCAGCGGCCAAGCATCGCGTCACCATTTTGGGGTCCAACGAAGCCAAGACCGTTGCCGGGAGGAAGTGGTCCCTTTCCGTTCGTCCCGAAGACCTGATGGACGGAAAGGCCTTGCCCGTGGCCCCTGCCGACTTTGGCGGAGTGACGGTCCTCGTCGTTCCGGCGGGTGCGAATGAGGTGGACGCCTGGAAAACCCTCGAGACCAAGCAAGTCATTCGCAAAAAGAGTCCCTTCGCAAGGCTGCGGGTCGCCTTCGAGAAGGGAACGCCGTCGCTCCCCGACGTGATCCAGGATCTGCGCTCGAAGTCGACGAAGGCCGTTGTCATCGTTCCCGCCGTCTTCTGCGCCGAAGCGCCCACGATGTGGCGCATGCGGATGTCCCTGCCCGTCGATCTTGCACCCTTGGAATTGACGTGGGTGCCGGGCCTCGGAGGGGGCCTCCAGTATTCAAAGAGCGATAAGGGCGGCTCTCACGACGTCAAGTGATGGCGGGGGGAAGACCGGCGATTCGTCTCAGAAGGCCGATCTGGCCGATGTGATAGGCCTCGTGAAACTGGAGGGCGGACGCCAACTCGCCCACGGTCTTGGCCCCGAGGGGGCCGGGCTCGGGCAGGGGTTGGTTGAAGCCCTGATCGTCCATGCCTTGGATCGTGGACTCGATGACCGCTTGGGACTCGTCGAAGAAACGTACCAGCGTCGCCAATTCCACGGGCGATTCCTGCTCGGTCAAGCGTTCGGTGTATCGGGCGAAGCGATCCAGGGCAACGTCGTTCATGGCCGTCGTGTCCAATCCCAAGAGTTTCATGAGGGCTCGCCGGGTATGGACGATATGACCCAGAATCCAAAGGGCGTTGTTGCCACCGTTGGGAGGCAACACACGGGCATGCTCATCCGTCATGCCTTTCAGGTTCATGGCCAGGCTCTCGGCATTGAGGTGGAACTGAAAGGTCAGCGTGTGGCTCAGCATGTGGCTCTCCTTGTTCTCATGGGGTGGAACGGAAACTCATATAGCAAATCGTGGTGCGAATTGCGGCGTCATGTCTGGAGCCGGGCCGTCCCCGTCCCGTCGAACATCGTTGGGGCATCGTCCTCGACTCACCCGAGAATTCCTCGGGAATGGCGCCAAGCATTTCCATTCCACCCCATTAGCAATCTGTCGGAGTCTTTCCCGGATCGAAGGATGCGATGCGTGCGATGTACAGGCGACGCAGCCGATCG
>CAZLGG010000045.1:0-12291 GCA_964559135.1 uncultured Planctomycetia bacterium
CGGCGGCCCAATCATGTGGGGCGCAGAGCTCGCTCTGCACATTGACGCGCAGCGTAGACACATGGCGCAGAGCTTGGCTTGGCACGATGAAGCGGCGTGCGGTGAATCAGTGGGCCGCATCGGTCAGCGAGGGAGGGTTTCCGCGCGCCGGCTCATGTCGACGATGATGGTCTTTTCTTCGTCGTCGGGCTCGTCCTTGATCGCGGCGGCTTCGTTCGTCGGAGCCTCCCAGAGCTTTCTGGCCTCCTCGTCCGTCCACGGGAAGTTCACCGCCAAGGCTTCGAGGCGGGCCCCCAACGTGCGGGCATCCTGGGGACGGTCTTCGGGGCGCTTGGCGAGACACGCGAGAATGAGAGCCTCGAGTTCATCGGGAATCTCCACGTCGGCGCGCTGGGACGGTGGGATCGGCGTCTCGTCGAGGTGCTTCGAGAGGACGTCCAGAAACGTCTTGCCCTCGAAAACCCGATGTCCGGTCACAAGGAAGTAACCCACCGCGCCCAGGGCGTAGATGTCCGTGCGCGGGTCCACCGTCTTGCCTTGGACGGCCTCGGGCGCCATGTAGTGGGGAGATCCGGCGACGTGTCCTCCGTCTCCCGATGCCGTTTCCAATGGGCCCGTGTCAATGCTCTTGACGAGCCCAAAATCGAGGACCGTGACCACGTCGAACCGCCCGCCCCGCGGCCCCAAGACGATGTTGCCGGGTTTCACGTCGCGGTGGACGAGTCCCATGTCATGGGCTTCCGCCAGGGATTCGCAGACCTGGCGCAACACGTGAATGACGCGGGGAAACGCCAGAGGTCCGTGACGTCGCACCATGCGTTCCAAGTCCTCGCCCTCGAGGAGTTCCATCGCGTAGTAGAAGAGTCCCTCGGGTGTGTGGCCGAAATCATAGATCGGAACCGTGTGGGGGCACGTGAGTTGGCTCGTGGCCTGCACCTCTCGTTCAAAACGGGCGAGGTCCGCCGGACCGGCCTTCTCCGGAAGGAGAAGCTTGATGGCGGTGGGACGCCGTAGAAGAGCGTGGGAGGCGCGGTAGACGACTCCCATGCCGCCGGCTCCGATCTTCTCCACCAGATGATACTGACCGAGTTGCCGAGCCTGGCGGATGCTCCGGCGCAATCCATAGATGACCTGGGACGCCACGGCGGCGCCGGCCACGCCGATCATGGCCCAGAGAAAAAGGAGCACATGGCGCATCGGCACCGGATTGTGCGTCATGAATTCCTGGATCGCGCCCGGATTGTAGAGGGGGGAGAGCTGGACGGGGAGCGTGGAGATGAGCCCGATCACGAGGGTGCGCCGCCAAGTGCTGGGGATGGTCACCGCCCGCAGAATGAGAACGTCGGACGTGACGAGTACGGCGAGCAGCGAAGCGATGCCGGCCGCGTTGTCCTGGGCGTCCGGGAATGCGACGGCGACCGCGGGGATCATGACGCAAAGGGCGTCCAAGAGCATCAGACGGCCTGTGGGGAGTGTTGGGTCGCGCCGACAAAAGCGTCGGATCACGAGGAATGCCAGAAGACTGATGAGCGTGGGCAGGTTGGAGGGTTTCGAGAAGGACTCGAGAACCCCCTGGCCGCCGAGCAGGATCCACGCGACGTTGGCGGCGGCCAGGAGCACCGCGCAAATCCAGGCGCCGACGGTACAGAAGAGGGCGATGCGGGTCTGGAGAAAGGCGCGGGCTTCGTCCAAGTCCCCCGGCAACGCGGATTGGGTGGCCACGCGCCGTTCCAGGTGAGAGCCGAAACTCGCTTCGATCGGACCGTTCTCTGGCTTCGTCGTCTTCATCGTCAAGGGGACCGTTGGGGGAGTATACGTCGTCGACGACGTGTTAGCCTCCGCTCATGAGGAAATCGACGATTCTGCCCCGTGATGCGGGCTCGGTTCAGCCTCGCATCCTGATCGGCGTCGTGGCGGCCGTTGCTCTCGTCGTCGGAGGTTGGGCGCTCCTTCGCCGCGACACGGTTCCCTCCCCACTCGTCCCGCTGCGCATTCTCGAGAACTACCCCCACGACCGGGACGCATTCACCCAGGGTCTCCTGTTTCAAGACGGCGTCCTCGTCGAGAGCACGGGGCGGAAGGGGCAGTCCTCGCTCAGGAAGGTCGAGGTCGCGACGGGGAACGTCCTGGAGAGAGTGACGCTGGACGCGGATCTTTTCGCCGAGGGGCTCGCTCTGGCGGGCGACACGCTCGTTCAGCTCACGTGGAAGGCGGGACGCGCCCTGAAATATCGCTGGCCCGGTCTCGAACGCGCGGGGGAGTGGGCCTACGAGGGGGAAGGATGGGGGCTCACCTTCGACGGCAAGAGATTCGTCATGAGCGACGGCTCCTCAGTGCTCCAATTCCGTGACCCGAAGGATTTCCGGGTTCTCGGCCGCATCACGGTCCGTGACGGGGAGCTGGAGGTCCGTTTTCTCAACGAGTTGGAGTGGGTGCGAGGAGAGATCTGGGCCAATGTCTGGCATTCGGACAAAGTGATGTGCATCGACCCGGACACCGGGCGGGTCCTTCGACGCTTGGACGGCGCCCGGCTCCGCAAGCGGGTGGGAGGCGCCGCGTCGGGCGACATGACCCTCAACGGGATCGCGTGGGATGAGAAAGGGGAGAGGGTTTTCATGACCGGAAAGCTTTGGCCCCAGTTATTCCTGGTCTCGGAGTAAACCGTTCCGTCATGGGGCGATTGTCGGGCGTATCGCCCGGCAGCCCCGTTCATCCTGGGATAGAATTCCACGTCGTGGTTTTTTCGTCGTACACCTTTCTCTTCCTCTTTCTGCCTCTGGTTCTCGTTCTGTACTACGTCTTGCCCCTGCTCGCTCCCAAGCGGTGGGCGGATACGGTTCGAGACTGGCGAGGGCTCGTCCTTCTCGTCTCCAGCTACATCTTCTACGGCTGGGCCAGGTACTGGTACGTTCTGCTGATCCTGGCCTCGACGCTGGTCGATCTGGTTTGCGGTCGACTCATCGCGGATGCGGGAACGCGGAGGAAAAAGCGAGCCCTGCTCATGGTGTCGCTCGCGACGAACTTGGGAATGCTGGGCTACTTCAAGTACCGCGATTTTGCCGTGGATGCCTTCATTCAAGGTCTGGGGGTTCTGGGGATGGGGGTCTCCGCCCCCGGGTGGCCCCGTCTGGTGCTCCCCGTGGGAATCAGCTTCTACACCTTCCAGTCGATGAGCTACACGATCGACGTCTATCGGGGCGTCGTCTCGCCGCTGCCCTGGAAACGATCCCTGCACTTCATCTCGTACGTCGCACTTTTTCCTCAGCTCGTGGCCGGACCCATCGTGCGGTTTCGGGACATCGCCGCCGAGTTGGTCGATCGGCGGCACTCTTGGGGGCTCTTCGGTCAGGGCACGTTCTTTTTCATGGTCGGGATGGCGAAGAAAGTCCTCATCGCGAATCGGGTCGGTCCGATGGCGGACGCCCTCTTCGGCCTGGACGCCCCCGGCGCCCTGGATTCCTGGGCCGGCATGGTTTCCTACGCGCTTCAGATCTACTTCGATTTCTCCGGCTACAGCGATATGGCCATCGGGCTGGGGATGATGTTCGGATTCCACTTTCCCTGGAACTTCAACGCACCCTACAAGGCGCTGAGCATCACGGACTTCTGGAGGCGGTGGCACATCTCGCTGTCGACTTGGCTTCGCGACTACCTCTACATTCCGTTGGGCGGCAACCGTTCCGGGACATGGAAGACGTACCGGAACCTCATGATCACCATGCTGCTCGGCGGCCTCTGGCACGGGGCGGCATGGACGTTCGTGCTTTGGGGCGCCTTCCATGGGGGACTGCTGGCGCTCGAGCGCCGGTTTGGCAAACGGCCCGTCTACCATCGTTGTCCCGCCGCGGCGCGCGTCGGACTGACCTTCGCCTTGGTCCTTTTCGCGTGGGTACTCTTCCGTGCTCCGGACCTCGCCCATGCCGGCCGGGTCTACGCGGGCCTTCTCGGCGCTCATGGATGGGGCGGGTTCACGTTGCGCGGTCCGTTCTCGTGGCGCGTGCCCGTGGGAGTTCTCGCGTGCGGCGCCCTGCTCGTGTGGTTCGCCCCCACGACGCAGCAGATGGCGGCCCGCGGTGGGTGGAGCCGTGTGGTTCTGGTTCTCTTCCTCTTCGCCGTGGCCGTCGTGGAGTTGCTCCAGTCGGCCTTCAACCCGTTCCTTTACTATCAGTTCTGAGAGGCCCCGAGACGCCGCCATGACAAAAGCTCAATCCATCACGCTGGCGTTCGGCTTTCTCCTCCTCGTGGGCGGCATCCTCGGCTTCGATCTCGCGCACGACGTACCGGGGGAGGCACTGCGCGAGAACCCACCCGCCATCGACGGCCTCCTGGACGGGAGTTGGGCGGAAGGCATTGACGGGTTCTTCCGCGAGAAGTCGGCCTTCATGCGCGTGACGCGCCCCTATCGCAACGGATGGCTCTTGAAGTACCTCGGTGAAACGCCTCCCCGCATCGTGGCGGGCCGCGACGGGTGGCTTTTTTTGCTCGAGTCCCTTCAGCCCATGGCCGAGCCCGGCCATACGCGCAAGTGGTTCGAGATGTTCACGCTCGCCGAGGGCATCAGGCAGGGTTTCGTGGGGCCGCGCACACGCTTTCTCGTCCTCGTCATGCCGGCGAAGTGGCGGCTGTACCCTGAATTCCTGCCCGACTACGACATCGTTCCGGGGCGTCGCGCCCTCTATGGCGCCGTGCTGGCCGAATTGCGTCGTCGAGGGATGCCGACCGTGGATCTCCTGAGCGTCTTGAAGCGGCGGAAGGAATCCGATCGGGAGGCTTTGTTGTTTCCGCCGAACGACACCCATTACACCGAGCGCGGATTCGCACTCGTCGCCGCGATCGTCGCGGAGAAGCTCTGCGGGGTGCCCTTGAAGCGGGCGACCCAACTCTTGGAACAGTCGCCCCGCATGTGCCGACGTTTTCCGGGCGATCTCCCCCGCCAGCTCAGCCTCGATCCCGAGACGGCGCTGGGAAACTCCTTCGCGTTTCAAGAAGAGGCCTACGAGCTCGGAAAGTGTTTCGACGCGGACGGAGCGGACGTGCTCGTCCTGGGGGATTCCTTTTTTCTCGCCCACGATGGCCTGTTCCAGCGGCTCATTCAAAGGGCGACCGGCAAGAGAGTCGATAGCCGCTTCGCCGGTTGGAAGAAAGCCGACGTCGGCCACCTGAAGGCCGTCTACGGAAAGAGCCCGCCCCCTTTCGTTCTTCTGGCCGTGACCGAGCGCCGTTTCGAGGGCTACTGACCCACCTGTCAAGAAAGCTGACGCCGTTACCCCGAGGGAACGGGGTCCGGCCGTCCCCTCCCGGTCGCGCTGAGGCGCCAACCGTTCCAAGTCGCTATCTTCAAACGATTTGAGGATTCCTGTGGAGCTTGGCCCGAGGCTTGCTCTTCGGAAGATCGTCGCTCCGGCAACCTTGCCTGTCCGAGGGCGACCCTCAGGGAGAATTCACCGTGAAGCGTTCCTACATCTTGTTCTCCATCGCCTTCTTGAGTCTCGGCCTCTTCTGGGCCTGCGGAAGCGCCGACGATTCCCGTCACCAGGGAGGCGGCGCGTTGCAGACGCCTTCGGACACCGAAGACGAGTTGATGGGGCGAGACGCCTACGACGCCGCGCTTCTCGTCAAACTTCCCCAGATCGCTCCGGCCGAGTCGCCGGCCCTTCACAACGTTTTCGAACTCTCCGATCACATCATCTCCGGCAGCGAGCCCCATGGGGAAGCCGCCTTCCGCCTGCTCGAGGAGAGAGGGGTGAAGACCATCATCAGCGTGGACGGCAAGATCCCGGACCTGGAGACGGCACGTCGTCACGGCATCCGCTACGTTCACATCCCCATCGAGTACAAGGGCATCTCGGACGATGAGATTCTTCGATTGGCGAAGACGTTTCGCGAGTTGGAGCCTCCTTTCTATGTGCACTGCTTCCACGGCCGCCACCGCGGTCCCGCCGCCGCTGCCATCGGCCGCCTCGTCAAGGACGGGGTCACGCGTGCCCAGGCCTTGGCCGAGATGCGTCAGTGGAGCGGGACTTCGTCCAAGTACCACGGCCTTTACGACACCGTTGCGAGGGCGAGCATTCCCGGCCCCGAAGTGACGGGCGCGTTCCGCTATGATTTCCCCAACGCGGTGAGAGCCGAGGGCATCCGCCAGGCCATGGTTGCGATTCCGAGAGCGTTCGATCGTTTGAAGGCCCTGAAGAAGAGCCATTGGGTGACCGACCCCCGGCATCCCGATATCGACGCCGTCAATGAGTCCGAAAAACTCGCCGAGGCCTTCGCGGCCGCGGAGGCGTCAACGGACACGGCAGGGCGACCCGACGATTTCCGCGAGTGGATGAAGTCGGGCGTGAACGAGAGTGCTCTTTTGGTGGGGCTTCTTCGGCGCGTGGGGCAGGGCGACGCCAAGGCCGCCGTGAAAGCCGACGCTGCTCTCGACCGAATGAAGCAGCTTTGCGCCTCCTGCCACGCCATCTACCGCAACCAATAGCGCCCTCATGGAAAGCCTGGTCGGGTCGTGCTCCTCGTCACGGAAGAGGAGCATCGGTTATGCTCGAGGACCACGGTCCGGCAAGGAGCAGTATCCATGGGAAGGACGTCACGTTACACGGTGCTCTGGGCCTTGATGGCTTCCCTCCTCGCGGCTCAGCGGGAAGAGCCCAATATCTCCGGCGGTCCTCTCATTCCGGAGCAGGCCGCCGTGGACGTGGCGAGCTACGACTTGCGTTTGGAGGTCTTTCCCGCGGAGCGCCGCATCGAAGGCACCCTGACCGCGACCGTGCGTGTCCTGGCGCCGCTCGAGGACTTCGTCCTCGATCTGGATCCGGCGCTCCAAGTGCGGGCGGCCCGGTCGGCGCCGTCGGGCGAGGCGCTCCACTTCCAAAGAAGAAAGGGCCGCATCTGGATACGTCTTCCGCGGGTCTACGGCGAGGGCGACACCCTCGCGGTCGCCGTCGACTACGGAGGCCGTCCGCGAGTGGCCCGCCGCCCGCCCTGGGACGGTGGATTCACCTGGTCGAAGACTCCCAAGGGGCTTCCCTGGATCGCCACCAGTTGCCAAGGCGAAGGCGCGGATCTGTGGTGGCCCTGCAAGGACCAACCCTCCGACGAACCGGACACCATGGATCTGCGGGTGACCGTCCCGAGACCTCTCATGGTGGCTTCGAACGGCACGCTCCAGTCCGTGAAGAACCTTCCGAACGAGCGCCGGCGATTCCACTGGCATGTCGCCAATCCCATCAACAACTATGGCGTGGCCATCGCCGTCGCGCCGTACGTGGAAGTGAAGGATATCTTCACCAGCGTCGGCGGAGAGAAGGTGCCCGTCACGTTCTTTGCGCTCCCTTCGGACGAGAAGAAAGCCCGTGCGCTCATGCCCGAGATTCTCGATCATCTCCGTTTCTTCGAGAAGAACTTCGGCCCCTATCCCTTTCGCAATGAGAAGTACGGCGTCGCGGAGACGCCTTTCCTCGGGATGGAGCACCAGACTCTCATCGCTTACGGCTATGGTTTTCGTCGCGATCCCTTCGACTACGATTGGCTTCACCACCATGAGCTTTCTCATGAGTGGTTCGGCAATCTGATCACCTGCCCGGATTGGCGGGACATGTGGCTCCATGAAGGGATCGGCACCTATACGCAAGCTCTCTATGTCGAGGAGAAACACGGGCTGGACGCCTACTTGAAGCAGATGCAACTCTATCGCCGAACCATCGCGAATCGACGTGCGATCGCTCCCCGAAGTTCTACAGATTCGAAGGAGATCTACTTCGGCCCGGAAGGCGGCAGCGATGCGGACATCTACTACAAGGGCGCCTGGGTGCTGCACACGCTGCGCTTCCTCATCGGAAAAAAGGTGCTCATGCAGTCTCTTCGCGAGCTCTGCTACCCGGACGAGAAGAGTCTTCGGGCCACCGACGGGAGCCAGTGTCGCTTCCGGACGACGGAGGACTTCAAGTCCATTGTCGAACGCCGCAGCGGGATGACGCTGGACTGGTTTTTCGGTGTCTACCTGCGCCAAGCCGAACTGCCCAAACTCGCCGTGGAGCGCGAGGGTTCGAGTTTGAAGCTGTCATGGACGGCCCCCGGTGATCCGATTTTTCCCCTCCCTGTCGAGATCCGCGTGAGGGGCAAGACGCGCCGAATCCCCCTACCCAACGGTTCCGCCACGGTGGCGGTCCCGCCGGAAGAGCCCATTCAGATCGATCCGTCCGGATGGATACTCCGCTGAGCCGTTGCGGTAAAATCACTCGTCACGCCGAGACATTTCCCCACGGATGACGCCATGACGGATGACATCGAAAAACTGGTCGCCCTGGCTCGCTCCGGAGACCGGGAGGCGCTCGAGGTCCTGTTCGAGCGGTTCCGCAGCCGGATCCAGGGCTTGGTGCGAAAACGTCTGGGGGAGAACCTCCGCAGGTACCTGGAGTCGTCCGACGTGGTGCAAAGCGTTTGTCTGGAAGCCATGAATGGGATCGATCGACTGGGCGACGCCGACGAGGACGGCTTCGTACGGTGGTTGGCGCGTATCGCCGAGAACACCATTCGAGACAAGCACCGGTACTTCACGGCGAAGAAGCGACACCCTGACAACGTACCCGACGGTCGCGGAGGCTACGAGTCGCTGAGCCAGACTCCGGACGCGGGAGCCACTCCAAGCGGAGCCGTCGGCGCCCAGGAAGAAATGGAATCCGTCCTCGCCGCCCTAGCTCGTCTCCCGGAGGACTATCGCCGAATCATCGAGTTGACCCGATTCGACAAGCTGAGTCACGAGGAGGCCGCGGCGGTGATGGGGCGCACGGAGAAGAGTACGCGCATGTTGTTGGCGCGCGCGCGTGTTCGATTGCTCGAAGAATTGCGCAAGGGGCGGCCCACGGATGGCGACTGACGGTGACGAGGATCGTGCCGGAGCCGATCCGCCGGATCTCGGGCCCCTGGAGCGATTCTTCCTCGACGGCGGGTCCGCCGCCAATCCCGAAGAACTCCTCGACTACCTCGACGGTGCTGATGACGACGAACACCTTCGGGAACTCCTTGAACTCGACCGCGTGTTGGAGGTCGGGCTGGCGGCCCTGGACGAGGCTCGGGCCAGGGAGCGCCGCCCTGCACTTGGCCGTCGGGAGCGACTCGGCGGTTATCGCATCCTCCAGGAAATAGGGTCCGGAGGCATGGGAGTGCTGTATCTCGCCGAGGATGAGACTCTCGGGCGTCTTATCGCACTGAAAGTCGTCTCCAAGGCAACACCGCGTACGAGCGAGAGGTTTCGGCGCGAGGCCGAGACCGTAGCGGCCTTGAACCACCCCAACATCGTGCCGGTCTACGCTCTCGGTGAGGCGGACGGGGTCGAGTATATCGCCATGAAGTACCTGCCCGGCGGCGACGTGGAGCGGGCTCTCGGTAGGGCGGATCACGGCAAACCGCTGACCGGCGCCGATCGCGAGAGGAGGGTCGCCCGCTGGATGCTCAAAGTGGCCGAGGCGCTTCATCACGCTCACGAACAGGGGGTCATTCATCGGGATCTCAAGCCGTCCAACATCTTGATCGATCGCGACGAGCCCTTTCTCGTCGACTTCGGCCTCGCCCTGCGCGAGGATCGCTCTCGCCTCACCCAACCCGGGGAACTCGTGGGCACCGTGGCGTACATGTCTCCCGAACAGGTGCGGGGGAATCTCGAGAAGCTGGACCGCCGCACCGACGTGTATTCCCTGGGGGCGACTCTCTATCACCTGCTGTCCGGGCGGCTCCCTTTCGCAGGCGGAAGCGCGCAGGCGGTCGGGCGTGCCGTCCTGCAGGAGGACCCTCCGCCCCTGAGGCCGCTGGGTGTTTCGGCGGACCTCGAGGCGGTCGTCTTCCAGTGCATGGAAAAACAGCCCGACCGACGTTATGGGACGGCTCGAGATCTGGCGGAAGACCTCCAGAGATTCCTCGACGGCGAGCCCGTGTCGGCGCGGCGACAGGGTCCTTTTCGCCGAACTCTCAGAAAACTGCGACGCCGCTGGATGGCCGTCTCGGGCGTTGCCCTCGCCGCCGTCGCCGCGATCGTCATCGCCGTCCTGGCCTGGCAGAGCAGGGAGCGAGAGCGTCGACTCGTTGAAGAGACCTACGCGTCGGCGCGTTCGGAGTTTGCTCGCGGAAACTACCCCCGGGCCGGCCGCCTTCTTCAACGGCTCGTCGACCGAGGAGTCCATCGGGAGGATGTGACGAAGCTTCTCGTTTCATCCCGTATTCGGGAGATCTTCGACCGTCTGATGGAGCTTCGGTACTTCGTGCCTCACGACCCCCGGGAGGCAGACATGGCAAGGAGGTGTGCTGATGCGTCACGCAAGTTGCTGAGTGAGCGGCGATCCCTCGGTCACCCCGAGATCCTCCGCGATCGATTCCGCTTCCTCGAGATCACGACGGCACGGTTCTCGGATGATCGTGAAGGCGCCCGCTCGATCCTCCGCGATTGGATCGCCGAGCTCGGCGGACCGCGCGCGCGTACGCGGCTCATGGACGTTTTCGTGGTGTCCTCCCCCGAGACCGAATTGGACTCGGAATCCGTGATTCGAGCCCTGGATGCATCTCCAGCCATGGAGGACATCGACCACTACTTCGCCGGACTAATCCTCGCTTTGACGCGCGGTGGCGCACGGCGCGGTTTGCGGGAGATTCGTCTGTATCTCGAGGTCCATCCCGCCGACTACTGGGCACGATTCGTCGAGGGCAACCTCCTGCGCCGCTTGGGGAATCCGACCGCCGCCCGCGAGGTGTACGCCGGGCTCATCGGCGGGCTCCTGACGGGGTTCGATGCCGCGGAGCCGGTCAGTCGCAAACTCCGAGCCGCCTATTTCCAGCGGGCGCAGGTCAAGGGAATCGAGGGGGACGTGGATTCGGCCCTCGACGACCTCGATCGATCCGGGGACGTGGCGGGACCCTGGCGACTCGCGATGTCCCGGGCCCAGTGTTTTCTCCGCAAAGGAGACGCCCAGGCTGCTTTCGCCGCGTACGCGCAGGCCCTCTCGGCGGTCGGAGGTGAGCGTCGGTCCGTTCCGGATGCCGTCCTTCGGCGTCGCCTGAACATCGTCCTCCGCCAGAGGATTCAAGCGGCACTGACACTTGGGCGTCGCGACATGGCCAGGGGCTTTCTCGACGAGATCACCGCCGGAGAAGATCTTCCAACGCCTTCCTGGGTTGCGGATCTGAGGGCTCGTTTTTGGTCGGATGGTCTGCGAAGGGGTGTCGTTTCCGCGGACGAGGCCCTTGCAGCTCTCGGCGCACTCGCCCGGAAGAATCCGAACTCGGAGGTCGTGCGTCTTCTCCACCTGGAGGCCGAGTTTCTCGATGGGACCGGCGGGCAACGGGAGGAGATCTTGAGCACGTTGGACGACGTGGCTCGCCCGTCGGCCGAGGAACGCTACTTTCGGGCCTATTTCCGCGTCGTTCTCATCATTGAAGGTGTTCGGCGTTTGGCGGACTATCGCCCACGAGATGGTCATGAGGAAGAGTTTCGCCGGGCCATGGACCAGGCCATGGACGACGTGGCGGCCTTGGCGCGCCGCGCGGCGGATGACTTGGGAGCCTTGGAGGTGGACGGTTCCGATGTCCTCGTTCGGCGGGGGCTCCTCGACGATGCCGATGTTTTCCGCTTCCTTCTGGCGACCGCCCGCCTTTTCGCCGGAGACGTGGAGACAGCCGTGACGCTTTTCGCAAGCCTCATAGAGAAGGGGCGATTGAGGACGTTCCCATGGCGCCCCTTGGTGTTCGTTTTCGCTGGGCGTGCGGAAAAGGAGAAGGGGTTCGCGCGGCGAGCCCTCGAGATCTATCGGGCCGGGCTGGCGGCGGGGCTCGCCGATCCCTGGCTCATGCGAAGGGCGGGGCGCATGGCGGCCAAGCTGAAGGACGTGAAGGCTCTCAAGGCCATCGTCGCATTCATGCGGGCCCACGAGCCCCAGGCGGGGTGGACCGACCGCGAACTCACGCTCCCCGTCTACGCCCCCTATCGCACCCGCCTCGCCTCCCCCCGCTGAGCATCGCGCAACCAGGAGGTGGCCGACCCCTCTTGCCGACCTATCCCCCTGGCTCCGGGACGTCCCCTTCCCGCCCGTGGCGGCGAGCGTTTGGGGCTTCTTGGAGTTTTCGATTTACCTCTCACCGAGGCACGAAGTCGCAAAGAAGGAGGGGACAGATCGTAGGCCGCTTGGCAGATGAGTCTCCGCGCCTCCGCGTCTCCGTGAGATGTCCTTCTCCCTGGATCCGGGGCGTCCCCGTCCCGCCCGTGGCGGCGAGCGTTTGGGGCTTCTTGGAGTTTTCGATTTACCTCTC
>CAZLGG010000045.1:12391-30478 GCA_964559135.1 uncultured Planctomycetia bacterium
CTTGGCAGATGAGTCTCCGCGCCTCCGCGTCTCCGTGAGATGTCCTTCTCCCTGGCTCCGGGACGTCCCCTTCCCGCCCGTGGCGGCGAGCGTTTGGGGCTTCTTGGAGTTTTCGATTTACCTCTCACCGAGGCACGAAGTCGCAAAGAAGGAGGGGACAGATCGTAGGCCGCTTGGCAGATGAGTCTCCGCGCCTCCGCGTCTCCGTGAGATGTCCTTCTCCCTGGATCCGGGACGTCCCCGTCCCGCCGAACCTCGTTGGGGCCCCTCCCGTTCCTCGCCGTGCTCCGCCTCAGGGTTGGTGCGGACGGAGCCGAACGACCGCCAACACATCCAAGGTCTGGTTCGTGGTGTTCTCGATGACGAGTTCCTGGTTGCCGACCTGGTTCGCGAAGAAACGCTCGAGGCGAATGGCGTTCGGGGCGAGCGAGACCGGGGCCGCGGCGGCCGTGAAGGGAATCCCTTGGAAGCCCTGGGGTTGGATCGCGAGGCTCAAGGGAAGCGTCGAGGCGTAGCCGGCTTGGATTCCCTGTGCATCGAGGGGATAGACCTCGAGCTCCACATCGAAGGCGCCACTGAAGATCGCCGGATGCGGGACGTCCACCAGGTGGGTGCCGGGAGGGAGAGACGCGGTCACCGTGGTTCCCACGATCGGTTGCCCATCGGCGATGCGTACGATGAAGTTCGGTGTCTGCCCCGGAACCCAGGGTTGGGCATTGCCCTCCGTCACCACCGTGATGAGGGGTTGGGTAAACTGAAGCTGAGCACCCGCCGCAAACGCGCCGATCTGCCCCGTCCGCGATCCCGGGGTGATTTCATACGCCACGGTCTGTCCGTTCAAGACGGTGGTCGGCACGGACCCTAGACTTCCCGACGCATCAGGAAGCTGGACCTGGAAGCTCGGCGTGGCAGGGGAGACGCCCAGATGGCGGATGGTGCCCGGAGGACCGAAGTTGGAACCGTTGTTCCCGGGCCCGATGTTGATCTTGATGGCGGGCACGGCCAGAACCTGGATGCCGATGGCGTTCGACAGGCGGAACTTGGGGTAGCCGCCTCCCGAGGCGTTGGGGTCAAGGACGCCGACTTGGATCACGAGGTTGATGCCGATGAGGCTGCCCCCCATGGGGCCCGTGGCCGGCGGGATCTGGGGCAAAATGGGAAGAATGCGATTGAAGAGTTTGCTGCCTCCCCCGAGCGGCGTGACGAAGGCGGTGGGGCTGCCCGGCTGGACTGGAGCCACGTTTCCGAAGTTGAACCAGGCCCTCAGATCCGAAGGATCCCCACCGATCTGCATCCACATGGCGTCGTCGGAAAGATGGAGCCACTGGGTCGCGATGCCCGGTGGATTGAAATGGGGCTCGAGGGCCACCGGGTTTTGGAAACGGTCGCCGAAATCCTGGAGATCCTGGGCCGACGATGTGGTGTACAGGGGTTTTCCCACGTCATAGCCGATGACATAGGGCCGGCCGGTGGGCACGACCATCGCAAGGAGCCCATGCGCGGCGTCGAGGACCTCGGCTGGGAGGTTCGGCCCCGTCGCCGTCCACTGACCGATGATGTGCTCCGACTGAGGAGCAGGAATGATGAATCCGTTGGGATTCATGGGGTTGGGAGCCAGCGCCGCGAATCCGACGTAGAGGTCCTGAGCCGGAAGCTGACCCGCGGGCGGGCCTCCCTGCGCAAGGGTCAAAGGAGAGAGCAGGAGAAGAAATGAGAAGACGAGGCGGTTCATGACGGCAACTCCTCGGTCATGATATGCGATGGCGGCTCCCTCTCAGAAGCGAAAACCCTCGCCCCGTGCCCCGATGTTTTTCTTTTTTTCACCTCCGGGTCGGAAGGGGGGCTCAGGTCGGGTCGGAACCGCAGTGGCAGTCTCGCCCCGGCCGACAGCTCTCCGGGGAGACGTCGTCGTCGTCCGGTCCCCAGCCGAGCATCGTCTTCAGACAGTAGAAAATGGCCACGTCCGACGCCGAGCGTTCCTCGAATTCGCAGGTGAGATAGACCTGGTTGAGAGCCAGCGCCTTCGTCATGAGAGCCGGGCAGACGTCGTCGGGCAGGAAGGGATTCTTTTCGGTCATGTCTATTCTCTCCTTCAGCGGCCGAGCGCTTGACGAATGGCCCGTCGCAAGACGGCCTGAATCAAGATCACCTTGTAAGCATTGTCGCGAAGCGGCGTCGCATCCTCGACGGCGGTCTTGCAGACGGCATCCATGAGATCATCCGTCACGCGCTGACCCACCATCATTTCCTCCAGGTCCTCCCTGCGGACCGGCGTGGGAGCTACCGCCGACAGGACGATCCGAGCTTCCTTCACCTTCTTGCCGTCCATCCGGAATGCCGCGGTGGCGCCGCACACGGCCCAGTCGTAGGACTGCTTCTCTCGGGCCTCGACGTAGGCCGACATGGGATTGGCCGAGCCTTCGGGAAGGATGATCGCCGTGAGCACCTGCCCCTTCTCGAGCATGTTCTCGACCGAGATGTCCTCCTCGGGCGAGACGAAGAAATCCTCCAGGGGAAGGGTTTGCTTGCCCCCTTTGTCCATCACTTCCACCTGTGCGCCGTAGGCGATCAGAACCGGAGCCAGATTCGACGGATGGATGATGTTGCAGGTGGCGTTGTCGAAGATCGCGTGGAACTCATTCTCGCCTTCTCGCGCATAGCAGAGCTCACCGCCCTTCTTCAGGCAATCATAGTCCCTGTTGCGGTAATACCAGCAGCGGGGACGCTGGCAGATGTTTCCGCCCACCGTGCCGGTGTTGCGAATCTGCGGCGTGGCGGTCTTGGCGATGGTCGTTGCCAGCGCCGGGTAGTCCGTGGCGACGGACGGGTGCTCCTGCAGGTCGACCAGCTTCGTGAGCGCGCCGATTTCGAGTCCGCGACCGGTGGCGCGGATTCCCGCAAGACCCGAGACGGTTTTCAGATTGACGAGCATGTCCGGGGCTTGAATCCCGTCCTTGATCTCGCCGATCAGATCGGTTCCGCCCGCGAGAATGCGGGACTCGCTCACTTTGTCCGCGGCCGCGATGGAAAGTGCGGCTTCCAGCGTGCGGGGACGGGCCATTTTGAAGGCCTTCATCTCACTTCTCCTCCTTGCGCGCCAAAGCTTCGAGCACCTTCTTCGGTGTGATGGGCAGTGACGTGATGTGGACACCGATGGCGTTGAACACGGCGTTCGAAATGGCGGCCGCGGTTGCGACCTTGGGGGGTTCTCCCAGCCCCATCACGCCGGTGTTGCTCTGGCCGTTGTAGACGTCGACGAGAACCACGTCGATCTGCGGAATGTCGGCGGGACCGGCGATCTTGTACATCTCCATGTCCGCGTTGAGCATCTGGCCCTTGTGGCGATCCATGATCCGGCGTTCGAAGAGCGCGTAGGAGACGCCCTGAATGACGCCGCCGCGGATCTGGCTTTCGGCGGTCTTGGCGTTGATGATTTTTCCGCAGTCCTGTACGGCGACGAGTCGCGTGACCTTGACGTTGCCGGTTTCCGTGTCGACCTCGACCTCCGCGAACTGAACGCCCGAGTTCGTCGGTGCGAAGCCCTGGTAATTGGGGCGACGACGCGAGACGGTGGGGCGTCGTGCGGTCACCTCGACGGCGCCTTCTTGAATCATCGCGCAGGCCTCATCGAAGCTGAGATCCGGGTCGAGCTTCTTGCCCTTTTTCGAGACCACCCGTCCGCCCTTCAAGTCGAGGTCGTCGACTTTCCAGCCCTGCCGTTCAGCCACGATCTGGAGCAGGTCCTGCTTGGCGCGATAACCGGCCAAGCGGGCAGCGGGGGAAAGGCTGCCGATGGTGGTCGAGCCGCCGGACCCCGGCCCCAAGGGGTCGGTGGTGTGTCCGATGAAGGTCTGGACCTTCTCGAGGGGAAGTCCCAACTCCTCCGCGACGACCATGCCCATGACGGTCCGGGTTCCTGTCCCGATGTCTTGGGCGCCGTTGCGGACCTCCACCGTCCCGTCCTTGTGGATGCGGACGAGGCAGGTCGACCCGCCGCCGCCGGAAGCGAACCACTCCGTGCTGGCGCAGCCGAGGCCTCGTTTGACGGGACCGCGGCCGGCTCCCGGCTTCTTGTTGCGGTGCTTCTTCCACCCGATGCGCTCCGCGCCCATGTCGTACTCGTGGATTCGAATGGGGTGCGTGTCGTTCTTCTTGCGGATCTCCACCGGATCCATGCCCAGCTTCGCCGCCGCTTCGTCGATGATGCTTTCCATGGCGAACACGCCCTGGGGCCAGGCGGGAGCACGCATGGCCCGAGCCTGTCCGCAATTGGTGCGCACCATGTGTTCCACCTTGTCGATGTTTTCGTAGCGGTAGAAGACGTGATTGCGCGCCCCGGCGCCGAAGGGACTCGCACCCGCCGTGCCCCAACTGTAGGCCCTGAGAGCCTTGAACTTGCCGTCCTTGGTCACGCCCAACGTCATTTCCTGCTTCGAGTCGGGACGATTTCCGACGGCGGTCTGCTCGCCTCGTCTTTCCAACATGAGTCGTACGGGACGCCCCGCCTTCTTCGCGAGCAGAGCTCCCGCAGCGCCCTCCCGGCCCAAGCCGAACTTGGAGCCGAAACCGCCGCCCATGAATTCGGTCCTGACTTCGGCCGATCCCGCCCGAATGGCGCCCCGTGAACTCTGGGCTTCGCGCCGGCAGTTGAACGTGGCCTGCGTGGACGCATAGCAGATCAGGTGGTCGCCGTCCCACTCCATGACCGAGCCGTGGGGCTCGAGAGAGCAGTGGACCTGAACCTGGGTCTCGAACGTGCGGCTGACCGTCACGGCGCAGTCCTTCAGGGCCTCGTCGACCTTCTCCTTCTGATCCTGAAGGCGCTTTTCGAAGTCCTCTTCGGACTCGCGACGCCTCCGTCCGCTCGTGACGACGTTGGCGCGCCCGGGAACCACTTCGGGAGCCCCCTTCTCCATGGCGGCTTCCTTCGTGACGGCAAAGGGTCTCACGTCGTAGTCGACCTCGATGCGGCTCAGGGCCTCCTCGGCGAGTGCCTCGGTTTCGGCGGCGACGGCGGCCACCTCTTGGCCCGCGAACCTCACCTCGCTGGAACCCATCTCTTCGGGAAAGCTGATGGCAGCGTGCACACCCTTCATGGCCAGCGCGCCGGAGAGATCCACGGACTTGATGCGCGCGTTGGCATGGGGTGAACGGAGGATGCGCCCGTAGATCATGCCCTTCGGGTGTCGGTCGTAGCTGTACTTCGCTTTGCCGGTCACCTTCGCCACGGCGTCGACCCGATCCAGAGGCTTGCCGATGATCGCCAGCTTGTCTCCAGGCTGATAGGGGAGGATGTCTCCCTCGGGGAGGGTGACCTCGATGTCCTTGATGTGGCCCTCGAAGCCGACCTTGATGCGGACGTCGTCCTTGGCGTTGCTCATCGTTGGCTCCCTCGTTGGCCCGTCACGTCTTCGACGGCTTCGAAGATGTTCTGATAGGTGCCGCACCGGCAGATGTTGCCGGAAAGGCCGGCTTTGATCTCATCACGCGTGGGGTGCGGGTTCTTCGTCATCAAGGCGGTGCAGGACATGATCATGCCCGGTGTGCAGAAGCCGCATTGGGTGGCGTCGTGGCGGACGAAGGCTTCCTGGATGGGCGCGAGCGTCCCGTCTGGGCCTGCCAGCCCCTCGATGGTGCGAATCTCCGCGCCGATGCCGTCGATCGCGAGGAACGTGCAAGCGTTCGTGGAGCGACCGTCGACGAGCACCGTGCAGGCGCCGCAGGTCGCCCGATTGCAGACCCGCTTCGAGCCCGTCATCTCCAGCTGATCCCGGAGGAGGTCCAAGAGGGTGGTGCGGGGCTCGATTTTCACTTTATGGTGGACGCCATTGATGGCGAGGGTGATGTCCACGGGATCGGTCCCGAGGATTTCGATGTCCTGGGAGGCGCCCAGGCCGATGGCGTCGGGGCCCTGGACTCCAACGGCCGCCATGGTGAGGCCGGCTCCCTTCAGGAATCCTCGTCGGCTGAGCCGCCCGATAGGGGCTTCAACGGGTTCTCCGGGACGATCCGGGTCTTTTCTCTTGGGCATGATTCGCTCTCTTCACGGGTGGAACACGTCCGGCAGATGAACGCCGACCATGGTCGGTCCTTTCGAATCGAGATTGTAGCACGGCGGGAAGGAAACAGATGATTGAAGACCTCTCCCGCAATCGACAGAATGCTTCGGCGCTCGATCGAAGCCGAAGCCGCCCTGGGGCATCCGGGCGCCGACCCGCACGAATCCCACTCCAATCGCGAGAATCGCCATGGATTACGCCGCTCAGCTCGAAGAGCTTCTCGGACTCCGGGGGCTCGAATACCGTTACAACCAATCGAAGAAGGAACTCTTTCACGAGGCCATCGCCAACGACAAGGGGCGTATCCGCAAGGATGGCCCCCGCGACGAGCAAAAAGCCTACGCCACCCAGTTGGGCGACGAAGGGCCGCTCGTCTACTACACCGATCCGGAGGCCACGGGCCGCCGTGTGCTGGACACGTTCGCCGCCGCCTATCCCGAGATCGAGGACAAGGTGTGGTGGAAGTCCGATTTCGGGAAGTACGATCCCGACCACTATGAGGCACTCCTGAAGCGCGTCGTCGCCTACCTCAATGACAAGGGGGGGCATCTTTACGTCCAGGACCTCTACTGCGGTCAGGATCCCACCTACGCCGTTCCGTACCGTTTCGTCGGAGAATACGCGACCCACGCACTCTTCTGCCGCATCATGTTCCCGAAGGGTATCGAGGGCGTGGCCGACGAAGACAATCGCCGTTGGACTCTTCTCAACGTCCCCAGCTTCCTCTGCGAGCCCGACCGGGACGGGAGCCGCTCCGATGCCGCCATCGTGATCGATCTGAGGCGACGCATCGCGCTCGTGGCGGGCCCCGCCGATTACTGCGGGACGAACAAGAAGACGATGTTCACGGTCCTCAACTTCATGCTGCCCGATCAGGGTTTCTTGCCGATGCATTGCTCGGCCAACGTGGGCGAGAACAACGATGCCGCCATCCTCTTCGGCCTTTCCGGAACCGGGAAGACGACGCTCTCCGCGGATCCCCATCGCAAACTCATCGGCGATGACGAGACGGGATGGACGGACGAAGGCGTCTCCAACTTCGAGGACGGTTGCTACGCCAAGCTGATCGACCTGAACAAGGAGGCCGAGCCGGTCATCGCGGCGGCGCTCGAGATGCCTGGCACGCTCATCGAGAACGTGCCGCCCCTTCCCGGGAAGGACCTCTCCGAGACCCATCCGCAGGAGTTCGATCTCACGGACAAGAGCATCACCGAGAATACCCGGTTCGCCTACGGACTGGAATGCAATCCGATGGTGATGGAAGGCGCCAAGGGGCCTCATCCGCAGACGATCGTCATGTTGACCGCCGACGCGTTCGGCGTGTTGCCTCCCGTCTCCCTCCTCACGAAGGATGAGGCCATGTACCACTTCGTGCAGGGCTTCACGTCCAAGCTGGCGGGGACGGAGGTGGGGGTGACCGAGCCGAAAGCCGCCTTCAGCGCCTGCTTCGGGGCTCCCTTCATGAGCCGGTTCCCCTCGGTCTATGCCGAGCTTTTGGCCACGAAAATGGTGGAGGCCGGCGCCCGCTGCATCCTGCTGAACACGGGTTGGACGGGCGGGCCCTACGGGGTGGGCCAGCGCATGTCCCTCAAGTACACGCGGGCCATGCTCAACGCCGCACTCAACGGGAAGCTGGACGATGTGCCCTGCGAAACGCATCCCGTCTTCAAGATGCGCGTCCCCACGACGTGCCCCGACGTTCCGGACGAGATCCTCAATCCGAGGAACACCTGGACCGACAGGGACGCCTACGACGCCAAGGCTGCCGAACTTCTGGCCATGTTCCAGAAGAACTACGAGGACAAGAACTTCGGGGAGCTCGGCATCCCGAAGGTCATGTGACGAGGCTTTCGCCCGGGGGAGCTCCCAAGGGAGTTCCCCCGCGCACCCATGCCCGCACGTCGTCCCAAGTGAATCCCAGCCATTCCAGGAGTCCTTCCTGGGGGTGGGCGTCCTCGCCCGCCATTCTCATCACGGCCACCTCCCCCAGGTGAAGCCAGGTCAACGCATCGGGGGCTTGGTCGTCGATGGCGTGGTGTTTGCGGACGGCAAGAACCGTTTCCTCGTCGAAGCCCCACGTGAGCAGGAAGGCCGCGCCCAATTCGTCGTGAGAGAATCCGAAAACGTCTCTCTCCAACTCCAGTCTGTCTCCGCCACGCAACCGGACCTCCTCTTCGATCTCCAGCACGTCTCCGGGGCCGTGTCGCAGCATGAGAAGGCGGCCGATGTCGTGGACGAGGCCCCATGTGAAGACCCGGTCCAGGGCGCGCACGTCCGGCACGCCGCCGAGACTGTCGCAGAGCGAGCCCACGGCGATGGCGACGGCGGCCTCCGCGACGGCGAGGCCGTGTCGCCACACAAGGGCCTTCAGTTGGGCCACATCCTGTTCGCTCGTCTCGACGAGGCGGTAGGCCTCCAGGATCCCCAGAAGGGTTCGGGTCTTGTCCCGCCCGAGGACCTGGACGCACTCCTCGACGCGATCGAGGGCGCTGACCGTGCCGAAGAAGGGGAGGCGGCGCATGGAAAGGAAGCCCTCGGCGAGGGCCCGGTCCGCGGCGATGCGGGCGCCCACGGCCTCGAGCGGGATGTCCGGGTCCGCCAACATGCCCCGCAGTCGGTGGAGGATCTTCGGAACCCCGGGCAGATCCGTGAAGAGCCGGCGATGGGTCTCGAGGATTCTGGCGGGCATGGATCACCTCCTCGGTGTCCATCGGTCATTCCAGCTCGTCTCCGACAGGGGGGGTGAACATGCAAAGGGCCGCAGGGACGAATTCCAGACATTTCCCGCCTCGAATCCCCTTGAAGACCCTGCCCCCGTCCTTAGAATCCCCTCCGAGTACTGGCCCGGTGGCGCAACTGGTTAGCGCACCAGACTGTCGATCTGGGGGTTGAGGGTTCAAGTCCCTTCCGGGTCGCTCATTTCGCAAAAAAGCCCCGCATCCTGTGGATGCGGGGCTTTTTCATGGGCCTTCGTCAGTTCACCGACCAGGTGGGATCTCCCGGGAAGGGGGGAACGGTTCCCCCGCTGGAACAGCCTGGACAGTTCGTGTCCCAGTGGATGTCGTACCACATCAAGAGCCCCCCCGAGATCGTCATCGTGCCGAGAGATTTCCAGTCGAGTTCGGTGCCATTGGGAGGGCAGGGCCTCTCTCGCTCGGCCCACAGCTCGTAGGTCTTGGTGAGCGCATTCAGGTGCGCTGTCCCAGAGATGCAACTGTAGGGCGGCGATAGCGGGTGAGGCAGCCCGGTGATGGTGCCGGATGGGGGAGTGAACACGTGGTATTCCCGTGACGTGGTCAAGGAGACTGAACCGGTCAGTGTCCCCTCGAGACTCAATCCTAGTTTTGCACTGGCCTTGGCGAAGAGCATTCCCGCGTCCCAGCCGACCTGGCCGACAGCCTCGGCCGAAAGAGAAGCGGAACCCGCCAATGTCGTTCCAGCTTCGATCTTCACGGAAGCTCCATTAGTGAAAGCTCCACAAAGAATGTTTGCGGGTGCATCTCCCGGGACAATAGCTGTCGAGGTATGCCGAGGGGGACCGAGTCGCCACGGCGTCCACTCCCAGTTGCTCGTCGAGTCGGGGACACTGTAGCGGCGATCGAGAAGGTTGTATCCCTCGCGGAGCGGCATGGTGATGTGGTTGTTTTCGGTGTCGAACACGGCTGGCGACCAGCTGGTTCCCGAGAATTGCGTCCCCAGGTGGAGACTTCGCCAATCTCCATGGGCCCCCGCAGGCTCGATTTCTTTCTCGGGTAGGTCTGCGTCCAAGGTGATGTGGCCGTTGGACGCGATGAGGCCTGGTATGGGGTTTCCACTGGCATCGATCGTCTGGAGGTAGAGTTCGAAGCGCAAGACCCCCTCGACCAAAGACGGGGAGGTGGAGGCATGGGGGATCACCGTGATGCGAAGGCGGGTGTCTTGAAGGAGGGCTCCCTCCTCGACAGTGAGCGTCCCCAGTTTGGGGATGCTCAGCCGGGAGCCCTTTGCCGCGACGATCTCCGTCGTCGTGAAGCCTGTCTTCAGCGGGACCAGCCGCATTTCCCGGAAGCGGTCGTGCTCGAAGAAGACGTGCTCCTTTTTGAGAGGAAGGTAGTCGGGAGCGGAGACGGTGACGATGACTCGCATGCGCGTCGATACGAGGGTCTGCCCTTCATTGTCGACGATGGCCGGAAGATTTGGTGAATAGGGCACTTGGGAGAAAGTGGCTTTGCCGGAGGCATCCGCCGTCACGGTGTAGGTTTCCGCGCCGACCTGCATCGTGACGATCGCTCCGGGGATATTGTGTCCGGACTCCGCGCTCGACACGAGAATGCGAAGAGGTGGGAGAGGAGGGTCGAAAACGTCTGCGGCTGTCGGCGCCGCGAAGCCGACGGAGAGGGGTTGGGTGAGGGAAAAAGCGGCCGCGATGGTCGCCGAGACGACGAGCTGAAATGGCATGAATGGGCTCCAGGATGTAGGCCCACGACGATGTAGGCCTACTTGAGCCATCAGTACCATGTCGACAGGCTGTCAGCAAGATCCCAAGAGGAGGCTCTTGAGATCTTGATATCGCAGGACGCGTCGATCAGTGGCCGATGAGGCCGCCCAGGCCACGGGGGACCCGGGGGCGCTTCACGGGGCGGGGTCGCCGCGGGGCCGGCTTGGTCGGCGGCTTCGGCTTTTTCGCCAGCTTGGCGGGCCGGTTCACATACAAGGGCATGGCGGCCACCGCCTTGCGGTCGGAGTTGGTCTTGCCCAGTTCCTTCTCCCGCCCCCGTTGGCGGGCTCCCGTCACATACCAGCCGCCCTTGGGATGGACTTTCACCTTCACGTCGTACTGGCGTCGAGACAGCATGAGAACGTTGTCGAACCTCTTCCAGGTGAAGTCCATCGTCAACGTCACCTGCACACTCTGCCGGTCCACCCGACCCATCGATTTCATTTGCGGCGTCACCTGCTTGATGTCGACCACCTTCTTCGCCATGTCTTGACCGAGGATGATGCCGAAGTTCTTGGGGCTGGCGTCCACGGTGCGATGGAGGGCGACGACGACGTCTTCGGCCGTGGGCGTGTCGGGCGTCGCGGCCGACGTACCCGTCGAAGACGTCGAATTCTGGGCCGCCGTCGCCGCGACATCGGAACCTCCCGTCGGGTCGAGCCGACCGCCGTTGTCCAAGATGCTTCTTGCCCGAGGGAGAGGCTTCACTTGCGCCGAGTCGGCGGAGATCGTCTCCAGGGTTTTCTCCGTGTTCTGCACCGGGCGACACTGGGCGACGACGTAGCCGTTCGCCGTTTTCTTGAACGTGCACTGGGCGACACGTCGCACCCGGACGAGTTTGAAGTTGCTGCCGTAGCCCGTGACGGAGCGAAAGACGAGCTCGACCTGGAGTACGAAGTTTTCGGGATCGATGTCCGCCCCTTCCCGGAACGGTGCCGGACTGACGGACTCCACCTCGGTGACCTCGTCGGCCTTGCGGCTGCCGAAAAGCGCTTCAAACTGCCGGGCACCGGTGTTGTAGTGGTTGATGACCGCCGTTCTGAGGGTGTCCGATGAAGGCAGTTCGGGAGCGGTCATCTCCTGTCTGTTGGAGCCATAGATGGATTCGAGATCCACGTCTGCGAGAGAGGGGGCTCTTTTCAACGTTTGGCTGGCCACGGGGGTGAAGCCCAGGTCCCGCAATTCGCCTTTCCGGCGGCTGGAACGCATGACCCACGTGCCGTTCTTCTTCACGGCGGTGATGAGAAAGGTGCCGGATTTCTTCTGGATGCCGGACTTGCCGCCTCTGCGGATGGCTTCGTCGTAGGTGATCTGGGCCAGGAATTCGATCGTGTCGGCCGTGATCTGTTTGAACTGGTCGTCGTCGGGAATGGCGAGGGCATCGACGTGGGTGACGCGGTTGGCGCGGAGCATGAAGGCCCGGGTCCGCTTTACGTTGCGAAGCGCATCGTAGGCGATCTTGAAGAGCGCCTCCTTGGACATGCCCTTGCCGCCCACCATGCGGGTGGCATCCTCGAAGAAGAACAGGCGATTGAAGATCCAGCTGTCGGGGCCGGCCCGGCGATAGATGGCGAGGCCTTTGTACTCCATGTGCGCGCCGTTCGCGTCCTTGGCCGTCTTGCACTCGAAGGGGTGCTTGGCGGTGTCGGGCGGATAGGCCTTGCCGACCTTTTCGTGATCCATGTCCCAGCGGCCATAGAGTTCCACCGAGTCCCAGGTCTTCTTGGAATTCAGGTTGGCGCGGACATCCTTGACGACCTGCTCAGGAGTGGGGAGGCCTTGTCCCACGGCGGGGAGTGACAGGCCCAGGAACATGACCAGGGCGAGTGCTTTCTTATGCATGTGTGGCTCCGAGAAAATGAGTGGCTGCTCTTTTTCTCGGCGGCTGGCGGCCGGTCGCTATACGGAATACCTCCCTTGATGCCGTCGGTCTTCATGCGATGTGCAAGATGATGCTGTCTGCAATCCCCTCCCTCGCGGACGGGGCCGATGTCGTGCTCCTCGAGGCGTCAGCGACGGAGCTTTTTCGCGAACTCCTCCAGGGCTCGGCCGATCTCCGCGATGTCGGCGTCGGTCATGTTGTGCTTCGTCTCACGGAGCATCTTCATGAACCACGCCGTCTCCGCTTTCGAGACGGGGCAACCGATGTTGCCCTTCGGAGAGTCGCTGGTGATCTTCTTGGTTCCGTCGCCGTCCATGATGACGGTCCACGGGATGCCGCCCCCCTTTCCGCCGCGCAGGCGAGCGGCCACCTTCTTGCCGCCCTTCATCTCGTCCTGGTCGATGGTGGCGACGACGTAGTCCTTCGCGAGCAGCTTGGCGACCTTGTCTTGCCCGAGGAACTCCCCGAGCTTGTGGCACCATCCTCACCAAGGGGCGCTGAGGTAGAGCAGAACCTGTCGCTTCGTGGACTTTGCTTTCGCGAGGGTTCCTTGGAGATGATCCTCGGCGTCGACGACGGCGGGCTTCTCCTTCAACAAGAATTCGATGGCTCGATCCACTTCGCCATTGGCGAGGTCGGCAAACCGGAGTTTTCCCGAGCGGTCGATGAGATAGTAGTCCGGAAAGGAGTCCACCCGGAACCCCTTCACCGTGGCCCCCGAGGCGTCGACGCACACGGGATAGGGGATGCCGCTCTTCTTGACGAAGCCGGCCATCTTCTCGGCCGCGTTTTTCGTGTGGACGCCGATGATGACGAGACCCTTCTTCCCGTACTTCTCGTGGAGTTCCTTCAGGTGCGGCACGGCACCTCGGCAGGGTCCTCACCACGTGCCCCAGAAATCGAGAAGGACGACCTTGCCCTCGAGGCCGGCGAGGCTGAGCCCGCCTTTTGGGGACACGTTCATCCATTGAGTGACGGAGAGAGCAGGGGGAGCCTTGCCTTCCATCGCGTCGAGGGCGGCTCGTCGCTCGCCGTCCCCTTCGCGTTGGAAGTCCTGGGCGATGGCCGGCGCGGCCGTCAGGAGGGCTGCCACGGCAACGGTGATGATTGTTCTCATGATTCTTCGACCTCACTTCGCAAGCGGCAAGATTGCCAAGCTCCATGGTCGCTCCCCCCGCCGGGACCGTCAAGAGAGAATGCCTCTGGAGCAAGGACAGGTGGTCTCCCTGGCTTTGATTTCCTGTCGCAAATCGTCGACGCAACGGTTACCGTGGATCTTCGATGGAGCTGGGAGACCCTTTCCGATGCGGACTTGCCATTTCGCCTTGATTCTCATTCTCGCCGTCTTCTCATCGTCACTCCTCGGTCAGGTCCCGAGGACCGCAACGGATTCGAAGCCGACGGTCACGGGCCGGTTGGAAACCGTCGAGGGGATGAAGGTTCTCACCCTTTGGGGGACGCTCGATGAGCGTTCTTTCGCGGAGGGTTACCTCATGGCGGAAGCGATCGACGACCTCGTCGACCACTTCATGCTCAGCCGTCGGGTTTCCTTCGGGGCGCCGAAGGCTTGGGACTTGGCTGTGCGACCCGCCGTCCTCGGGCGCTTCCGGTTTTCGGACGACGACAGGATTCACGCGCGCGCCGTCGTCGCCGGGATGAAGGCGCGTGACCCGGCGTCGATTCACATCGAGGCTCTGGGACGCGATCTCGAACCGAAGGATCTGCTCGTGGCGAGTTGCATTCCCGACATGGTGGGACTCCTCTGTTCGTCGTTCGTCGCATGGGGCAAGGAGACCCGGGGCGATGCGTTGCTCTTCGGTCGGAACCTGGACTACTTCGCGACGGAAGCGTTGACGCGCCGCACCATGATCATCGTGCGCGCGCCGCGCGGGAAGCGGAGAGGTTGGGTGAGCCTGGGATGGCCGGGGATTCGCGGTTGCGTCACCGGGTTTTCGGACGCGGGAGTCGGGCTCGCCATCCACGACGTCATGGTCAAGGGCAAAAAGGAGAGAGGGGAGCGATTCACGTCCCGCATTCTGGCTCTCCAGGAGTTGATCGAAACCCTCGATGCGGGGCCAAAGATTCGGAGTACGGCCGTCAAGCGACTGGACGCGCTTCGTTTTGCCCTCGGTGGCAACGGCATGCTGGCCTGGGCGCGGAACGACGCATTGGGCGCCGTCGTCCTCGAATTCGACAGCCGTAAGGGGCGTGAGACGAGTTGCACAGACCGCGCGGCCGCGAAGGGAGAACCGTTCGTCCTCTGCTCGAACCACCATCGAGTACGCAGCGAGAAGGGGCACGGTTGTCGCCGGTATGCTCGCATCCGGTCATTCTTGGAGACGGCGGGACAACCGATGGATTTCGCGGCCGGTTGGAAAGCCATCAGCGAGGGGACGGTCCGCGGCACTCTCTATCGCGTTCTTGCCGACCTTCGGTCGGGACGGATGGAAGTGGATCGGCGGCTCCAACCTCGCGGTCCGTTTGCGCCGCGCGTCCATGTCAACCTGCACCGTCTCCTGGAGCGCGCCCACCCCTGAGAGATGGGTAAAGACCCTGCGGATTCAAGCGTCCGCAGCCGTCACCCGATAACAGGGTCACGACCCGCCTACGCGCCCGCAGGTCGAGCATCCATTGACACTTGCTCGGTGGACATCCACTCGCCGTGGAGCCCTTTGCGTGCGACCCAAGACCCAACGTCCCAAGAACGGCCTGCTCAAGCTCGCGTCCTTATTGGCGATCGTCGCCGTCGCGGCTTTCGCGGCTTTCCCGAGATTCGAGCGCGAGGTGTCGCTCCGCATCAAGGAGAAAGTCGGTGAATTGTGGACCGGGCCATTCGAGGTCGAGGGCGTCCGCGGCGGCTTGGGGCGCTCGCTGTCCTTGGACGGTGTCCATCTTCTCCCCGGTCCTCTCGGAGACACGGAGATCCACGTCGTCCGGGCGGAGCTGCGGTTTGATCGCTCAGTCCTGCAGCGGGGTGATCCCCGCCTAGAGACGCTCACCTTGGTCGGGGTGACCGGGCGTCTGGATCTGAGAACCCCCACGGACAGCGGCCCGACGGATCTTTTCGCGGGGGGGGGCACCGCCGTCGCGGCGGCGGACGTTCCTCGCACAACGAGGATTCTCGGAGGCACGATCGAGGTCTTTCTGCCAGGGCTGGACGTGCCGCTGGTGATTCGCAACATCCGTGCGACGCTGCGTCGGGATGTGAGAATGGGGGTCCGCGTCGAGCTGCTGACCGGCCAAACCGTGCTGGGGCCGGTCCGCATCGCGTCGATCGGCGGCAAGGATGCCGCCTATCGGGTCCGATGGATGAAGCCCGATTTCAGCCGGTGGCGGAACGCTCTTGCCCGGGATTTTCGTCTGGGTGAGATCAGCCTGATTCTGCCTTTGTCCAACGGAGGGGTTCCGGAGCCGTCGCGAGGTGTCTTGGAACTCGTCGACCTCGAGGGAGCGCCCACGTCCGAATCCTTTGCCATGTTGGCGACGATCCTGAAGTCCGCGGAGCCGGCCTTGCCCGATGATCTTCGTCCGAAGACTCTGCGACTTCGCGACGGCGTTCTCAGATTCCCCGGGACCCCGACCGGAGACGCGACGCATCTCCAAGGGGCGTTGCACGAAGCGGCGGACGGAACGATCGAGATTGAATTCAGAGGTTCGCTGGCCGGAAATCCCTTTCGCCTGAAGCTCCGGCGGCGACGCGACGAGGGCGAGGGACAGTTGGACCTGCGCGCGTTCGATCCGCGGACCTGGTTCGATGGAGAGGCCCGCTCGGTTTGGCCCGAGGCGCTTCGCGAGGCCTCGTGGGAGGACGTGGCGGTGAAACTGGCCTGGGACGATGAGTCCTGCCGCATCGTCGAGGGTCGGGCCAGATTGGGGGACCGGCGTCTCACCTTCGATGGCGAGGGGGAATGCGCCGGAGACTGGCCGCTCGCCCTGAAGCTCTCCTGGCCGGGGCCCCCGGTTCTCCTCTTGCGCCGATTGTTCCCCGACGGAAAAGGAATCGGACAGCTCGTCGCCATCGAGCGCGTCCAGGGGCGCATCGAGGGGGCTTTGGCCGTGCCCGACTCCTTCCGATTGACGGAGCTGGACGCCTTCCGACCGGAACTCCGGTTGGGAACCGTCGGCAAGGAACGCCTTTCGGACCTGGCCTCCCGGATGAAGAAGCCCGAGGACCTGATTCCCCGCAGGATCGACCTCCCCGGCATGCGCAGGCTGCGGGTGTACGACGGTCGTCTCATTCTCGAGAAAGAGGTGACGGGGAGCTCCAAGATCGTCTTGGACGGTCTGGGCCTCGAGCTGAAGCGCGGGGACGACGGTTTCCTTCGGTTGGAGCATTTCGAAGCAGGCGGACTCGAGGGATATCTCAGTGCCAAGATGGAGAAGGGGAGCGACCCCCAGGTCCTCTTGACGGCGCGGATCGAGGCCTCGAGCCTCACGACTCTCTTTGGCGACGCGCTCGAGAGCCTGCCCATGGCGTTGAAGATCAGTGCGGGGAGCATCACCGCGAAGGTGCGGGCCCGCCTCGCGGACGGGCTCGGCGACCCGGAGTTCTCCGATCTGCGTGCCGAAGGCGTCGGCCTCGAGCTGACGTTGGAAGCGTTGGGGCGGCCGTTCCTTCTCAAGGTGGATGATCTCGATGGGCGGATCGAGAAGACATCGGACGGTCGATTCCTCATCCACGACGCCATGGGCCGTTGGCTGGGAGGGCGACTGAATCTGACGGGTTCGATCCGCGTGGAAGGCAGCGGCTCCGCGGACCTGTCCGTCGACTTCGAGTCCGTGGATCTGGCCCTGCTCGAAAAGAGTTTGCCCCCGTCGTGGCGCCGAGGACTTTCCGGCCGAAGTGGACGAGGGAGTTTTCGTCTCGTCGTCTCCGCGGGAAAGCAGCCCGAGATCCTCGACTTCCGTCTCGCCGGGGGGCGCCTCGTCTGGCCGACCGACGCCTCCGGGCGGCGGTTGATCTTGCGGGACGTCGGTGTCCGGGGCTCCTTCACGTCCGGCACGGTTCGGGTGGACTCTCTGACGGGTCGTCTCTTCGGTGGCGCCCTTCGCGCCCAGGGTGATTTGGGACTCACCCAGGACGCCCCATGGGCTTTGGATCTGAACCTGGTCGAAATGGATCTCCGACGGCTCTCCGAGGAAGGGGGATTCCAGTTGCCCGTGGATGGCTTCGCCTCCGCGTTTTGTCGCGTGACCCGGGACGCCGGCGTCGGCACGCCTCCGGAGGGCGCGGGCTGGATCGCCACCCGTAAGGCGCGGATCTGGGGGCTCCCGGTCTTTCAGGACGTGGCGAAGGCCCTCGGCGTTCAGGCGGATCGGGAAGATCGCCTGGAATCCCTCCGCTGCCGATTCCGCGTCGACTACGGACGGTTCCAGTTCTACGAGTTGCAGGCGGTGGGCAAGCCGGTCAACCTCTACGGCCACGGGTCCATGGACCTGGACGGCGAGCGCCTCGACATCGGCTTCGTCCCCCGCCTCGGCGGTGGTCTCTTGAAGGACATCCTCATCGTGGGCGAACCCGCCCAGTTTCTCTTCGACATCGCGAAGGGCGCGCTCTTCGAGGTTCACCTTCGCGGCCGCTTGGCCGATCCCCGGGTCGAGGTCAAACCTCTGCCCGTCCTCACGGCCCCGTTCGAGTTCCTGGCCATGATCCTCTCCGGCGGCGGGGC
>CAZLGG010000046.1:0-30168 GCA_964559135.1 uncultured Planctomycetia bacterium
AAAGGGACCACCCGTACGTCGCCAAGAAGATCATGCCCTAGCCGACGGTTGGCCGGGGGCGGTGGCCCAACCGCCCCTCATCCTTCCGCTTCCGCGACCTTGACCTCTTCCACTTCCGCCACGGCGGCCTTGAAGCCCCGCGTCCCCGCGATCATGGCCGCGCCGATCCCCACGTAGACGCCCAAGACGAGCCACGGCATCGTGGGTCCGGCGTAGACGCGAAGGGCGATCCCCATCCCGATCATCAAGGGAATCACCAGATAGAGGACCGGGTGGAAGGAGAACCACACCCAGTCATGGTGGGGCCGACGACGAATGTAGCCGGCGGTGCGCTCGGCGCTCTTCGCGATGACGAAGATGCCCTTCGCCACACCGATGACGAGCGCGAGGACTAAGGTCAACGCACGCACACCCGTGCTCTCGATGTTGAAGAAGTACGGGAAAAACCCCCTGACGATGAGCATCACGCCCACCGCAAGCCATACGGCCGTGGCCACGCGCACGCGGCCTGTTCTCGTCAATTTCATGTTGCATCCCCAAGATCCGAACGCTGCATTGTAGCGCTCACGGCGGGACTCCCCAGGGTGCGACGAGGGAGCGGCTCACGAGCTCTTTCGGGGTCGCCCTCCCGTGCTAACCTCCAAAACCCCACGAAAAAGGGATCACCGCATGAAGGTCTATTGCGACGCACCGCGAGTGCCGGAGGCTCTGCAGCCCCTGTTGGACCTCGCTTACAACTTTTGGTGGACCCGCGTCCCCGAGGCCGCGAAACTCTTCGAGTCGATGTGCCCGCCTCTTTGGCGCCAGGTCCAAGGCAACGCGGTTCGATTTCTGAGAAAGCTCGGGGACGAGATCCTCGCCCGCCACGAGCGCGATCAGGGCTTCCTCCATCGCATGCAGGGCGTCCACAATCGCTTCACCGCTGAAGTCGGCGACGGCGAGTGCTGCATCCACAGAGGCGTCCTCGAGATGCCCGTCGAACTGCATCCCCTTGCCGCGTACTTTTCCGCCGAGTTCGGCCTGCACGAGTCCTTGCCCATCTACTCGGGCGGCCTCGGAATTCTCGCGGGGGACCACGTCAAGGCCACGAGCGATCTTCAGATACCGTTCGTGGGCGTGGGCCTGCTCTACCGGCAGGGGTATTTCCGCCAACGCCTCAATCTCGAGGGGTGGCAGTACGAACTCTACGAGGACCTTTCGTTCCACGACTTGGCGCTTCGGGAGGTCCTGAGAGAGGACGAGACACCCCTCCTCGTGACGATCCATCTCCCGGATCGCGACGTGCAGGTCCGCGTCTGGCTCGCGATGGTCGGACGATCGGCTCTCTTTCTGCTCGACAGCTACGTCCTCGACAACTGGCGAGAAGACCGGCTCATCACGAATCGGCTCTACGACTCCGACCGGAAGATCCGATTGCTCCAGGAAATCCTTCTGGGCGTCGGTGGTGTTCGAGCCTTGGAAGCCCTCAACATCACGCCCCGCCGGTTTCATATGAACGAAGGGCATTCCGCATTCCTCGTTCTCGAACGAGCGGCCCAACTCATCCGGCAGAAAGACATCACCTTCGAGGAGGCCAGGGAACTCACACGCTCCTCGAACGTCTTCACGACCCACACGCCCGTTGCGGCCGGTCACGAGATCTTCGAACGGGACATCATGGAGCCCATGTTCCAACCTCAACTCGAAAGGTTGAAGTTGACCGCGGACGAGTTCTTCAGGTTGGGGCATCGAGATGGCAACTCGTCTTCCTCGGCCTTCGAGATGACGGCGCTGGCGATCCACTTCAGCGACCGCATCAACGGCGTGAGTCGACTGCACGGGGAAGTCGCCCGCAAACAGTGGGCGTTCATGTGGCCCGACCGCCCGATCTCGGAGGTGCCGATCGGGCACGTGACCAATGGAATCGACCTGCCCACCTGGATCGGCCCTGCCATGAGGGATCTCTTCGCGCGTCACTTGGCCCCCGACTGGGAGAATCGGCTCCTGGACGAGGAGCTCTGGAGCCGTGTCGACAGCATCCCCGACTCCGCACTATGGGAGGCCCTGGTCGCACAGCGCGTCCAACTCGTGAAGTCGGCACGACGACGCTGCGCGGAGCAGCTCCGCGGGCGCAACGTCGACACGCAACTGTTGAACGCGTTGCTGACGGAGCCGCACGAGAATTCCCTGACCATCGGCTTCGCTCGCCGCTTCGCCACCTACAAGCGGGCGACGCTCATCTTCAGGGACGTGGAGCGTCTGGCCCGTCTGTTCGCGGACCGGGACCGTCCGATCCAGATCATCTACGCCGGCAAGGCCCACCCCGCGGACGAAGGCGGCAAGCGCCTGATCCAAGAGATCGTCCAGATCGCCGAGAAAGACCCTTTCCGTGGTCGCGTCCTCTTCATCGAGAACTACGACATCGGCATCGCCCGGGAACTCGTGCAGGGAGCGGACGTCTGGTTGAACACGCCCCGGCCTCCCAAGGAGGCCAGCGGCACGAGTGGCATGAAGGCCTGCCCCAACGGCGCTCTCACTCTTTCCACTCGCGATGGATGGTGGGTCGAAGGCGCAACGCAATCCAACGGATGGACCATCGGGGACGGCAGATTCGAAGGGCGCAGCGAGGAAGAACTCGACGCCTTCGAGGCGGAGAGCCTCATGTCGCAGCTCGAGAACGAAGTCATTCCACTCTTCTTCGACCGCGATGCCCGGGGATTTCCCGTCCGTTGGTTGGCCCGAGTGAGAGAAAGTATCCGGACGATTACGCCCTTCTTCAACACGGCGCGCATGGTCCGCGAATACGCGGACACCTATTACACGCGCTGAAGGCGAAGCCGTGTCAGCGCACGGTCTCCGTTTCGGCGAGGAGGATGCGCTTTTCCTTCTCTCGTCCCGGAACGACGGGAAAACGGAGGACGAGCGACGTGACGGCACGCTGAGCCATCGCTGGGAAGGGAATCCGGATCGTCGTCGGCTTCTCGGGCGGAAGGACACGCTCCTTCGCCTTGTCGTAGATCTGGGTCACCGTCTGGATCTCCGTCCCGTCTCCACCGAAAAAGCGCACCTCGAGTCGGCCCTCTCGCCCCTCGCTGCTGGGAAACACGTGGCCCGTATGCATCGTCGTGGTGACGACGACATGCGTGCCGTCCGATTCCGCGCGAAGGTCGGCCGCATCTTCGGCCTCGCCCACGGTATGGGCTCCCGCGAACAGATGCCGGCGACCGAGGCGCGCCTCCTGGACGTTCTTCAGCTTTCGACGACCTCGCGCCATGACTCGGGTCACTTCCTCCATATGGCAGGATTGGCAGGTCTTGCCATTCGCGGCGGCCGGACTCTTCTCGTAGCTGGTCCATTGATCATGAGCCGCGTTGACCTCCGGATGACCGTGACAGCTCTTGCAGACGCGGGCCTCCAAGTATTCGGCCTTGACGAGGATGCCGCCGTGCCCCTTGCTGGGGTACGGCCCGTAATAACGAGCGGGATCGTTGTGACAGGTCGTGCAGTTGACACCGAGTTTCCGGGCATCCTTGCGCGCCTCGGGGACATCCCCGAATCCATTTGGGGGGAGGCTCCCCGGCGCGTGGCACCGGGCACAGGCCTCACCCTTGTCGGGGAGAGCCGCGATCGCCTCCTGGAAGACCGGATTGATCCAGCTCTTGGCATGGCGGGAGGCCTTCCACTCCTTCCACTGGTCGAGATGACACTTCTTGCAGGTCTTCATGAGCCGCTTGACTTCGACCTTCGGGCCACCCTGGTGGGACACGGAGGGCGTCGATGCGACCTGAGGCAGATGGGTCCAGAGGATCAGGCAGGAAAGTAACGACAGGATGCGGACGGTCATGGTGACGCCTCCCAGAATGCCAAGCCATTGTCTCGGCGGGGACTCGAGACATCCACGATACCATCGAAAAAACCCGAGGAGAAACCTGTTCAGCCTCTCCTCGGGTTCGGTCTCCACGCCTGAACGTGGCCCTTCGGTCGTCCCCCCGCCGCCCGGCGGGGATGACATCAACCCTTTCGATCTATCACCCGGGCGTCATGACCTCCGCGCGTCGCCTTGAAGCGCATCAGACGGAGGCGCGTTTCCTTGGCCTCCCCGATGGCCCTGCGTGTTTCCTCGGCTTTGACGCTCAAGACGTCGAGGATTCGATCGTTCATGAGTTTGAGGTCGCCCACCATGTCGGCCAACTGCGCATCGTCCTCGGTGCGGTCCGGGTCTTGAAGGCGCGATTCGATGATTGGCCGGATTTCGGCCATCCTCTCCTCGGCTTCTTCGGACAGCGCCTTCACCCGCTCGACGTCGTCCTCCTCGAGGGCGGCGAGCACGAGCCGGGAAATGGACCGCAGCCGGGTCAGGCGTTGCCAGAACGCCGGCGAATAAGTCTCCGCGATCATGAAATGGAACGTCCTTTCAGATCTGGCCCGCGACTTCTCGCCAGGCGCTCTCCAAGGTGGTCAGAATCTCGATCACATCCTCGAGTCCTTCCTCCGTGCGATTGAGGTTGGCCTGAACGAGTTGTTCCATGATGAAGACGTAGAGTCCCTCGAGCTGACCGGAGAGCTGTTTTCCGATCTCTCCTCCCGCCTCGTGATCCAAAGCGATCTTGAGCTCGGACACGACGTTGTAGGCATTGCTGATCGCGGTGCCGCAAGCGGCGTTGTTGCCCTTTTGCATGTGGTAGCGAGCCTGCTCGACGAATCGGATGGCGCCCTCGTACATGAGCACCACGAGTTTGGCTCGCGACGATGTGAGTACAGCGTTCTTGGTGTATTCGAGTGTTGCGTTGGAAGCGGCCAAGATGTCTTCCTTTCCCTCTGCTGTTCATGGACGCTGACGAACGTCGCAGCGTCCCCTTTTCCCATGTCTCGGTTCAACCGAGACGTCCGAGCGACGCCGACAAGAAGGCGCCCTGAGATTGGTATCTGGCGGTCAAGCCCTCGAAAGACGCGAATTTGCGCCGCAACGTCTCCTCGGTGCGAGTCAGACGCTGCTCCGCGTTGGCGATCTGCTCGTCCAGCGACCGAATTCGCGCGTCGAGATTGGTCTGTCTGAGGCGAAGCGTTCCGTCTCCCGGAGACAGGATTCCGGCATTCGTTCCGTCGCCGTTCAGAACGGTGTCGAAGATCGCCCCCAGGCCGTCCGCTCCGTTCTTCCCCGTGAAGAGATCGCGAACGTCATTGAAGCCGTTGTCGATGGCCGTCTTGAGCTTGGAGCGATCCAGATTGAGCTTGCCCGAGGAATCCGTGGATATCCCTATCTGCGACAGTGCGACGAGAGAAAACGTTCCCCCGTCGAGATTCGATGCGGTCGCCGTCGCCAATTGATTCTTGATGCCTCTCAACGCGACGTCCTGACTGTCGCCTTGCGAGTCGATGAAGCTGACGACATCGTTGTATGCATCAAGGGCCTCTTGGAGTCGGTCGCCGATCCCTTCGACGTCACGATCGATCGTTACGTCGGTCGAGCCCACCTTCTTGAGATTGAATGTCAATCCGTCCACGGCCCCGTCAACGCTGTTGGAATCAGCGGTGACCGCGAGCCCATTGATCGTGAACTGCGAGTCCTGACCGGCTTCGAGCACGCTCGATGTGGCGAAGGGGTCGGTCTCTCCAGGATCGTTGAAGCCGCTTGCCGTCAGTGTGAACTGATTCGCGACGCCGGTCTTCTCGGAATTGACGACGAGCTGGTAGGAGCTGCCGTCGTAGATCACGTTGGCTTGGACTCCGGCGTCAGCGGCATTGATCTTGTCCCGAATGTCTACGAGCGTATCGCCGGCATCCACCGTGATTTGCTGGCTGGTCGTGCCGATGGTCAGGTCAATCGTTCCATCGCCGAATGTGCTCTGGTCTTTGTCGTTGAAGGGTGAGGTGAAGGCCACACTCTTGGCGGTGGCCAGTTGATTCACCTGGACCGAGTAGCTGGACGGCAGAGCTCCGTCGGCGGCATCGATCGTCGCGACGGTGTCATCCGTCGACGTGGAGGTGAAGAGAGTCAGCTCGGACGAATTCTTCAGAGTCGTGATCTTATCGGCCAAGGTCTGGAGTTTGGATTGAAACTCCGAAAACTGCCCCTGTTTCGAGACGAGCTCGGCGCGCTTTTGATCCAGCCGATCGAGAGGCCTGGCCTCGAGGGTGAGTAGCTGCTGGATGATGGCGTTTGTATCGAGACCGCTCGCGAGTCCACCGATGCTGAATGTCATGTGTCAACTCCTGTCGAATTCCACGGAGGCCGTCCCGGTCGGGACGGGGAGTCTCCGCCATCTCCTTTTCGGCTTACGGGGGCTCCGCTTGAGCCTCTGAGTATTCTCGAGGCGGTAGTCGGGTCTTCACCCAGTGACCGCGCCCGGGCTTATCCCTGGAGGAGTGACAGGGCGGCCTGAGGCTGAACGTTGGCCTGGGCCAGAATCGAGATGGCGGCCTGCTGAAGGATGGAGTTCCGCGTGAGATTCGCGGTCTCTTCTGCCACGTCCAAGTCACGGATACGTGACTCGGCGGCCGAGAGGTTCTCTCGATCGATCTGCAGCTGTCGGATCGTACTCTGGAGCCGATTCTGAGTGGCGCCGAGACTGCCGCGCAGGCTGAGAACAGTGTTGATCGCGGCATCGATGCCGACGATGGCATTGGTCACGTTGGCGCCCGTGCCGATCGAGAGGGCGCTGATGCCAAGATTGCTCGCGAGAGTCGACACCAGCGAGATGTTGAGTGTATCGACGCCGGCCGTGGTGCCTGGACCGATATGCAACGAGATCGTCGGGCTGGTCCCATCCAACAGCTTGAGACCACTGAAGTTCGTCGCCTTCGCGATGCGGTCGATCTCGCTGATGATCTGCTGGAATTCGAGATCCAGCGTGTCGCGATCCTGGTCCGCCAACGTGCCATTCTTGGACTGAATGGCCAGCTCTCGCATGCGAACGAGAATGTTGTTCACTTCGTTCAGAGCGCCTTCCGCAGTCTGGACCAAGCTGATGCCGTCATTGGCGTTTCGCTCGGACTGCGCAACGGAACGAATCTGAGCACGGAGGCGCTCACTGATGGCGAGACCGGCGGCATCGTCTGAGGCGCTCGCGACCCGGAGGCCGGTGGAGAGCTTGCGGAACGAACCGGACAGGGCGAGGGTCGCTCCGGCCAGGTTTCGCTGGGCGTTCAGGGACGCAACGTTCGTCTGGATTCTAAGACCCATGGTTTCCTCCTCGATCGGTTGCAACGCCGAGTCTTTTGGGTGAGGTAGTCAGCCTCACCCAACCCCGCGCTGCGCGCTGTGGTCAGCCTTCCCTTTTCCGAAAGGCGGGTGATGTGTCCTGATCGGCACCCAGAGGCGCCGCTTTAGCCTCGACAAGAAAAAACTCGGGGCCGCTGCCGGGTGTGGTCACGGAACCGGATGTTTCTTCCTAGGTGGAAAAAGTTTCACTTCAGTCTCGATTTCAGCCGATGAAAGTGGTGGAAGATGCGACGTCGGGCATCCAGCGCCGAGGGTGCGTCGCGAGAGTGAGAACACCAGCAGGAAGACACACCGACCATGGCCGTCAGACCCAAACTGCATGTCGTCGATGCGGACGCTCCACAGTCCGAGGAGATCCGTCGTGCATTCGCCGCCGAGGGATTCGAGGTCACGACATCCTTGACGTTGAGAGAGGCAGGTCAAGCCCTCCAACGGTTTACGCCGAACGTTCTGATCGTCTCGGACGACCTCCCCGACGGTCGGGGGATCGACCTCATCAATGATCCCAAGTTGAAGGAAGCCGGTTGCGTGGGCATCGCTCTCGTCCGGGATCCGTCGATCAGCGACGTGGTCGATGCCATGCGGAGGGGCGCCATCGATGTCATCGAGAAGCCCGTCTTTGCCGGTCATCTCTCCGCGATCGTCGGCAAGGCACTGGCTGATCGCCGCCAAGTGAGAAGGCCCCGGCCGACCTCGACGAACCGCGATCAGCTCAAACGGCCCCCGATCGTGGGCCAGAGCGAACCCCTTCAGAAACTCCTCAGCGCCGTCGAACTCGTGACGAAGGCTCCGAGGAGCACGGTCCTCATCCAAGGCGAGAGCGGTACGGGGAAAGAACTCATCGCCCGTGCCATCCACTTCGATGGCCCGCGACGGAGTCGTCCGTTCCTGGCCATCAACTGCGCAACGCTCACCGAGAACCTCCTCGAGGCGGAGCTCTTCGGCTACGAGAAGGGAGCATTCACGGGAGCCCTCGCCAACGGCAAGAAGGGCCTTTTCGAAGCGGCTGACGGTGGAACCCTGTTCCTGGACGAAGTGGGCGAGCTCGCTCCTTCGCTTCAGGCGCGGCTCCTAAGAGTCCTTCAGGAGGGCAGCTTCAAACGAGTGGGCGGAGTCGAGGACATCCGAGTCGATGTCCGCGTCATTGCCGCCACGAACCGGGAACTGCGCAAGGAAGTCGATCTGGGAGGATTTCGCGCAGACCTTTTCTATCGCTTGGCCGTCGTTCCGATTCAGGTCCCGACGCTTCGGGAGCGCAAAGGCGACATCCCCCTCCTGGCCGAGCACTTCCTCTCCCGCTTCTCCGCAGAACTGGGGCGCGAGATTCGCGGGTTCTCATCGGACGCTCAGCAGAGACTCGCATCCTACTCCTGGCCGGGCAACATTCGTGAACTTCGGAATGTCTGTGAGTACGCGGCCATCGTTTGCGACTCCGATATCATCGAGGCTCGCCATCTGACACTTCCGGATGACTCCCCCTCCGAGGAGAAGAAGTTCGACAGCCTTCAACTCGAGGATATGAGCATCAAGAGCATGGAGAGTGAATTGATCCGCACAGTGCTCGGCGAGACGCGCTTCAACATCACGCGGGCGGCCGGGATTCTCGGCATCAACCGCAGCACCCTCTACAACAAGATGAAGGATTATGGACTCCAAAGGGATCAGCGCGGGGGAATGCGGCGGACCGTCTGATTCTTGGACGGTTTCCTGTCCGCGACACACCTGCGCCATTCCCGACGGAGTGATGCAAGTCGTCATGGGAAAGGGGATTGAACAGCTTTCGAGAACGATATCGGTCTTCGGCACGGAGCTTGCTCCTACCGGTGACCAAGCATGGGAATCATGAGCAAGAAGAGCCAAGAGAAGAACGAGTCCACGACGGAAGCACCCGAGGAAGCGGTCCAGCCCTCTCCGGTGCCCGAGGCGGAGCAACCCTCCGAGCCGGAGGCCCCGCCCGAGAAGCGCCGCTTGGTCGGTCGCCTCGTGTTGGCCGGTGCCTTCGTGGGTCAGGGCGCTCGAAACAAGAAGGTCGTGTCCTTTCTCTTGGCAGTCGTCATATTCGCCGGTCTGAGCGCTGTCATGGGAATTTGGGCGCCTCAACGACTCAGTGAGACGGAGACCGACGACGAAGTCGCCGTCGAGGATCAGGAGACGCCCGCGACATCCACCTCAGCGGGTTCTCCCGCGTCCGAGGCTCTGAGTGCCCGCGAATTGATCGGGCTTGCGGAATCCGCATTGGCCGACGGCGCCCCCGAGCAGGCCCAGGAATTCCTCGACCAAGCCCGCGTGCGCGCGGACACGAATTCGGTCACGTTGCAACGCGACCTCTACCTCACCTTGGCCGAAACGGCTGAACGGCTGGGGCACAAACTGCAAGCCTCCATTCATCAGGATTACGTCCGCCGACTCGAAGCATCGATCGGCGCTTCAATCCCGATCTTCCGCCAGGCCGAGGAGGCTTTGAAAGAAGGGCGGCTCTCCGAAGCCAGGGCGCTTTGTTATCGGTTTCTCCTGCGTCAGGGCGACCTCGAACTCGAGAAGGATGTCTGGGTCCGCCGTTGTCGCGCCACGTTGGCCAAGGTCGAGGAACTCACCTTTGCGGCGACGCCGGGACCCCGAAGAGAACTCCGCGACGAGATCGGAGGGCTCTTCCAATGAGACTCTTCCTCCTTGCCATTCTCACGGGCTGCATGGCCGCCATCCTCCCCGCCCAACAAGGAATCCATCGCTTCGAAGCGAAGAAGCTCGGTCGTCGGGAATTCCTCTTGACGGTCAAGGCCGGTGAGGTCCCCGCGATGGAGATCCTCTCCCGACTCGCCGAGGAAACGGGTCTTCGCTTGACTCTGGACGGAGGCCCCGATCTCTCTCGGATGCTCGACCAAAAAAAACTCGACATCCACGTCGAAGCGGTTCCCATGGGAGAATTCGTCGAAATGATCGGCGGCGGGGTCGGCCTGCACTCGAAGATCAACAAGGAAACCGGCACGATCATCATCTCGCGACTTCCCTCGACCGATGCCCCGGAAGCCTTCGAGTTCTACAGAAAACAGGCCATCGACAGCTTGGTCGAAGCGTACGGAGGCGATTCGGACCCGGATAGCGAAGAGAAGCTTCTCCTCGCCAACGAGCGCCTATTCATCGCCGGGGGCGACTACGAAAACGCTCTCGAGGCGCTCGACAAGTACGTAGCAGCCTACAAGGGCGAACCCGACAAGGCTCCTTCGGCCTGCCTGGATGCCGCCCGATGCGCCTTGATCCTCAAACGCCCCACCGACGCCATTCGACTGACGGACATCTTCATGCAGGAGTGGCCCCGTCACCCGGATACCGGCAAGGCACGCATTCTCCGTGCCAGGGCCCTCATGCTCCAAGGGAACATCTTGGGGGCCATGGCGATGCTCGAGAGCATGATCGGGACGACGAAACGGCATATGTTCAGTGACCGGGACGCCGTGACCGCCGAATTCATGCTGGCCAACCTGCATCACGAGCTGGGCGAGAATGAGAAAGCAGTTCGGATCCTCGGTGACATCAGTTGGCGTCACGACCCCGAGAAGACCCATGATCTTCTGGCACGGATACCCTTGTACCTGGGCATCTGCCGGCGTGCTGCCGGAGACCGCGTCGCCGCCGTGCGCGACTTCCGACTGGCTGCGCTCACAGTCAAGGAGAACGCGCTGCGCATTCGTGCGCTGATCGACCTTGCCCAGACGTTTCTGGACATCGGTTCATCCTTCGAAGCTCTCGCGTCCATCAAGGTGGCGAAGCAACTCGATCCTGATCCCGTCGACTCCATCCGCCTGGAGAGGCTCGCGGCCCACGCGTTTCAGAATCTCGGCCTCGATATCAAGGGCTTGGACGTTCTGTTGACGCTTCTCGAAGCCCTCGAGAAGAAGGACATCCGGGTTCCCGATGTCCAGACGTCCATCAATGACGTCATCTCGGACCTGGGAGCCATGCTGACGGACCTCGGCGATTGGGATCGCGCCCTCGACGCCTTCCTGCGCCTGCGCAGCCAGGGCCGCGTCGAGCCGCGCGTCACGTGGATGATCGCTCGGTGCCGTTTCGAGACGGGCGCCTACCGCGAAGCCCTGTCCGAATTGGAATCACTTCGGAAGGCCGCCAAGGATGAAAAGACCTTGCTCATGGCGCGACGCCTCGAGGGCGACTGCTACGAACGCATGGGTCTACACGAACTGGCCCTTCGAACCTGGCAGGAGGCCGGACGATGAGGAGGAGCACACTGTTGATCCTCGTAGCCTTTCTCGCCCAAGGGGCGGCCGGTCAACAGGCGCCGTTTGGCGAAGGATTCGGACGCCGCATCTCCCAGGTCTTGGAAGATCTCGCGCCGCTCACGCGGTCAGACCTCACGCTGGGCGACCTGGCCGACGCCGCCACGAGAGCCATCCAGTCCGTGGACAAGGAGAAGGTCGAGTCTCTCAACAGAAGCATTGAGGAGCTTCGTCGGGAAGAGGATGACATCCTCCAGACGGTGAAAGATCTCGAAGACGGGCTCCCCGTGGATCCCGAGTTGGACCTTCCGCCTCTCGTTCCCGGAGACGACATCGGTCCCGATGCCCTGGATCGGGAGCTTGCGGTGCTCACGGCTCAGGAGGCCCGAATCATTGAGCTCGAGCGCCAACGGCAGTTGGACATCCTCGCGAAACGAGCGCAACGGCAAGCGCGACGGCCCACGGCCTTCTCGAGGGCACTGCTCAGCGCCCTGACCGAGTTCCCGGAATTCACTTCCGATGAGGGCGCGGAGTCACCCGTCGCCGGGGAACCCGCGTTTCCCGATCGGGTGGCGAGAGTCCTGTTTCGCACCGGGGACTTCGCCGGAGCGCTCCGGAACTTCCGCAAGATCGCTTCCGACACGTGGACGCGGAAAGACACGTGGATGGTGGCCCGATGCCTGCAGGAGGTCGGAAAGAACGGCGAAGCCATCGAGGTCGTCGACCGCGCCCTCGAAGCGGCGGGTGCCGAGTCCACCGGATTCTGGTTGGAACGATTGAGAACACTGAAGAGCTTCTTGGAAAAGGACGCCGTCGTGTCGGAACTGTTGAAAGCGCCCGATGAGGAGGAGAATCGATGACCCCCATTGAGAACGAAGCGACGGCCGTTGCAGGCCCGGAAGCTCCTCCCCCGACGCGCCTGGAGATCCAACGCCTCGAGGAAAGTTTCCGTCAATTCACGCGGACGACACGCGATCTCGAGTCTGCATACAAGACCCTGTCTCGCCGGGCGAAGCGGATCGATGGCGAACTCCAGCGCACGAACTGCGAGCTCCATCGCAAGCTCGCCGAACTCGAAGAGGTGACGAGCACTCAAAAGGACATCCTCGACGCCCTCCCGGACGGGGTTGTCGTGATCAACGCGGCCGACGAGGTCATCTGCGTGAACCCGGCCGCCGAACGCATCTTGGGGCGCCCCGCCGAGGAGATCCGTGGGCGGTCGCGACAAGCCGTTGTCGGCCCGACGGGAGACACCCTCCTTGCCGGCGCTCTCGAGAATCGACCGCGCGGGCGCATCGAGAGAGACGTGACGACCCTTGACGGGTCCGTCCGCCACATCGTCTACACGTCCGCGCCCTTGCCCGCGGGATGCGAACTCCAGGTCTTGACCGACCGAACGGTCGCATCTCGCCTGCGTCAACAGATCAACCGATTGGACACACTTGCCGCGCTGGGTGAAATGGCCGCGGGGGTCGCTCACGAGATCCGGAACCCTCTCAACGGAATCGACGGATTCGCGGCGCTTCTGGGTCGTGAACTCACATCGGGCGGAGAGAACGAAGACGTCTCCCGTTACGCAGCTCGCATTCGCCGGGGTGTCAGCGAAATCAACGCCATCGTATCGAATCTCTTGGGATTCGCCGCACCTCAGGGTCTGCAGAATGGGCGCGTGGACTTGCACCGTCTCCTGTCTTCGGTGTGTACAGAAGCGCAGGAATTCGCACCCGAAGGTGTCTCCATACGCTTCCGCCCACAGGTCGAGCATGCGGTCGAGGTCGAGGGCGACACGGTCAAGCTCCGTGTGGTCTTCCTGAACCTCGTCCGCAACGCGGTGGAAGCCGTCCACGAAGACGGCTCCGTGGAAGTGACCCTCGAGGTCGAAGGTAACAAGCTGATCGTTCGGGTCTGCGACGACGGCCCAGGGCTGGCGCCGACGATGCGATTCAAACTCTTCCGTCCTTTCAGCACCACCAAGGCGCAGGGGACAGGACTCGGCCTCGCGATCGCGCACAAGGTCACCGCACTGCATGGGGGGACCATCGAACACGAGGAATCCGTAAGCGGGTGCACCTTCCGGGTTGAACTCCCGGCCGCCATCGAGGAGACGAACGAGTGAATCGACGCATCTTGATTGCCGACGACGACGCCCTCTCGAGGGACTTCCTCGGCGAAGTCCTGCGAAAGGCCGGCTACGAGGTCGATGAAGCGGCCACCGGGCGCGAGGCAAAAGAGGCCTTCGACCCGAACCGCCATGGGATGGTCTTCACGGATCTCCGCATGCCGGAGGGCAATGGCCTCGATGTGCTCAGCTGGGTGAAGTCCCGCAGTTCGGTCACTCCCGTCGTCCTCATCACTGCCTTCGGGGCCGTCGAAGTGGCCGTGAAGGCGATGCGCAACGGCGCCGAGGATTTCATCGTCAAGCCCTTCGGCATCGAGCAGATCGAGATGGTTCTCGAGCGAGCGAAGGCCAGGGAGCGCTACTCTGCTCAGGATGAAAGCGAACCCACCCCCGCTCGTCCTGTTGCGGCCGAGAATGACACGGGCGTCATCGAGCCCGTGGGCACCGACCCCGCCTGGCTCGCCTGCGTCAAGCTGGTGGAGCGCATCGCGCCCACACGGGCCACTGTTCTTTTGCGAGGGGAAAGCGGAACGGGAAAGGAGATCCTGGCCTCACTCCTGCACGCATGGAGCGATCGTCAATCGGGCCCCTTCGTCCGGACCAACTGCGCGGCCCTCCAGCCGACTCTCCTTTCGAGCGAACTCTTCGGCCACGAGAAGGGCGCGTTCACCGGAGCCGACGAGACGAAGGAGGGACGTTTCGAGCTCGCCAACGGGGGCACGCTCTTCCTCGACGAGATCGGCGAGGTGTCGCCTGAGATCCAGTCGAAGCTCCTGAGGGTCCTCGAAACCGGAGAGTTCGAGCGCGTTGGCGGGCGGGAGACCCTCAAGGTCCGTGTCCGCGTCGTCTGCGCGACCAACAGGAACCTCGAGCGGATGATTGAGGAAGGCACGTTTCGCGAAGACCTCTTCTATCGACTCAATGTCGTACCGATTGAACTGCCTCCCCTTCGAGCGCGCAAAGGTGACATTCCAGACCTGGCGAAACACTTCGTCGAACGCTGCTCCGCCGAAATCGGGAGAACACCTCCCGAGGTGTCACCAGAGGCGATCGAGGTCCTCGTAGCCCACGATTGGCCCGGCAACGTGAGAGAGCTGGCCAACGTCATGCAGCGCGCTGTCTTCACCAGCACGACCGAAGTCCTGCGGCCGGATGACTTCCCGCTCGCGAGACCAAGGGGCGTGTCGGGCGCACCGGACGACTTCGTCGGCCAGAGCATCGCGGACGTCGAGCGTCGTCTTATCCTCGCGACTCTACAGCGAACGGGAAACAACAAGACGGAGGCCGCCAAGATTCTCGGCGTCACGGCCAGAACGCTCAGCAACAAGATCAAGCTCTGGAAGGAGGGGGGGCTGCTCCCCCTGCGAGCAGGGCGTTGAGGGCGCGTCCCGCGGCGAAACGAGAGAGTCGCCTCGGACGCAGTCAGGAGAGAGAGAGATGGACCTTTTCAATCAGAACATCGACCTCGTTTCGCGGATGCTTTCCGCGAGCACGCGGCGTCACGAAGTCATCGCGACCAACCTCGCCAACATCAACGTGCCCAACTACAAGGCGCGGGAGTTTCGATTCGACGAGGCCTTCGAGAGCGCCTTGGCCTCCGGCGACGTGGACCGCGCCCTGGAAGTTTCCGGCGAAGTGGTGATCGACGATGACGCCCCCGTCAAGGCCGACGGGAACAGCGTTCGAATGGATCGAGAGTTCGGGAAACTCCAGAAGAACCAGCTCGCCTTCGGATTCTATGCCGGAATCCTCCAGCAACGTCTGGCAACGATGCGACGGGCGATCTCAGGGAACGCCTGAACGCAAGGGAGAGAACAGTCATGAACCTCAACGGAATCTTCAAAGGAATGACGCTGAGCGGATCCGGGATGGCGGCCGAGGCGGCACGACTCGACGTGATCGCTCGCAACATCGCCAACGCCAATGTGGTCGCCAACGCCGACGGCGAGCCCTACCGCCGCCAGGACGTGATCTTCGAAACCGTCATGGACGATGCCCTCGACCGCGACACGGTGAAGGGCGAGGTCCGCGTCGTCGAGACCGCGACGGACTTCGAGACTCCGCTCAAGGAAGTCTACGACCCAAGCCATCCCCTCGCCGACCCGAAGACGGGAATCGTGAAGCATTCGAACGTGAACATGGCCTTCGAGATGGTCGATCTCATGTCCGCAAGCCGGGCTTACGAGGCCAATCTGAAGGCTCTTGGCGCCTATCGCGACATGCTCCGACAGGCCCTGAGATTGTTGGAGGCGTGACATGAGCGCTCTCGATGTCAATGCGGCCGCGGCACGCATCCAGGCCGAATTCCAGAAGGTGGGGCGGACAGCGCCCAAGAGCAAGGGTGGGGACGACGCGTCGTTCGGGAAGATCCTCAATGAGGTCCTCACGGATGCCAACGCCAAGCAGCTGGAAGCGGACCAGTCCGTGCAGAGCCTTCTTGCCGGCGAAACGCAGGACGTGAATCAGGTCATGGTGGCCATGGCGAAAGCCGATGTGAGCTTCCGCATGATGCTGGAGGTGCGCAACAAGCTCATTGACGCCTACCAGGAAGTCATGCGGATGCAGGTCTGAAAGATAGGGGAATCCTGTGCCTGAAACCAACGACATGATGCAACAGCTCCGGGAGATCTGGTCGAAGCTCAGCCTCGGCCAGAAGACGGGCGCCGTCGTTATCTGCATCGCCGTGTTCGGCGGGATCCTCATCGTGACGACGATGGCGGGCGATCCCGAGTACCGGCAACTGGTTTCCGACCTGTCGCCGAAGGAACTCGAAGCCGTCGTCTCGCGATTCTCCGCGGACGGGATCCAGAAGTACAAGATCATCGGCATGGGGACGATCCTCGTCGATATCGACGAGCTGGAAGACGCGAGGCGGTCTCTCGCTCAGGGCGGCCTGCTCGGGGCATCGTCGGACGACACAGCCGAAGAAGGCCTCTTCGGCGGAACCGCGCTCAACTCGAGGGACCTTTCACTCAGAGAAGCCCGCAAGGCCGAGCGCCGTCTGGAGAAGATCCTGGTGGGGACGTTCGAGTTCGTCGATCACGCGAAGATCACGATCACACCCGCCGTTCGAAGTTACTACAAGTCCGGGAAGAAACCCGCCAAGGCCGCCGTGGTCGTGAAGAGTCGGGGCGTCCTCGGGAGGAATCAGATCGAATCCATCGCCAACACGGTCGCGAGCGCGGTGGAGAATCTCAGCCCTGACAACATCGCCATCTCGGACACGCGAGGGGTGCTCCTGCGTTCACCGCGCGTGGGCTCAGGCAAGGGAAATGACGGAGACCGAGGAGCTGATCTCGAATATCAGACCCAGCTCGAAGCTCAGAAGACGCTCCAGGCACAGGATCTCATGGACCGCTCTTTCGGCCCCGGCAAGATTCGGGTTCAGGTGAGTGTGGATCTCGACTGGAAGCGCCAACAGATCAAGAAGATGGAGTTCGATCCGGACAGCGCCGTGACGGTCGATCGAGAGAAGATGGAGAAGAAGACTCAGAGGCCTTCGAGAGCGCCGGGAGGCGCTCCGGGGAATTCCGCTCTGAACAACGGGTCCAACTCCACGTCGGCGGCCCTGGGGCGCGACGAGTCGAGTACGGTCAAGGAGAGCAAGAAGTTCAACACGACGGAGTCCCAGATCGTCGAGATGGGCGGCCGCATCCTGCGGATGACGGTCAGCGCCATCGTCGATGAGAGCCTGAAGGATCAGGTCTCTCAGATCGGGAAGGTGATCGCCAACGCTGTCGGCCTGGACGAGAAGGGCCGCGGCGACACCATAGAAATCATCGCAACCAAGCTCGAAATCCCAGAGATCGAAGACATCACGGAGTCGATCGAGGCAGCCGAAAAGCAGGAGAAGATTATGGCCTGGGCCCAGATCGGCATCTATGCCTTCCTCGGCCTGGCATTCCTCTTCTTCTCTCTGCGCACCATCAAGAGGGCCCAAGCCAGTCTCAAGGAGGTTCTCGAGTCTTCCATGGACGAGGAAAAGGAAGAAGAACCTGTCGCTCCGCCGACCCTCGAAGAGCAGATCCTCGAGAAGGCCAAGAGAGACTCGGAGCTGGCGGGAAGAACGCTGCGACGCTGGCTCTATGAAGGAGCGGAGGCATGACCGGAGTCGAAAAGGTCGCCGTCCTCTTCCGTGTCCTCGGCGCGGAATTCGCCCGCGACATGTGCGAGGGCATGCGTCCCGAGGAGGTTTCCATGGTGGGCGAGGCCATGGTCCGTTTTGAATCCGCGGCGCCCTCCGAAGAGGAGGTTCGCGTCGTCCTCGAGGAATTCCGGGACATGATGAGTTCGGGAGGCATTTTCGCGAACGTCAACGAGACTCTCCACGAGATCTTCCAGGCGAAGTTCGGCGAACAGGAGGGTGAAAGCGTCCTGGAGGAGGTACGCGTCAACGCACAGGTCGAATCTCCCTTCAAGGGTTTGGAAGGAATCCCCTTCGCCGATCTCGAACGCATCCTCTCGGAGGAGCACGTTCAAGTTCAGGCCGCCGTGCTCGCGAACATCGGTGCGGAACTGGCTGCCGGCGTGCTCGGCTGCATGGAGGAAGACCGACGGGCATCGATGGTCGAGCGGATCGCGACCATGCGTCAACCCCCGCCCCGGGTTCTGAGAGACATCGCCGACATGTTCATCGAGAAGACCCGGAAACTGCCTCGCTTCGAGCGCATCGATCCCTCGGGTCCTGACCCCAGCATCAAGACAGCCGCCGACATCCTCAACGCCGCCGCCGGCGGAACCAACGGGGAGATCCTGGAGAAGCTCGAAGAGGGAAGTCCCGAGTTGGTCGAGAAACTTCGAGAAACGATGTTCACCTTCAACGACTTGGCCGCCGTCGACCGGTTGTCGATGCAGAAGATCTTGGGGGGCATCGATACGCGGCTCCTGGCTCTCGCCCTCAAGTCCTGTCCGGACGATGTTTCAGACGCGATATTCGCGGCGGTGTCGTCCAGGACGAAGGACATGATCTTGGAAGAGAAGGACCTTCTCGGAGCCGTTCCATTGAGCGAAGTTCTGGACTCGCAAATGGAGATCATGCAAATCATCCGTGGCCTCATCGAAAGCGGAGAGGTGAAAGTCAGCGTGGGAGGGGCCGGTGAACAGATGGTGTCGTGAATCTCTGCGGTTGCCGCGTCCTGTGGCAAACGTGCGTCTTTCCGTGACCGATTCTCGCAAGGGGCCGGCCGGCCCGAAGCGGGGGGTCACGATCAAGGAGCTGCAACGTCGCGCCTTCGAGAGGGGGCGCGCGGTGGAACGAGAGGAATCCGCCGGCCTCGTCCGTGCCATCTCACAAAGGCTGGACGAGAGCACCGTACGACACCTCGAAGCGCTCCGGCAGGATCGCGAGCAGATCGAGGAGTTCGCGGTGAAGCTGGCGCTCCTCGTCGCTCGCAAAGCGGTCAAGACCGCCTTGGACTCCGAAGGCGTGGATGTCGAAGTCCTCGTGAGCGATGCCCTGTCGGAAATCGACTTCTCGTCCCGCAAGGGCGGCGTGACGGTCCAGCTTCACCCATCCGATCACGCTCTCCTCCTTCCCATCATTGCGGGAGGCGAATGGGATCCGCGAGAGGTCGTCTTCGAGGAGAACGCCTCCTTGAATCGCGGCGACGTGAGGATCACCGCCGGGCACGCGGAGTTCTTCTCGAGCGTCATGGAACGCCTTGGCAACATGGAGCGGGAGCTGACCCGGGAAGCGAAACATGACGGCGCTTGAATTGGATCGCTACGCATCCCTCGTCGAAGCCGCCCCGGAAGGGCGTTGGGTCGGTCACGTGACGCGCATCGTGGGCCTCACTCTCGAATGTCAGGGCATTCATGCTGCATTGGGTGAGCTCTGCTCCATCGTCGATCCTCGCAAGGGGGGAGAGATCCTTTCCGAGGTGGTCGGATTCCGCGAGGAATCGACCATCCTGATGCCCATCGAAGACACGGCGATGCTCTCGCCCGGAGCATCGGTACGCCCCCTGGGACGACGGCTCTCGGTCTCATGCGGGGACTTCATGCTCGGAAGAGTCCTTGACGCCCTCGGCCGTCCCATCGACGGAGGGCCCTCCTTACCGCGGGGAGAGTTGCTCGACATCTTCCGCCCCGCCCCGGGCCCTCTGGACCGAGTGCCCATCGACGAACCCCTGGAGACGGGGATGAGCGTCCTCGACGGTCTCTTGACCTTTGGCAAGGGGCAGAGGATGGGCATTTTCGCGGGCTCTGGCGTGGGCAAGAGTACGCTCCTCGGCGGCATCGCGCGCTCGAGCATGGCCGACGTGAACGTCATCGCGCTCATCGGCGAACGCGGGAGGGAGGTGCAAGAGTTCATTCAGAAGAGTCTCGGCCCTGAAGGACTCAGTCGCTCGGTCATCGTGGTCGCAACCTCGGACTGCACACCTCTCCTCAGATTCAAGGGCGCCTTCACCGCCGTGACCATCGCGGAATGGTTTCGCGACCAAGGGGCCGACGTCATGTTCATGGCCGACTCCATCACCCGCCTCGCGAACTCCGTGCGGGAAATAGGCCTCGCGTGCGGCGAGCCCCCCACCGTCAAAGGCTATCCGCCCTCGTTCTTCGGGACGATGCCGAAACTCGTCGAGCGTCTCGGAAGAACGGAAACGGGCTCGATCACGGGAATTCTCACCGTACTCGTCGATGCCGACGACATGAATGAACCCGTGGCGGATACCATGCGCGGCCTCCTTGATGGGCACTGTGTTCTCTCTCGTCGCCTCGCCGCGCGTGGGCAATTCCCGGCGGTTGATGTTCTCGAGTCCGCCTCCCGTGTCATGGACAGCGTCTGCGAGCGCGAGCAGCTGGGAGCGGCGAGGCTTTGCAAGGAACTCTTGGCCGTCTACGAGGAGGCGAGAGATCTCATCTCGGTGGGAGCATACCGCGAGGGTTCGGATCCGGAGATCGACCGAGCGATTCGAGCCCACGGAGCGATGATGAGTCTCCTGAAGCAGGACCATCTCGAACGCCGTACCCTGGAGGAGACGAGAGATCTCATGCAGGCCGTCGCTTCCGATGCCGATGGAGCCGCCTCATGAAGCGTTTTCGTTTCCGGCTCCAAAGATTGCTCGAACTCTCTCGGAAGAAGGAGGAGGCCGCACGCAGGCATCTTGCCCGCGCGCTCGCCGAATTGACCCGAGTCGAAAAAGAGGAACGCGCGGCCGAGGACCGGCTCGGAGAACAAACCGCGGCGTTTCTTCAGACAGCGGCGGGGGCGGAAGTCAATCCGCGCCTGCTCCAAGCCTATCAGCGGCACATCATGCTCCTGGAGGCCGGAAGGCGCGTGGCCCGAGAGCGGTGCGAGAAGATCGAACGCGACGTCGAAGACGCACGCGTGGCCCTGCTGGAGACGCGTCGCGAAGTCCTTGCGCTGGACAAGGCTCGAGAGCGGGCTCTCGAGACATGGAAATCCGAAGCTCTACGAGAAGAGCTGCAAACGATGGAAGAAACCGCGGCCTATAGAGCCCGGACCAAGGAGGATCAAAGATGAAGACTTTCCTCTCCATGATCGGAATACTCACACTGGCCCAGTGGCTGTTCATCGGCCTTCTTCACGCCTTCCTGGTTGCCCAGGACAAGCGGTCGCCGGAGACTCTCAACAAGCTCCACGACATGCCGATCGTGGGAGGCTACTTCCCCGCCGTGCCCATGCCGACTCCGGAGGACGAACAGCGGGAGGAGGCGGAGAAGAATCTGCTCCAGATCCTCGAAGCCAAGAAGTACTTCGAATTGCCGGCGGCTTTCAGCGCCGAGGAGCTGAGTGAGCTCATCCAGCAGATCCGGTCGCAGAAGGACGACCTGGAGACCCAGGCCCAAGAGATCTCGCAACGCCGAGAAGAGATTCAGCAGCTCGCCGAGGACTATGACCGAAGAGAAAAGGAACTGCTCGCTCGACAGAGCGCGTTGGAGAAAAGGGCCGGCTCGCTCCAAAAGACAGAAGAGGAGTTGGCCCTCAAGCGGTCCATCGTCGAGGACAGCGCGGACGCCATCGAGACCGCCAACCTCAAGAAGGTGGCGACCTGGATGAACGGTCTGCCGCCGGAAAAGGCGGCCAAGCTCATCGTCCCCGACTCCGTGCGGGGGGAAGGGGCGGAAACGCGCCGTCAGCGGTACCGAGACGCCGCCAAGCTTCTCTCCTTGATGGACGCGGAGGCGGCCTCGAAGGTGATCGCCAACATGGATCCGCTGGACTGGCTCGAGATCGAGAAAGAGAAACGTAAGTTACCACTGAAGAAGAAGTAAGGCCCCTCTCTCTCCCCTGGGCCGGGCATCCGTTCTTCTCCCTCCGATTCGGGTTTTACCCAAAGTATACATCCTGCCGATAGAGAGGAAGTCCACCCTCGGCAACCGCTCGGGGTGGCCCTTCCCGCGGGGAAGGGCTGGGCGGTTGGACACGATCGGCTTCGCCGACCGTGCCGTAGTTTCAGGGAGAACGGAGCATGGACATCGCCACGGTCGTGGGCCTCGTCTTGGGCCACGTACTGATCTTCGGTTCGATCATGATGGGAGCGGGCATCGGCGCGTTCATCGACATCCCGTCCGTCATCATCGTCGTCGGCGGCACGATCGCCGCGGTGATGGTCTCCTTCCCCATGAACAAGTTCACGATGACGGGGAAGGTCATCAAGAAGAGCCTGATGTTCGTCCTTCCCGATCCCACGGAAAAAATCGAGGAGATGGCTCAATTCGCAGCGTTGGCCCGCAAGGAAGGTCTGCTCGCCCTCGAGGAGAAACTCGGCGCTTTGGATGACGCCTTTCTCGTCAAGGGCCTTCGACTCGTGGTCGACGGTTTTCCACCCGAGGTCGTGCGGGACATTCTGGAATCCGATCTCGCCGCGACGCAGGAACGACACGGCGTCGGCAAGGCCATCATGGACAAGATGGGTGAAGTTGCGCCGGCATTCGGCATGATCGGCACGCTGATTGGTCTGGTGACGATGTTGAAGAACCTCTCCGATCCGTCACAGATCGGCACCGGCATGGCCGTCGCCCTCCTCACCACCTTCTATGGAGCGTTTCTCGCCAACGTGATCTTCCTTCCCGTGGCCACGAAGCTCGAGCAACGCAAGAAGGAGGAAGCCCTGCTGAAGGAGGTGATGATCGAGGGGATCGTCTCCATCCAGAACGGCGACAAACCCGCCATGGTGAAAGAAAAGCTGAAGGCCTACCTTCCGCCCGCGCTCCGCGAAGCAATGGATGCGGCGGCCAAGAAGTAGGAGAGCCGTCCATGGGGAAGAATTCCGCTCCAGAACCGCCACCGCAGGGAGCTCCTCTTTGGATCGTGACGTTCACCGACATGAGTTCACTGTTGCTGACGTTCTTCATCCTTCTGCTCACGTTCTCCTCGATGGAAACGGAGAAACTTCAGCAGGCTACGGGAAACTTCGCGGGAGCCTTCGGCGCCATCACGAAACCCGGTCAACGGTCGCGTCCCGACACGGACACGAACGAGGCACGTCCCTTCCGCAAGACCGATCTGAACGGCGTGACGGACACTTCGCAACGGAGCGACCAGGTCAACGAACTCGTGAAGAAGATCCAGGACAGGAAGATCTTCAACGTTCAAATCACGCGGGAGGACACCGTCGAAGGCACGCGCATTCACCTCATCCCTCCCGGCAACGAGGAGGTGTTCTTCCTTGCCTCCGATCGGCTGAAACCGACGAGCCGCAGAGTGTTGCAGGAAATCGGAAAGATGTTCCGCACCCTTCCCGTGCGGCTCGTCATCGAAACCCACATCGATGTCGAAATGGGGCGCGCCCGGCGGGGAGTTTCGCCGAGGGATCTAACCCTGAGTCAGGCCCTGGCAGCCGCACGCGTCCTTCAGGAGGCGGGCATGACACCTGAGAATGTAGGCGCCGCGCCCCGAGGCGATCTTTACCCCGTCGACGACAACAGTACGGCCGAGGGACGATACAGGAATCGCCGACTGGACATTCTCGTGATCCCGTTCGCAAAGGACGAGATTCTCAAACGCGCGGCGGGGGGGCTCTGACATGGGAAAGAAAGCCGTCGTCGAAGACTTCCCCATGGGCGCCCCGCTCTACATGGTCTCGTTCGGCGACATGATCACGATTCTGCTGACCTTCTTCATTCTTCTCTGCTCCTATGCCGAGGAACAGCAGTCGGGTTTCGTCTCCGACGGGGTGGGATCGTTTCGCGCCGCCGTCAATGACTTCGGTCTTCCCGGAGCCCTGCCCGGAGACACGCTGCCCGTCGACCTGGGTGCGAAGCGAGTTCGATTCAAGCCGGTAGGCGCCCTGAACCCTCGTCTGCTCACCGAACCCGACGGGACCATTTCGGACCTCAACCGTGATGCCCTTCGGCAGGTGGTCAAGAAAGCCCTGCGTCAGGACAAGGTCACGCGCATCCCGGCAGAAATGGTCTTCGAGCCCGGCAGCTGGAGCCTGACACAGGCCCACCGGAGTGCGCTCGACGTGATCGCACCGCTTCTCGTGGGGAAGAACATGAAGATCCGAATCGAAGGATATGCCTACCAAGAGGGTGTGAGCGAGGATCTACGGCTCATCGCGGCGCGACGCGCGGAAGCGGTCGCCCTGTATCTCATCGAGGATCAGGGCGTCGACGCGAAACAGATCGAGACGGTGGGCTACGGCTCGAGCGGCCCGGGAGCCGAATCACATAAGAACAGGATCATCCAGGACCTGCTGGGGCGGCGAATTGCCTACATCAGTCTGGTTCCGGCGCCGAGGTAAGGGAGTCAGGACATGAAGATCAAGATCATCATCGGCGTCGTCGTCGTCGCAATCATCGCCGTCGCGGCTTTCGTCGTCGCGGGGGACGGAACGTCGGCCAACGCCGCGGAACTGGAAAAGATGAGGGGCACCGAAGGCTACTACGCCGACGGCGAAATGATGGTTGCGGTGGACCCGATGGGGGTCCCGAATCTCATTGCGAATTGCGCCGACGCGCCACGCATCGCGAAAATCGCCTTCGATATCCAATACAAACTCGGCAAGGAATGGCTGAAGACGCCGGAGATGGCTACTCAAGCCCTATCGAAACATGCCGTCGAGATTCGCTCGGCGATGATCCTCCTCATCGCTTCGAAGAAGTCGACCGAGATCATCACCGGCGGCAACGCCGTCACGTTCTTGGAAGAGGTGAGACGTATGATCAACGAGATCGTCTTCCCGAAGCAGATGGCGCGGGTCGAACGGGTTCTCATCAAGGAGTTGATCGTTCAGGGAGGGTAAGCCCCAGGTCCTCGAGCGTGTCATCCAGAAGTTTCAGGGTTCGCGGCGCCGCGTCGTAGGCCCGGAGTCGTTCCACGGGGATCTCGGCGATCCTCTCTGCCCAAAGGTCGTGGGCCTCGGTACCGATTGGAGGCTCCTCTTCGGCCCATAGTTCGATCCAACGCCAATCTAGCTCGTCAAAGATTCCCCGGTATCGGGAGCGTGTCGCCCGCCATTCCGCGAGGAGCGCCGCGCGCCCGCCTTCGCTCGATGGGTCCGCGTGGGCTCTCAGCTTGTCGACGACGATCTGAACCCGCAGCCCTTCGAAGAACTCCCTCAGCGCCAGATCACTCGGTGCTTCTCTTTCGAGGGCTCGATCCAGGGCTCGCAGTTTGGCCTCGTAACTTCTCCTCGATGGGGGTGGGACGTCCCCCACCGATTCGATCTCGTTCCACCAGATCCACACATCCGACGCGGCCTGGAGAATCCGATCTCGCTCGCTCACCAAGGCCGTGGGCGGCGCCGCGCCAAATGCCATGCGAGCTCGTGAGAACTCGCCGGCACGAACGAGGAGTACGCCCTGGCGAACGCGGAGAGCCGCCGCGGTCCGCGGGCGGCGCGGCGCGCGGGCAAGATAGTTCTCGATCGCGCGAACACGATCGAGAAGAGCCTCCTTCCCATCGGCGCCCATCGGACGATCCATCCTCTCCACGAAGGCCTCTTCCGCCAGGCTCCGATTCGAGTCCTCGACGATCCGCCGCACGGTGGCCGTCTGCACGCACGCTCCGAGAAACAGGGCTGCCAGAGCGCCGATGATCCACTTCATCCTCATGACGTCTCCTCCACAAAGTCACCGACGACATCATCGAGATCTTCGAGGAAACCCCTGCGATCCGTTCGCCAATCAGAGAGCTCCTCGCGCCCCCAGGCGCGAACGAGGCGACCCAGGAACTCCGGAACGTCCCCTCGCCCCATCCCACGACCAATCTGCCGCTTCACCCTCTCCAGCCCCTCGCCCAGAAGTTCAAGAAGTCTCAGGGGAAGGTCGTCTGGGGGCAGACGCTCCGCGATATCTCGTGCGTGGATCACGAATTCGTTCGAGACGACCTCGACGCTCTCCGGGAGGACCCGCCCCGCGAGGAGATCTCCGTCGGCGCCGCCCAACAGGTCACCGAAGACATCCAGCACGAGACCGGGGACAGAGGCGTCGATCCAAGGGTCCTCGGCCAGCACATCCACGAGGATCTCGATCAGCGCGGTCGCGGTGAGCCGCGAGAATCCCCCCTCGGCCACCAACTGGGCCAGCCGCGCCGCCACCTGCCCGGCGGACCTGGCGAAGCCCTCTCCTTCGGCGAGGGAAGGTTCTCGCGCGACGGCGGAAAGCGTGGATTCCACCAGCGTGGTCGCCAAAGTCTCCCAACCCAATTCGGGCGTCGCCGCGAGTTCTCCGAGAAGTTCCGCGATCAGGCGGCGGGGAAAACCGGGTTCGTCGACGAGCAGCGTCGGGTGGTCCTTCAAAACCCCCAGTACGGTGCGGACATAGGCCTCGATCGAGGCTGTATCGAAGGCGTCTCGAAGGTCCCCGGACAGCACGTCAGCGATCGATGTCAAGAGCACACCGAGTCCCTTCGAGTTCACCAATCGTTCCACGGCCTCGGGCTCTCTCGCGAACGCCGAGAGCGCCGCCGCGGCAGCGTCTCTCAAGATGTCGGCCGTGATGGGGCCCGAGCGCAATCCGTCCGCCAAGGAAGCCGTCACGGCGGTCAAGGCAACTTCCGCGAGGTGGGCGTCGCCGCCCAAGAGTCTCGGCCCTTCCTCGCCTACGGCTTCGAGAAGAGCGGCGAGTAACTCGTTCCAATGATCTCGGAAAAACGCGGCCCCGTCCGGCGACGAGGCCAACACCGTCGAGGCTTCGCTCAAGACGCTCGCAAGAAGCGCCTCGAGGAGACCCCCTTCGGAAGCGTCGAGGCCCGCCGAGGCTTCCTCCAGAGCTCCCCGGATCAGGAAACGAAAGCCACGGCCCTCGAGGAGTCCGACGAAAAAGTCGGACTCCTCGCCCGCCAGATCGCGGGCCCGCGAGAGGGCCCGAAGAGCGACGCGGGCGACGCCCCCGCCCACGGGAAGATCGTCCCTGCGATTCACGAGGCCTTCGATGACCGTCCCGAGTGCATGCCGCAAGAGCGCACCGGCTCCCGGAAGTTCCTCCAGGTCCGGGGCGGCGAATTCCGCGAGAACGCTCTGTACGAGATCACGAGCTTGAGGATCGCGCAAGACGAGGGCGGCATTCACGGCGCCGAACTCCGCCGCGACATCGACCACGACGGCCGTGAGACGAAAAGCCAGGCTGTTTCGCCTGTGGTCCTCGCCAGCGACCATGAAATAAACGAGTCGGCGAATGTCCTCGTCTTCGAGATTCAGCCGGGTTCCCCGCTCCCTCAGGGTTCGCGCGAAGTCACCGTCCGGGTCGAAGACTCTTCCCGGGCGCTCATAGATCCCCCAACGGCGGGCGTATTTCTCGAGACTCGGGCGCTTCCCTCGCGACACGGCACGTCGGATCCGGGAGCGATCGTCTCCGAGAGGATCAGGCTGCCTCCCCTCGGTCTCCTCCAGAAGTCGTTCGAGCCCGCGTCTCAGCTCCGGAAGCGTCGGCCGCAGACGAAGACGCGTCTTGGCTAGCGCCAGGTCACCCATGACGGCGGCTTCTTCCGCCAGGATTTCGTCAAGTCGGTGCCCCAGGCGAAGAGCAGCCGCCGCCGCGGAAATGGCGAGTCCAGCCACGTCATAGGGGATCATGAACCTATCTCCGTCATGGGCCTTTCGAGGGCCGCCCGATCGCTGCGATGGCTCGACGACAAAGTCGTCGTGTGAGCCGCATATCCCCTGACGTTACTCTTCTTCTCCGACCGACGAAAAAAATCAGGAAACGACGGCATGAATCGAAAGCGCATCGGGATCGGGATCGTCCTGGCTCTCCTTCTCCTTCTCGGGGGGTTCGGACTCCGCCACCTCATGCGGTCCGACGAGGATCGCATCCGCTCCGTCCTCGAGACCATGGTGCGACGCTTCAATGCGCCCGACCCTGGAGACTTCGGCGAGGGATTCTCCGAAGACTTCGAGGAGGAGAGCACCGGGTTGGACCGCGAAGATCTGGAACGGGGAATGGTCTTCCTGGCGCGGACGGCCGGTCGCCCCTTCCCCTACCAGGTCCACCTGGACGAGGAGGATCTCCTCATTCTCGTCGACGGAAACGATGGGACAGTGGAGGGAGCCGCGATCTTCGACGTGATGCGCGGCTCCGAATGGACCGAGATGTGGCGCATGGGCTTTCGGCTCGAACTCCGAAAAGAGGCCGGGACGTGGCGCGTTCGTCGGGCCAAGACGCATACGGAGTCAGGACGCCGACCGTTCTAGCGGCCGGCTTCGGACTTCGTTTCCGGCTTTGCTTCGGGCTTCGCAGCCGGCTTCTTCACGGGAGCAGGCGTCGTTTTCTTCTTCGGAGCCGGGGCCCACGTCTTCAGGACGCGACGGACTTCCGACGCGTCGGCCCAGGAGAGCTTCTCGGCGACCTTCCCGCCCTTCTCGACGAAGATCGCCGGATTCGGCACGTCGCCAAAGAGCTTCCGCGAGGGATCGCCCATGTCATCCACGAGGAATAGCACGTCGAGCTTCATTTCCTTTTTCGTCTTCCGAGCGAGGTCGCGGCGCTCGTTCCATGACATCGGCTGAACGATGTTCTTGAACGCCATCTGTCGAGCATGAGGTTCTCGGGTGTAGATCACGACGAAGACGACGTCCTTCGGGGCCCGCTTCACAGTGCGCCGCAACACGGCGGCGCTTCGACGAAATGGCGGTCAGGTGTAGGCACCGCCGATGAGAACCACGCGTCGGGACTTGGCAAGTTCTCGCAGACTCACCTTCTTCCCTGCGAGATCCCGAAGGACCAAGTCGGGGATCTGAGCGCCGAGAACGGGCGCTCTCAGACGAAACGCTTTTCGGTCATAGAGCACGCGGAGGCGTTTTTCCATCTGACCCGTCAAGGGGAGCGCACAGAGCGCAACAGCCAAAAGAATCGACTTCATTTTTTGATCTCCCTGAGAACACGAAAGCCCATGTCGTCCGCTTGGACTACGGGGCGATACCACATACGGAACGAGTTGCGCAGATAGGGACCGTCCAGCACAAAGCTTCCTCCGCGCAGCACTTGAAGCCCCGGCGCGTATTCGCTGGACGTCCACTCGAAGGCGTTGCCCGTGAGATCGAAAAACCCCCAACCCGCGGCCGGGAAGTGGGCCACCGGCATGAGAACGCCGCTCTCCTGATTGGCGGCCTCCGCGGTGTACACGTCACCGTAGGAGTAAGTCGAAGAGGAGGGTCCGCGCGCCGCCTTTTCCCATTCCACCTCCGTGGGGAGTCGGTGGACGATTCCGGTGTCCCGCGTCAGCCAGGAACAATAGGCGAGAGCCCCCGGCAAGCTGACCGTGACCACGGGTTCATCGGGGGCGTCGGTCCGAAACCGCCCCCCCTCGTCGCGCTCGATCCGGCACTTCGGGCCGCCCAGGTCGATCCATATCTCGTCGCAACGCCCCATCGCATTCAGAAACGCTACGAACTCGGCGTTCGTCGTCTCTCGCGCCGCCAGGAGGAACGGCGCGACATCGACGACCCGCGCCGGTCGCTCATCGGGCGCGCCCACCCCCAACACGTCTCCGACGAGGGCGGGTCCACCCGGCACGTAGATGAAGCCCTCGGGAGCCGAGACACGGTCACCCAAGACCACGGTCAAAGGCTGGTCCTTTGCAATGACGTCCGCCAGGAGAGGAACTGGATATTCCATGATTCCGTCGTCGAGGACGTAGCGGTCCGCCTCCAGCTCCAAGTCGACCCGGTGTGCGCGGCCCAAATCCACGGAACCTCCTCCGACCCGCATCAGTCGAACGGCCCTGCCCGACGGATTCACGACGCGAAGAGAACGGTGCACCGGTTCACAGGAAAGGGGAACGGAAGAGCATCCGAATCCTGCCGTGAGGACGATCACCGGAAGCAACCGGAAGACGATGTCGCGACAGAACAGAACCAAGCCTTTTCCCATGGTTGGACCTCCGAACTCCATTCTATGGCTTCGACCGTGTGTAGGAACGGACGGCCATGGGTCCAGCGACAAGAAAAAATGCGGCGATCAGTTGGAGTCCAAACCCCAGACATAGAAAGGTGCCTCAGCCATCCACTGCGCAAGGCCGGAGTCGCCACAAGACCGCACGAGAGCGAGAGGCCGGCGTGCCTCGGGTGCGCTGACGGCGATGAACGCCCGCCGATAGGCCTGGTCCCACGCGGGCCCCAGAATGTCCAATCGCTCGGCGAGATTCTCCCGGAAGATCCAGGCGAGCAAGGCGCGGACCGTTTCCGCGGGTCCGCCCCACTCGGCGA
>CAZLGG010000047.1:0-22099 GCA_964559135.1 uncultured Planctomycetia bacterium
CGGGGCCTTCTGCTACGGCGCCCTCATCCGGGAGATCTGCGGAAGCGGGGGTGAGTACCTTTTTCTCTCGCGCGGGCTGCATCCCTTGGCCGGATTTCTCTCCGGCTGGACGTCTCTTCTGGCCGGGTTCACGGGTCCGGTCGCCGCAGCGGCTCTCGCGGCGCCCCTCTATTTGCAGGGGGTCTTTGGCGTCGACCTGGAACCCCGGTGGACGGCCTCGGGGTTGGTCCTTCTCGCGTGGGGTCTTCACGGACGAGGCGGCCGCTGGGGCGTGGTGGCACAGGATCTGGCCGTGGGGTTGAAGCTCCTGGCGATCCTCTGCCTTTGCCTGGGCGGCCTCGTCGCCCTCTCTGGAACCGAGGCCGTTCCGGACACGCCGCGCGGCGCCTTCGATCTCGGCGCTTTCGCATCGACCTTGGTCTGGATCTCGTTCGCCTATTCGGGCTGGAACGCCGCCGTCTACGTCGCCGGGGAGGTGGAGGACGCCCGGCGCACTGTCGGTCAGGCGATGATCACCGGGACGGCGATCGTGATCGTTGCGTACGTGGCTCTCAACGCTCTCATCCTGGCGGCAGCGCCGGCGAGCGAGTTGGAGGGGCGGGCCGATGTGGCGGCGGTGGCGGCGCACGCCTTGGGGGGCGACATCTTGGCCCGCCTCGTCGGCGGGCTCGTGGCCCTGGCGCTGTTCACATCCGTCTCGGCGATGACGATGGCGGGGCCCAGGGTGTACACGCAGATGAGCGAGGATGGTCTTTTTCCGCGCATGTTCCGAAGCGGCGACGGTCCGCCCGCCATGGCGCTCCATCTGCAATGCGTGCTCGCACTGGCGGCGGTCTGGGCGACGGGGCTTCGGGAACTGTTGGGATGGATCGGTTTCACGCTTGGCCTCTTCACGGCCACATCGGTGTTCGTGCTGCTGCGTTTGAAATGGACGGCGGGCTCCGCGCTCAGGGTGCCAGGTTATCCCGCGGTACCCATCTTCTTTCTCGTCTGCACTCTGGGCGCCACGGGTTTCATGGCTTGGCGCGAACCCGGCATCGCCCTCTACGGTCTCGCGGGGGTCGCCTTGGGCATCCCGTTCTATGTCCTCTTCCGACGGACCTGATCTCCGGTGCCGTCCACCCTCAGCGGATGGGTTTCAGCGTCGTCTTGAACGTCTTCTTCCGAGGCACACCGAACGAGAAGCGGATTTCCTCGATGTCGCTCTGCCGGTACAAGCGGGCGGCGGGGACGATCAGCGTGACGGCGTCGGAAGCCATCTCGGGTTCTTTTTTGTGAAAGGGCTTGGCCTTTCCGATACACGAACACCAATCCCTTGTAGGGGGGCGAGCGGGACCGAATTTTCCGGTTGCGCTGCCGCCCAGACCGACTTGGGCACTCGGTTCCCGGCTTCGCGTCGTACTCGGTTTCACGACGACATCCACGGGGCGAAGGAAGGTGGACGCCATCAGGACGCGGAAGTCCCTGGGGCGTTTCGTGTGGACGAGGCGCGACGCGTCGACGGATTTGTCGAGAACCAGATCGACCTCGACCTGCTCCCCGATTCTCTTGACGACCGTGCCCAGGGGAGTGTCCTTCTCGTCGAGTGTGACCAGCCCGAGACTGCGTTGCCTTGCGGACTGGGCGGAGATTGCGGGGGACAAGGCGCCGAGGAGCAGGGCAGGAAGAAGGGCGAGAATCGGCATATGCGGGGCTCCGAATGGGCGGGCGGAATCGTCGACGACGTTCACCCCAAGTGGCAAGATCGGGAGAAGCCAACCCAGGAGTCCTGGGTCTGTTTGCAAGATCGTCATGCAGCCATAGAATCCAGGTCTTCACCCTAAGCTCAGGAGTACACCGATGCGCTACACGTGGGTTCTTTGCCTTTTCCTCGTACTTGCGGGCTCGAGGATGTCGTTCTTGCCGGCTCAGGACGAGGAGGGGGCCGAGCAGGCAAAGCCCCTGCACCTCACCTTCAAATGGCCCCTTCGCCGGAAATTCAGTGTCACCACCCAGATCGCGGCTCCCCAAGGAAAGTTGGTCATGAGGACCACCTATCGGTTGGGCAAGGAGAAAAAGGGGGACCGCTTCATTCTCACCACGGACAAATTCAAGCTCCTGAAGGCCGATCTCAGCTCGGTCAAGGACCAGTCCAAGAAGGGTCGTCGTCAGGCCACGGGGCTGATCGAAGCGCTTGCACTGGCGGTCCCGCCGGTTTATCTGAATACGAAGGGGGAGGTCGTGGATGTCGGAGTCCTCGACGCCGACGTGGCGAAGCGTATCATCCCGAAGCTGAGCCCCGCGCTGAGAAAAGACAAGACGTTCAAGAAGCTCCTGAAGTTGATGCTCGCTTCGCCCCAGATGCGGGAGTCTCAGCGGGCTCAAATGCTGGACAGCATGGAGCCGTGGGTCGGGTTTTGGCGCTATGCCGAAGGGCTGAAGCCCGGCGAGTCGGTCGAGTTGGCATCCGAAGCTCCGGAGGACGACAAAGACTTCGTACCCGACGAGATCAAGGTGACTTACGTGGGGCCCTCCGCGAAGCAGGGGCGCGTGAACATCGTGATCGACTCGGTGCAGAGGAGGAAGGACGGGTCGGGAAAGGCCGCGGGTTTGCTGAAGTCCCTTTTCAAGACACGTCCCGAATTGCGGACAAAGCTCAAAGTCTCCACGGTCGAGAGCCACACCGAAGGCGTTCTTCGGCCGGAAACTCTCCAGCCGTACGAGATCGTGGAGACGAGCACCCTCGTGGCGGAATTCATTGACGGACACGAGCCCTATCGTGCTTCCGCGAAGACCACGACCACGTTCAAATGGTAGGCTGAGGGCGCGCTCCCCGGTGGCGGCGCATGGATCACGGACCGCGCCGATTTTCGTTCCCGTTGCACTCTGAGGGCGACGGGCTTCAGGGATTGGCGCGAATCCGGCACCGCCCTCAACGGACGGGCTTCAGCGTCGTCTTGAAGGTCTTCTTCCGGGGTAATCCAAACTCGATCTCCAAGGCGGAGATTTCGCTCTCCTTGTAGAGGGCGCCCTGGGGAATGGGAACGGTGATCCGCGAGGAATGAGGGACGTCGGTACCCGTATAGGGCTCGATCTTTTCTCCCTTCCAACAGCCGCACCATTGGATTCTCTTCGGATTCCTCCTCGCCCGAACGCGACCGCCATAACCTCCGAAGGAACGAAGTTTGCGATCTGGGGTTCGGTTCGAGACCCCGGGATTCCTCACGAGGGAGATCGACGTCGCGGGAAGGGTCGCCTCGAGAACCCGCGTGATTTTCGGTCGCTTCGCGGTGACGACGACCTGGGGCCATGTGACCCTCAACGTATAGTCACCGACCCGCGCAACGCTCCAACCGTCGGGGCCGTGAACGAGACGGATGTGCTTTCTCTCGTGGTCATGGAGGGTGCCGAAGACCTCGACGACGGGCAATCCCTTCTCGGCGGCGGGGAGCAGGACGCATTGCGGACTGTGGATACGGCAGGTGCCGAGGGCGCCCCTCACTCCCTTGCTCTTGCGAAGACGCACATTCCAGTCGAGGAGGCCGGCAAAATCCTTCATGCCGTGAATGATCAGTTTGTGCTGCCCCGCATCGCCCCAGGGCGTGGGGCGGGCCACGAATTCCGCGCCCGGGATCACGGCGCGGAGTGTCCAGCACTCGGCCCATTGGTCGCGGGGATAAAGGCCGTAGCTGGGAACGATCACTCCGTTGGAGAGACGTCTCACGGACTCGATGACTTTCCTGCCGCGCAACGGTTCCGTCCCAGGTCGTCCAAGTCCCAGGATATCGAGGACGCGGCCTATGGGTCTCCTACGGGTCTTGACCGTCACACGCCGTTTCGGGTCGGCATAGGTCGTGAGATGGAGGTCTACGTCGACCTGCGCATTCATGGCCTTGACGGCCACGTCCAGGGGAACGTCCTCAAGGTCCAGGGTCACTCGGCCGAGGGCCCGGTCCTTGGCAGACTGGGCCAGAGCCGGTGTCGGAATGAGCGACGCGGAGAAAACGAGGAGGAGGAGGAGGCGTGGGGTTCGGTGGGGCATGAGGTCCACTCGCATGGGATGGGGCGATTGATGGATGACGCAGGGAGGATATCCCCTTGACGCGCGGCGTGCCACCCAAGCCCTCACATCCTCTTCTCGCGCCCCTTTCGGAGAAGTTCACGTCAGTCATCTCAGGAACTCCCCCATCCACCCAACTGGGGGGGACGAAGGACGGGCGCGTCGACTTCAAGTGGTAGGCTGACAGCGAGGCTCCCGGTGGCGGGGGCGGGTTCTGGGAGGAAGGGGAGATCTCATGGGCGCACTCAGCCATCTGGAATGCGGGCTCTGCGGGAAGCGGCACGACGCGGATGTGTTGCAGGGACTCTCGTCGTGTTGCGCCAAGCCGCTTCTGGCCCGCTACGACCTGGAGGCCGTCGCCGCATCGCTTTCCAAAGAGGCGTTGACCGAGCGGACGAATGACATGTGGCGCTGGGCGGAGCTTTTGCCCGTAGCCGACCCGACCCATCGCGTGGCTCTCGGGGAAGGGGGAACGCCGATCGTCGAGGTGCCCGGCCTCGGTGCGGCGCTGGGGATCCCTCGCCTTGCCGTGAAGGACGAGGCCCAAAACCCCACGGGGAGCTTCAAGGCTCGCGGGCTCGGCATGGCCGTCAGCCGGGCGAAGGAATTGGGGGTCGAGGTTCTTGCCATCCCTTCCGCGGGGAACGCTGCCGGAGCGGCCGCCGCCTACGGCGTGGCGGCCGGGATGACGGTCAAGGTGTTCATGCCGTCGGACGCTCCCCGTCCGTTTCGCGTCGAGTGCGAGACCCTCGGGGCGGAGGTCGTCCTCATCGACGGGCTGATCACCGACTGCGGGCACGCTGTGAAGGAAGGCGTCGAACGGGAAGGCTGGTTCGCTCTTTCGACGCTGAAGGAACCGTACCGGCTCGAGGGAAAGAAGACCCTGGGGCTGGAACTCGCGGAGCAGGAGGGGTGGACGCTCCCGGACGTGATCGTGTATCCGACGGGGGGTGGCACGGGGCTCATCGGGATGTGGAAGGCCTTCGACGAACTCGAGGCCTTGGGTTGGATCGGCGCCAAGCGTCCGAGACTCGTGAGCGTGCAGAGCGCGGGTTGCGCCCCCATCGTGCGGGCCTTCGAAGAGGGCGCGGAGTTCGCCCAACCCTGGGAGGGTGCCGCCACAATGGCCGCCGGGCTCCGGGTGCCCGCCGCCGTGGGCGACTTTCTCATCCTGCGAGCGATTCGCGAGACGCAAGGATGCGCCGTCGCCGTTCCGGATGAGGACATCGTGGACGCTGTTCAATGGATGGCGCGAACCTCGGGGCTGTACGCCTGTCCCGAAGGAGGCGCCTGCGCGGCCGCGGCCCGCCGCCTGAAAAACGAGAGCTGGATCGATGAGGGGGATCGCGTCCTCCTCTTCAACACCGGGACGCCCTTCAAGTACCTCTGAGATTCAGCGTCGGCGGAAAAGAACGTAGCGCTCGCCCACGGGGCGCTCCGGCGTGGGAGGGATGACCCGCCCCGTGTCGATGAGTTCGAATTCCGGTTGGAGCAACTCCCGGAAGTGACCGACCTCCAGGCCGAAGGGGGGGCCTCCGGCCGAGGTGGGCTTGCCCGACGGGAACACGATGCCGGCCAACAAGCCCCCCGGCCGCACCATGCGGCGAGCCAGACTCGCCCAGTCCCGCCTGCGCGCCAGAGGCAGTGCCCCGAGGAATGTGTGTTCCAGGAACAGATCGAAGGGGCCCCATTCCTCACGGAGCGCCAGAGCATCGCCCCGGACGAACGCGCCCCCCGTCATCTCCAAGGCGGCTGCCAGATCGGGGCGTGGCGTGGAGGCGAAGTCGACGGCGACCACCTCGTAACCGTTGCGGGCGAGAAAGAGCGCATCATGCCCACGACCGCATCCCGGAACGATTGCTCGGCCCGGGGCGCGCCGGCCGGAGATCATCCTCTGGAAGTGGGGGTGAGGCCCGCCGAGATCCCAGGGCGTGACCTGTTCGTCCCAGAACTTGCGCCAGAATTCCGCTCGGTCGCTGGGCAGGGACGGAACGTCGAATCCCTCGGGAACATGTGCTTCGAGTGCCATGCCCCATTCTGTGCTTTGGGGCGGGCCGTTTCCATTCGCTATCGAGGGAGGGGTAATTCCAGATCCGAGCCGCTCAGAACGAACGACTCGATCGAGGCGATGGCCTCACCATAGCGGAAAACCTCGATGGTCACCGGAGCGCCCATCAGGAGAACGGGCGTCCGGATCATTCCCTGGGCGTCGGTGGCCCGACCGAAGGTGGGGGCGCGTTTGTTGACGGGCCTGAGTCGGACGAAAACATTCGATGCAGGCGCGCCGTCGGCGCCCTTCACGAAGAGTGTCACGGCGCGGGCGTGATCCGGTTTCAGCTCGAAAAGGAGGTCGCGGGACTCCACGGGGCCGAGGGTGATGGGCCCTTTCGAAGCGATGACCCGCTTGAGCGCGTCGAGGATTGTGACGGTGACTTGGGCATCCGGCCGCAACCAACTCCATTCGACACGACCGTTCTCGGCGGTTTTTCGACGGATGTTGTCGTAGGCGGTTCCATTCGCCGGTTGAAGGGGTGGAAACCCCATCAGATGAGAACACAGCGTCGAGGGGTAACCCTCGGAGCCGTAGAGAAACGGCAGCGTGGAGAATTCGAGGCGAGTCTTGAGCCCTGGAATGGGACGGTGCTGATCATCCGTGACGAGGACGCGAAGCCGATTGGACGCCGCGAGGCGAACCTTGATCGGCGTCTCGTCGTCCCGCAAGGAGACCCACGAAGGGGCGAAGCCGAGGGCGGCCACTTGGACGCGCCGCGTCGCCACGGGGCAGCCCGGCCACGCGATGCGGCCTTGCTCATCACTCGGGGGGCTGAGGCTGCCGTTGTCTTCGGAGATGGCGCGGGCCCCCGGGACCGGGTTCCCGTCGGCATCGACGACGCGCAGCTCGACATGTCGGGCCCCCTTCACGAGCAGGTCTCCGAGATCTCTCACTCCCTCGAAGGGACCCGCCAGAGGGAGCGGTTCGGCTTCCGCGCCGGGGCCGAATTCCAAGGCGACCTGCTGAGCGGCCGATGCACCGAGCTCGATGTCGAAGCGTCCCGCGTCGTCCGATTCCGCTGAGAAGCGGATTCGTACCGACTTGTCGTCGTCGGTGGGCATCGTGACGGAGACCTGCGCACCGACCACGGGGGAGAGGCTCCCCACCTGGAGGAGTCGTCCGCGCAGGTGTGGGCGGGTTGTCAGGTGAAGGGTCGCCGCGTCGCTGGGAATCAGAGTGATGTCGAGGAAGCTCTTTTGCAGAGCGTTCTTGAGCCCGAGCCCGGCAGGGATCTCGATGCGAAAGGACTCTTTGGCAAGGAGGCGCCCGACGGCAATGCGCCCGTTCTTGTCGGTGCGCACTTCCCACGATCCGAATCGAGGACTCAGCGAGTACAAGGAACGAGCTTCTGCTTCGGAGAGACGTGAGAGATTCAAGAACGTCGTGAGCAACGGGGTGAAGACGAGGGTGAGAGAAGGCGTGGGAATCTGACCGTCCACGTCGACGACGAGGCTGGCCGCCGGCGTCGCTCGGAGGCGAAACCTCTTCGGGACACGGTCGGCGCGAAGGGGAAAAATCTGAGGGAGCGTGCCGGGGGAAGCGACGGCCAACCAGCCATCGTCCTCGGGAGTGGGGAGAGGGAATTGCCCCTCGTCGCCCGTGCGGACGAGCGCCCCCCACTTGCCGTTCTGGAAGGGAACGATCAGAGCACCTGGAATCGGGTTCTCGTCGGCATCGACCAGTTGTCGGAGCGTGCCGCTGTCGACCGCATCGGACTCCCGTTTTTTGGCCGGCGTCATGGTGAACCACGGAATCCGCTTCGGCGACTCACCTGTGTCCGCGACGCCGCTTCCTCGACGGGGACCTTCCAATGCGCTCTCGTTGAATTGTGGATCGAGTCCCTCTTCCTCGTTGCTATCGAAGACGAAGAGGAAGATCGCTGCGAAAAGTGCCACGGCCGCGAGGCCGGCGACGGCGAAAAGGATGGGTTTCATGGGCGGTCAGGGTCTCCGGGTCACTCCAGGCTTCATTGTGGGACATGCGGCTCGGGGACGTCAATGAAACCCGGGGCCGAAGGCGGGACGTAATTCTCGAGATTCTCGAGGGTGAGCTTCTCCATGCGGCGGCGGAAATCCGCCTTGGTCTTCTTCCAGGCGTCGTGGAAGGGACAGGGGGTCTCGTCGGAGCAGGTTCGGTGGCCGATGACGCACCGCGACCAACCGTCGTCGGGCTCCAAGACCTCCATGAGCTGGGCCAACGAGATATGGGAGGGGTCGACCGCCAAGGCCCAGCCCCCCCCGCGGCCCTTCTGGGACTTCAGCCATCCCATGCGGGCAAGCGGTTGCAGGCTTTTCGTGATGTAAGCCGCCGACAGTCCCAGCATCGCGCCAATATCGCCCGACTGCACCCGCCCCTCGTCGCGGCGGGCCACCAGGATGGCCAGGGACCTCAGACAGATCTCGGTGGACAACTGAAACATGAACCGCCTTCCTTCACTCCGATTGAGAAAGCTCCTCCTACTCTAATCTGAATTTGGATCCCAAAACAAGAAAATCGTAGAAGTTGTCCGATTTATAAGGCATGATGAGCCACCGGAAGCGGAGGATACGTCCTCCCGGTTTGCTGCTGACCCTTTGAACAAGAGCTCTCGACCATGAGAATCCCATCGATCCTCGCTGCCGTGTGCCTTTTGGCCGCCACGGTTTCCTCGCAGTCCGGTTTCGTCAACTTCGAGTCCTCGCCGGTGCATCCGATCCAGGTTTCAGCGGATGGGCTTCACCTGTATGTCATCGACGCCCCCAATGCGGCACTGCAGGTCTGGTCCCTTCAGAATCCGGATCAACCCGTGATGCTCAAGTCCATCCCGGTCGGTCTCGAACCCGTCAGTCTGGCCGTTCGCAATTCCAACGAGGTCTGGGTCACCGAGAGTGTCTCCGACTCCGTGAGTGTCGTTTCGATCTCGAAAGGACGGGTGATCGACACCATTCGCGTCAAGGACGATCCGGGCGACATCATTTTCGCCGGGACCCCTGAACGGGCTTTCATCAGCGTGAGCGGAAGCGACGAGATCCGCGTCTTCGATCCCACGACGCGACAGCCGTTGGCAGTCATTCCGATCCTCGGCAAGGAACCCCGGGCGTTGGCCCGCAATGCGGCGGGCGACAAAGTCTACGCCCTCGTGTTCCGGTCCGGAAACCGCACGACGTTGATTCCGGCAGGCCTTGCGCCTCCGCCCCCGCCCCCCACGGCCGCAGGTTTGCCACCGGGTCCTCCGCAGAGTCTGATCGTGGATCTCGACGACCCACAGTGGGCGTTCCACCCCATGAACATCCCGGACAACGATCTGGCCGAAATCGACGCCTCGTCGTTCAACGTCACGCGTCTCGTGAAGAGCATCGGCACGATCAACTATGACCTCGCGTTCGATGCGACGGACGATGCACTCTGGGTCGTGAACATCGATTCTCGCAACGCCATTCGGTTCATGCCGAACCTCCGGGCGCACTACATCGACTCCCGCGTCGTCAAGTTGGACATGGGGGCTATGCAACCGACGCGGCGCGTCATCGATCTCCACGCGGACTTCGACTACGAGACCATCCCCAACGCCACCGATCGCGCCCATGCCTTGGCCGAACCCGTGGCCGTCGTCGTCGACGGCGCGCAGGGAGAGGTCTGGATCGCCTCCCAGGGGAGCGACCGCTTGGGCGTTCTCAGTCGTGAGGGCACCCTCTTGCAGCGCGTCGAGCTGACATCGACCGCCCCGGATCAACGGGACACGCTCAACATGCGTGGGCCCCGGGGACTCGCTTTGCATCCCGCCCAGCCCAGGCTCTACGTCTTCAACCGACTCAGCCACTCCTTCTCCATCATCGACACATCGAGCCGAGCGTTGATCGGTGAGTGGAGCCTCGGGAGAGACCCCACGCCTGCGATCATTCGGGACGGCAGGAAATACCTCTACGACGCCCGACTTTCCGGCAACGGCAGCGGAAGCTGCGCCGCGTGCCACGTCGACGGTGAGCACGACCTGCTGTCGTGGGATCTGGGCGATCCCGGCGGAAAACTGCAGAAGGTTCCCCATCAGGAAAAGCCGGATTTTCTCCCGCCCGGGAGCGTTCCCGACTGGGACTTCCATCCCATGCGAGGGCCGATGGGAACCCAGACACTGCGAGGGTTGGCCGGCAACGCGCCCTACCATTGGAGGGGCGAGATTCCTGGTCTCATGGACATCAACGGTGACTTCCCGGCTCTGATGGGCGGAGACCTGCTCCCAGAGGCGGAGATGTCCCTCTTGGCCGGATACATGGAGCGGATTGCTCACTCGCCGAATCCCAACCAGAATCTCGACCGCACATACGACGCTTCGGCTGCGCGCGGCGAGAAGACGTTCCACAACACCCCGGCGATTCTTTGGGCCAACGGGCAGATCAACAAGTGCGCCACTTGCCACAGCGAACCGGATGGGTCCTCGTCCCGGATCTTCTTGCCCGCGGCCACGGCGTTCATCGGGGCCACCCAGCCCATGAATACCCCTCAGCTGCGGGGGCTCTGGCGACGTGGCACGACACCCGCGCTGGGCCAGCCGACCAAGGTGGGTTTCGGGTTCGCGAATGACGGGATGTTCCCGTCGTTGAGGGCCTTTCTCGACCTCAACACCTTCAATGCCATGCCCACCGCGGAAAAGGACGATCTGGCTCACTTCCTCGAGTCCTTCGACTCCGGGACGGCTCCCATCGTCGGATACCGTGTTCTTCTCAACGCAGCGACGTCGAACCAATCGGCGACGCTCGCCGCTATCCAACTCATGGAGAAGCGCGCTCAGGCCGGGGACTGCGACCTCGTGCTCATCGGTTCCGTCGATGGGTTGCCGCGAGGCCTTCTTTTCGACCCCCAGACGGCCCTCTATCAGGGGGACGAGGTGGGATTCGGCCCCTTCAACCGCTCCTCCATCCTCGCCACCGCTTCGACGGGGCACGTCATCGCCACCTTCATGGCGGTTCCGCCGGGCGAGGGGCAAAGATTGGGACTCGATCGTGATTTGGATGGTCAGTTCAACGGAGAGGACGGTCTGAATCGATTCGGTCTCCCCGCCATCACGTCTCGGGGGCCCCTGCTTCTCGACGGGAATCGCGAGCCGCGGTTGGGCGACTGGGGGTTCGCGATCACCACTGTCGCCGCACCCCCGGGAGCGCAGGGCATGCTCGTCGCGACGCTGGGGTCTGCGAGTGCGAGCATCGCCGGCGTGCCGCTCCATCTCGACATCTCCGCCGGTCCTCTGCTGACCGCTCCATTCCAAGCCGACGCATCCGGCTCAGCCTTCGATCGTCGGCCCATCCCGCCGTCGCCCGTCCTCGCCGGCTATGTCGTCTATGTCCAGGCCTTCTTCCCCGACGCGTCGGCGCCCGGAGGAATCATCGCATCCAACGGACTGAAAATCACCATTCAACCTTGAGGCGCGAATCATGACGGGATCGCCCAACACAACTCCAAAGGCTCTTGTCGAGTCCGTTCGTGAGTGGCGTCACGCGCTCACGATCCTGATCACGTTCTACTTCGTGTTCGAAACCCTCTCGGGTCTTTTCGTCCAGTTCGCCCCGTTCGGAACCACGGCTCAGGTGACTCTCCTCGGACACACCCTGGTGGGGGTCGTGGTCCTGCCCTTCTACCTGTGGTACCAGGTCCGTCACTGGTGGCGACTTCGCCCGAAGCCTCTCAGCTACATCAAGTTCCTGGGCTACGCACTCCTCATCGTCTTCCTCGTCAACGCCTGGTCGGGAGTGCAACTCACCTACGAGGGATTCTTCGCCAATCGCATCAGTTGGACGGCCGATCGCCTCCACCTGATCAGCGGGTACGCAACGGCGACCCTGCTCGTCGTCCACTACCTGGCCGTCATCCTCCTGCATCGGCGTCTGGCGACGGCCGCCGGCGCGCTGGATCTCCGGAGGGCGCCGAGCGTCCACCTGAAGTGGTGCGGGACTCTCATGGCGCTCTCGGTCGTTCTCACAGTGGGCGTGAGTTGGTGGTTGCCGGGAACGAGGGACCCCTATCGGTTGCCCGAGGACTACAGCTATCGCTACGGAGACAACCCCTTCGCTCCGAGCCAGGCGCGAACGGAGACCGGGGGAGCGCTCGATCCCGTCGTGATGGCGAACTCGAGATCATGCGGAACGTCCGGCTGCCACGAGGAGATCCTGGACGAGTGGCTGCCGAGCGCCCATCGGTACTCGGCGATGGACGGCGCGTTCCAGCGGGTGCAGCACGTGATGGCGAAAAATGAGGGCCCCGAGGCGACGCGCTACTGCGCGGGATGTCACGACCCGATCGCCCTTTTCTCCGGCGCCAAGAACCTCTACAGCGAGGACCTCTCCAGTTTCGGCGCGGACGAAGGAATCTCCTGCGTGGCTTGCCATTCCATCGCCACCGCCGACGTCCAGGGAAACGCGGACTACGTCATGTTGCAGCCGGAGCGCTACCTGGGAGAGCTGGAATCCGAAGGCCTCGGCAAGGTGGTTTCCAACTTCCTCATTCGTACGTATCCGCGTCACCACGTGAAGTCCTTCAAGCGGGACCTCTACAAGACGCCCGAATTCTGCGGTGCGTGCCACAAGCAATTCATCGACCAGCGCATCAACAAGGCGAGTTGGGTGCAGCTTCAGAACCAGTACGACAATTGGAAGGCCAGCCACTGGAACGCGGGCGACTCGCCTGAAACCCGGATCACCTGCAATGAGTGCCACATGCGCCTCGTGGCCTCCAACGATCCCGGTGCCGGCGACGACGCCGACTACAACCGCAATCCCGACGACGGTCGACACCGTCATCACGGATTCATCGGCGCCAATCAGTTCATTCCCGCCTTCCACAAACTGGAGGGTTGGAAGCGTCATGTGGCGCTCACCGAGGAGTGGCTGAAGGGCGAGACGGTCGTGCCCGAGATCCAGGACAAGTGGAGAACCGGCCCCGTCGTTCCCCTCAGAATCGAGGCGCCGGATTCCGTGAAGGCCGGCGACGCATTCCCGGTCAAAGTCGTTATTCACAGCAACAAAGTGGGGCACGATTTCCCCACGGGGCCCCTCGACATCATCCAGTGTTGGGTGCAGCTCGAGGTAAAGGATGCCGACGGCAAGGAAATCTACTCGTCGGGTCGTCTCGATGATCGTGGTTTCCTCCAGGAAGGCTCTTTCCTCTTCAAGGCGGAAGGCATCGACAAACAGGGGAATCTGATCGACCGCCACAACCTGTGGGAGATGGTGGGAGCCCGTTTTCGGCGAGCTCTCTTCCCTGACTACACCGACACCGCGAAGTACCAGGTTCTCTGCCCGTCCACCAGCCTCCGAACCGACCTGAAGAAGGCGCTCCCCGAAGAAGAGGTGACGACTCTCGAGGTCCCGGCCGGCGTGAAAGGCCCACTCTCCATCGAGGCACGTCTCAACTACCGGAAGTTCAATCAGTTTCTCGTGAGCTACCTTTTGGGCAGCGACGAGGCCCGCGCGCCTCTCACGTCGATGTCCATCGCGACGAAGACGATTCAGGTGACGACGGAGCCATGAAATGACACGTCGCATGCGAAGGGTGTGGTGGGCGGCGGGAGCGGCGGGCGTGCTCGTTCTGGGCTTGGCGGCCGTCTTCGTCCTGCCGGATCTGTTCGCGAGGAAGAAGGTGTTCGACTCCAAGTCCCGCGTCGAGGGGGTCACCGACATTCTCGGGCGACCCTTGCCGGAGCCGCCGCCGAGGATCGTTCTGGCAGACGTGACGGCGACGACCGGGATCCGATTCGAGCATGCGCCCGGCCGTCGTAACGCGATCCTCGTCGAGGACATGGGGCCCGGCGTGGCTTTGGCCGACTACGACGGCGACGGCGACCTCGATCTTTACGTGACGAATCAGCCGTCGTCGTGGCTCGCCCCCGATCCGAGGCAAGGAGCCAATCGCCTCTTCCGCAATGACGGCAACTGGAGATTCACGGACGTGACCGACGAAGCCGGTGTCGGTGACAAGGGTTTCGGCATGGGCGCGGTGTTCTTCGATGCGGATGGTGACGGAGATCTCGACCTCTACGTCACGAACATCGGAAAAAACCGTCTCTACCGCAACGACGGGAAGGGGAACTTCGACGACGTGACGGACGAGGCCGGTGTGGGTTGCCAACTGTTCGGCGCGGGCGTCGCCGTGGGCGACGTGGATCGTGACGGAGATCTGGATCTCTACGTGACGAACTACCTGAAGTTCGAGCACTCACATGATACCCCCGTAACCGATGCAACCCAGCAGTACGATCAGGGTGTGCCCTACACTCTCAATCCCGTTTCTTACGAGCCCGTGCCCAATCGGCTCTACATCAACGACGGCACCGGTCGTTTCCAGGACAGGGCGAGGGAACTCGGCGTCGACGACGCGGAGGACCGCAGCCTCGAGGCCGCGATCTGCGATCTGAACGGTGACGGTTGGCCGGAGATCTACGTGGCCAACGACATCACCACCAACAGGATGTACCGGGGTGCGAAGGGGTTGCACTTCGAGGATCGCAGCGCCGCATCCGTCACGGCTGACTACAAGGGAGCCATGGGATTGGCCCTGGGAGACCCCGACCAGGACGGTGATACCGACATTTTCGTGACCCACTGGATCGCTCAGGAAAACAGCTTTTACAGGAACCAGTTCGCGGAGTTGACCGGAAGTGAGGCCGCGGAGGGAGACCAGACTCTCGTTTTCGAGGACGCGTCTTACGCCATGGGCTTGGGCGCGCCCGCTCTCGACAAGGTCGGCTGGGGCACGGAATTCGCGGATCTGGACAACGATTCGCTCGAGGACTTGCTCGTTGTCAACGGCAGTACGCTTCAGAACAAGGACCTGTCCCTGAAAGCCCAATCGAACATGCTGTTTTGGAACCTCGACGACAGGGGTTTCTTCGAGATCTCACGCCACGTGGCTCCGGATTTCGCGAAACCCAATGTCGCACGAGGGATGGCGGTAGGAGACCTGGACGGTGACGGCGATCTCGACGTCGTCGTCGCGAGGAATCGCGGGCCGCTGGCCGTTTTCGAGAATCAGGGCGGCGAGAAGTCAGGGTGGATTCGTTTTCGCCTGACGTCGCCCGGGTCTCCGAATCCTTTCAGCATCGGAGCGAGGGTGACCATTCTGCTCGAGAACGGGCGCCGTGAATCCAAGGTGGTTGGGGCTTCTCCGTCCTATCTCTCGCAGTGCGAACTTGACGTCCATTTCGGGCTGGGGGACGCCCGCGGCATCGAGGGGGCCGAGGTGATCTGGCCGGACGGAGAGGTTCAGTCGGTTTCCCCGCTTCAAGGGCTGCGCACCTGGCTGCTCGCCCAAGGAGCCCAGCCCAAGGAGTTGCAACGATGAGCCGGTTCGCTCTCTGGGTCCTCGTCCTGCTTCCTTTCATGTCGTCCTGCAAGAAGGGTGACGACACCGCCGCGGGAGGAGACGCCAAGGCTTTGGCCGCTGAAGAGAAGGCTCGCGTGAAAACCTTCTGGGAGACTCTCCGCACCGCCCAATCCGCGAATCGCGAAGGTCGCTACAAGGATGCGGTCCAAGCGTATCGCCGGGCCCTCGATCTCGACCCCGAGAACGAAACCGCGCTCTACGAATTGGGAGCCCTCTTCGCGGAGCATGGCCATTGCGGTGAAGCGAAAGATCTCTGGGGCCAATTGAACCGACTCGATCCGCGCAACAGCCGCGTCGCGGCGAGCTTGGCCTCGCTCCACGACACCCTGCGCCCGGGTTGGCCCTTCGACCTCGACGAGGCGCGCTCACTTCGCAAGGCCGCGCTCGACCGCAATCCCACCGACTCCCGCCCCTGGATGATGCTGGGGCGGATCGAGTTGCTGGATGGACAACCCGCAGCGGCTGTCGAGCCCCTCCGAGCCGCCATCCGCATGAACCCCAAGGCGTTGGACGCGGCTCTGCTCTTGGGGCTCGCCTACCGCCGGCAGGGAAACGACCGCGCCGCGCTTCAAGTCGCCGTCGAGGCTCTGCTCGGCAAGAAGGCAGTGGACGCGCTCTCGCCCAAGGGAATCACTTCCGAGGGGGATACCGTGGCCGGGCTCCAGGAGTCCGCCATGAGGCACCCCGTCAACTTTCCACTCCTGATCCTCATTTCCGAACTCGAAGAGGAGATGCCTGACCGCAAGAGCTCAGAGCTCTTGCAACTCGTTGCCATCGCCCGAGACCTCGTCTCTCCCCATGAATCCTGGACGGGTGATGTGCCGGTCTCCGCTTCCATCCCCAAAGGTTCCCTCTTCGAGTTCGCTTCTTCCGCGGCCGCCAAGCTGGTGGCTGCGCGGTCCGGTTCCGGAGAACCGGGCATCGCTCTTCCGCGCATTCTTGCGGGTGCGATCCCCACCGCTTGGACATCCATCGTCATGGGCAAGGGTAAAGTCGGTATCGCCCTCGCACTGGCTCACGATCGGGGAGGTCCAGATATCGCTCTGTTTGATCCTAAGGACTTCGATGCCCAGGCGTTGCCGCTTTGGAGGCAGCCCCTGGACTGGACAGCCAAGGATCTGGCCACTTCGGCCAAGACGCCTCCTGCTTTGGCCGTGGCCCAAGACGGCGGGCCGATGGTCCTGTTCGAGGGTGAAGTCGGCCCCGGCGGCTACAGCGGTCGCCTCATGAAGAAGGACTGGAACGACCAGGTGAAAGCGGACGCCGTTTTGTTCACCGATCTGGACGGCGACGGGGACGACGATCTCGTCGTCGTGGAACCCCGCTCCTATCGGGAGGTCCTGTCGGCTCGGATGAAGCGCGCAGGCGATCGTCGATCTTCCATCCGGTTTTGGCGACGCGGCGAGGATGGCGCTTTCGTGGACGTCACCGCGGATTGGCTGAAGGAATCGCCCGTGGTCGCCGCCGAAAAGATCGAGGTCTGCACCGTTGGCGGACATCGTGCGCTTCGTGTCGTCGCCGCCCGCAAGGATTGGCGGCCGGGGACCTGCGATCTGCTGCTGGTCCAGACCGGGACCGTTTGGCGGCCCTACACCCTGGGGCCGTGAATCCCCTGTCGATTCAACTCCTCGCGCGAGCGATGACGATGAGGCTCCCGTTCACACTCGCTCCTGCCTGGCGGGCTCGCGCCTCCATGGCGAGATAGACTTCGGACTCGAGGAGGCTCGGGTCCACATCGAGGACTTCCTGGGCAAGCCATTCGGCGGGTCGAAGCCCGATCGGCTGATGCCAACGAGCCTCGTCGGGGCGCAAGCCTGCCGATTCCAGTTCATCCACCAGCTCGGGGAGCGTCGTGTTGGCGTGATGGCAGCGACCGCGTCTTCGCTCCTCCCTCTTCAACCATTCGTCGAACTCCTTGGCGACCTGTCCCGACGGGAGGGATTCGGGAAAACAGGGCTCCGCGACCATGATGCCCGAACGGGCTACGCGGGCGGCTTGCGCGAGGGCCTCCCGCGGTTCGGGGAGATGGTGCAAGACATGACGCAGCACCACCCAGTCGACCTCGTCATCCGGGAATGGCAAGGCTCCCGCGTCGCCGAGGACGACGGTGAGCCCCTCGGCTTCGAGCGCCCTGGCTTTTTCGGTGTCGGCTTCGAGGCCCGTTGCGGGAATCGCTCGGGCCGCCAAACCCCTGATGACGTCGCCGTCGCCGCACCCCACGTCGAGCACGCTTTGCGGAGCCAAGCGAATGAGTTCCTCCAGGAACCCCTCCAAGAGGCGGACCCGGTGCCGACGGACGTGGTCGCTCAATGGGAGGTCCTTGGGCGTCATGGTATGTCCTCGATGTCCAGCAGTCGGTCATTATCGACCTCGGTGCGCACGAGACCGAACTCGCTCGCGTGTTTTTTCATGCGGCGAAAGAGCTCTTTGTTGCGACTCTTGACCAGGCGAAGTCGCTTCAATCCCTGCGCGGTGCAAAAACAGACACGCGCCTCCTTGTTGCCGAGGTCCGGGCGCCCGAGCATCCGCGCCACATTTTCGGCGGGGAACGTGGGGCGATCAGGAAACGCGTCGCGCCGGCCCAGGACGAGGACGTGGTAGGGGAGAGAGCGCAGATCGAGCCCCAGCCGTCGGCCGAGGCGCATCCAGTCCGAGGACTGGAAGATCGCCGACGGCGGGGCCGCGAAGAAATGGCACCAGTCCGACGTGTTTTCCAAGGCGCCGCACGGGCCCTGATGGGGGCACGGATGCAGCACGATGAATTCCTCGCGCAAGAGATCTCTGATCGAGGACAGCCGCCGGGCGACGGCCTTCGACCCCGGTTCGACCCAGATGACGGTGCGACTCGTGCGCACGCGGGCGACGAGAGACGTCTCGTCGGCTGCGCTCATCTCACCGAGAACATGGCTGATGAGGAGAGGGTCCGCCTCGATCCCGGGGAATTCAGCGAGCTTCGAGATTTCGACCTCGGGGTGTTCAGCAGCCACTTGCTGCGCGGCGAAATCCATGGATGCGTTCGACCGATCGTGGAGAAACACCCGCATGCAGGCTGGGAAATGGGCCACGAGGCGGCGGGAGGCTATGCCCGTCCCGCACCCCCAGTCCACCGCCTGAGTGGGAGAGAACATGGGCAACTCCCTCCGCACGGCGTTCAGAACTGCGTCCCATTTCCAGCCGATGCGCTGCGCGAAGACCGCTTCGTAGGCTCTGAGATCGCGGGCATCGCGCCAGTAGTCCGCAATCCCCTCGTCCGCCGTTCCCTCGCGCAGGAAACGGTCGCGCAGACGCTGCAGGCGTCGCAGGTCGTCGACTTCCTCCAAGGCCATGGGCCCAGGCTAACGCTCATCGCCAAGGGTTTCGCCTCACGGGTCGGCCGCTGGTCTGGGAGCCTCAGGCCGCGTGCTCGTCCACCGCGGCGAGGCGGACGAAATCCATGCTCGAAAGCATGCCCACCGGGCGACCGAGGCCGTCCACGACCACGGCCCGATGAACGCCCGCATTCAGCAGGGCGCGTGCCGCGTCCTTGGCCTCCAACTCCTTGGGAACCTTCACGACCTTGCGGAGCATGGCCTTCTCAACGGGCATGCACTCCCACGGCTGCTTCTTGCAGACCACGTTCACCGGGGAATGCCATTCCGTGTCGATGCGGACGGTTTCGTGTTGGCCCTCGTGGATGTAGTGCATGATCTGCCCCATCGACACGATGCCGACAAGATGTCCGCCATCATCGATCACGGGGAGCCCGCCCACGCGGTGCTCCTGCATCAGGTCGACGGCCTCCATCAGCGTCTGATCGGGCCGGATCGTCACAAGTTTCTGCTGAGTGATGAGATCCGTGACTTTCATGGCGCACCTCCTTTCGCTGATTCCTCGAGACACGGTGCAATCATCGTGCCGTGAAGGGGTCCCCTCCCTGTATGATGTTTCTCATGGACCGCACGACGTGGAATCCCGCCCAGCCTCTCGACGAGGCCGTGAGGCGTGTGCTCTTGGGTGGGCTGGACGCCCTCGAATTCGCCCTCGACGACGGTGACGATCGGCAAGGCCGCTTGCAGGCTCTCAGGGGGCTTTCGGTTTGGATGGATGCCTTCCGGCGCCCCCTCGGCCCCGCGGGACGAAGCGAACACCGTAAGGGAATTCGAAGGCTCGTGGCCCAGCTCGAGGAACGCGAAGCGTTCGCCGCGGCGCTCGATGTCCTGGAAACGGCGCCGACCCACTTCAGCCCTCGGAAAAGGCGATCCCTCGAGCAGGCGACCAAGAGTCTTCGGTTGGCGTTCGAGGACGAGGAGGGTCCAAGGACGTTGGCTCTGGACGGGGAGGCTCGCTCTCTTCTGAAGCGCTTGCGACGGCAGGCGCGGCGCTGGGAGGCGGACCTTTTACACGCGGCGGAATCCGAAGGACTGGGTTCCCGTCTCGCCGAACTTCTCGATGAAGCCGGCGAGCAACTGACGGCTCGCCTCGAGGAGGCCAGGGAACGTCCTCAGCCCGAGGTCGCGGCCGCCGTGGATGCGGGCCTGGACCGGATCGTGTCTCTGGCGCGACCGGCTGCCGAGCACGTCCCCTCGGTACGGGGGCTCATGGAATCGCTGACCGGTCTCCGCTCCCTTCTCCAGCCCTGGCTGATTCTCGCCAGGAGCTCGTCCGTCTTGGAGCGCACTGTCCTGCTGGACGAATCGCGCCCCACGGTCTCTCTCAGCGTCGCCGGAAAGACCGCTCTCCAGGCCTTCGTCGAGGTCTGCTTGCGTAACGCCGAGGATGCAGGAGCCAAGTTCGCGTCCTCTTGGTCGGACTCCAGAATGCAGGATCTTCGGGCACGCGTCGCGGATGTTGCGGCGGCCTTGAACGATAGGCCCGTTCCGGAAGCGACGGAGCGGATCTATCCCCTGAACCGGATGCCGCGCTTGCCCGAATCCTTCACGATGTGCGAGGTTCACGAGGGCTGGATCGACGGCGAGAAGATGCACGAACACATCCGCTCGGAAAAGGAGGCGGACGGACCCCGTCGATTCTTCCGTCGCTTGGCCCTCGGGTCGGGCCCGCACGAGGCCATGGCCGAAGAGGCGATTCCCGAAGACCTGTTTCGGGCGCTGTGGAATTACGTCGGCTCGGCAGGGGTGAAGCGTCGCTGTTACACGGTCGAGGAAGGCGCTTTGACCTGGGAGATCGACGAGTACCTGGACCGCCCCCTGATTCTTGCTCGCGTCCTCTTGCCGCCGGGCATCGACGACCCTCGGGTCCCCGCCTGGTTGGAACGCCATCTCCAGTTGGAAGTGGAAACCGCAGATTCCACGACCTGAGAGGCCGCCTGAGCACCGACCCCTTGACGATTTGTGTTCCGTGCCGTGGAGTCTCTTCATGCAACGCCGTGATTTTCTCCAGTCGGCGGCGACGGGCGCTTTGGCCCTCACCGCCTGGAATGACGCTCTCCAAGACATGGAGGACCCGCGTCAACGCCTCTTGTCCGAAGGCCCCGTCAAGCTCACCCGCGACGGACTCGACCTCGAGCCCAAGGAATACACTTGGCTCCTGGGTGAGCTGGCCAAGCATCCCAGCATGCAGGAAGACAGCTACTCTCGGGGCGGTGTGGTGGCCGCGCTCGAAGAGGCCTTCGCGCAGGCGGTGGGCAAGGAGCGCGCCGTTTTCTTCCCCACGGGGACACTCGCGAACCACGTTGCGATACGCCGCCTCTGCGAAGGCCGAGGGCGCAGGGTCGTCGTGCCCGCGGAAAGCCACCTCTTCAACGATTGCGGCGACTGCTGTCAGACCTTGAGTGGGCTGCACCTGATCCCCGTCGGCCCGGGAAGCCCGACCGTCACCACCGCGGCGCTGAACGATGTCGTGGAGCGTACGGCAACCGGTCGCGTTGCGATGCCCTTGGGAGCCCTCATGATCGAGTCTCCCGTACGCCGACAATCGAACCGTCGGCAGGACTTCGATGAGATGCAGGCCGTCACGCGCCGCGCCGCTGAATTGGGCATGGGACGCCATCTCGACGGCGCCCGCATCTTTACAGAGTCGATTTTCAGCGGTATCTCGGTCAAGACCTACGCGGCCATGTTCGACACGGTCTATGTGTCCCTGTACAAGGCCTTCCACACGCCGACCGGGGCCGTCTTGACGGGGCCCGCGGACCTTCTCGACGGTCTCTATCACGAGCGACGCATGTTCGGCGCGGGGCTGCCCAGGGTCTGGCCGTTCGCGGCGGTGGCCCTGCTCTTCCTGGACGGCATGAAAGTGCGCATGAGCGAAGCGAAACGTCGCGGCGACATCATCCTGGCGGCGCTGAAAAAAAGCGGCGACTTCGATGTGACGGTCTTCCCGGACGGGACGAACGTCGTCCTCCTGCGCCCCCACGTCGCCGATCTCGACGCTTACGCCGCTCGGGTCCGCAAACGGGGCGTGCGCCTGCCCAAGGCCCATGGCGACCCGGCCCATTTCGCCATCAAGATCAACGAGACCCTTCTCCGTCGCGAACCGGACGCCGTTCTCGCCGCACTCCGCCTCTGAGAGGGCTTGCCCGAATCCCATGTCCACGTCATCCTGGGCGTCCCGGGCCCTTAGCTCAGTTGGTTAGAGCAGGAGACTCATAATCTCTTGGTCGTTGGTTCGAGTCCAACAGGGCCCACTCATTCAATTCGGGGACGCGTGCCGAGCGGGAG
>CAZLGG010000047.1:22199-29253 GCA_964559135.1 uncultured Planctomycetia bacterium
AGTCGATCTTCGCAGCCCGGTGGCTATGAGTTGGACTCGCCCCAACGACCAAGAGTTTTCTTGTCGTCAAGGTTGGCGCGCTCCGCTCCGCTCCGCGCACCGACGCGACCGGCCCTTGGGGGCCGCTCGCGTTCGAGTCCAACAGGGCCCACTCATTCAATTCGGGGACGCGTGCCGAGCGGGAGTCGATCTTCGCAGCCCGGTGGCTATGAGTTGGACTCGCCCCAACGACCAAGAGCTTTCTTGTCGTCAAGGTTGGCGCGCTCCGCTCCGCTCCGCGCACCGATCCCCCGACGAACATCGTCCTCGTCTCAGGCAGGGGTTTCGCGGAGGATCATGATCTTCTGCCAGATCTTTCGGCTGAGGCCGGTGCAGAGGGACTCGAGGTCGTTGGCCTCCCGGGCGACTTCCGGGTCACCCACGCCGGCCACGTAGAGGAATCCGAGCTTTCCCACGAGCGACAGCATCTCCGAACAGTAGTCCAGGTAGCGCCCCAGCTCACCGGGAGTGAGGTCGCGCTTCGGCGAGTGCTCCGTGGGCGCCGCCGACTTCAAGACTGAGTCCGGATCCTTGTCCAACTGATGCATGTCGATCACATGGGCAACCTCTCGCAATCGGTTCAAGGCTGCAACAGACCTCCTCGCTTCAGGCGGACATCGAGACTCCAAAGGAAGTAGATGGCCACGGAAAGAAAGATGAGCAGGTTGGAGACTTCCACGGCGGCCTCGACCCATGTCAGCCAAGTGAAATCCGCGGAGCCCGACGCGACCGCCGGGCCGATCGAAACGACCGCGGCGATCAGCACCAAGATGGCGAGGAGCGAGACGATTTGAATCCAATAATTCGGACGGGCGATTCTCGCCACCGTGGCTTGCGTGTCCCGCGCGACGCGCTCCAGGTCCACGCACGTTTGATGCAAGCCTCTCCCGGCAAAGCGATCACCGATCCGAAGGGTCAGCCTGTGGACCGTCGTGATCACGATGTCGGAGTCGATGCGGGGGGAAATGACCTATCCTCTACAGGTGATGGAACGCTGCGAGATTCTCGACTTCATCGCCTCCAGACCTTACCCGCCCCCGAGAGTCGTCGGAAGCCACAGGGAGCGAAAATCCACTTTCCGACCCCGTGATCCGGCCTTCCATGCGACATGAGGAGGCACTGGTGGCGAGACTCTTGCGAGGGGCAGGGGGCTACTGGAGTAGCCCCACGATCTTGAAAGACGTGTTCTTGGTGAACGTGTCGTTGATGTCGAGCCAGATGTTGACGAAATCCGGATTGACAAGCGACAGTCCAGAGACGGTGACGCCTCCTCCCTCCTGATTCACGACGACCGCAGCACCGGGAACGATATGGTCGTTGGCATCTCGAACCTCTCCCCCCTCGAATTTGAGCCCGGACTCATTGCTCACGAGAGTGACCACTGCACCCGTCAAGACACCGGACCCACTGACGTTTTTCAAGCCGATCAAGACACCCGTGCGGATCGTAGGGGCATTGCCGTCTATCAAAACCTTCTGCACAGTGTCGTCGATGTCCGCCGTACCCAAGATTTCATAGTGTTTGCCTGTCGATGCATTCTTCTGTGAGAAGCTCATCTTGATCCGAAAATTGTTCGGTTCGACGAAGTGATCCACTTGAGCGTCGTAGCTCACTGACGCGCCGCGACTGATAGGCTCCACAAGATTGAATGTCGCAACACCCCCGCTCGTCCCAGCCAGCGTTGCCACGTGCGTTGGAGGAGATGATCCGTTTCCCGTTCTCAGTTGGCTCACCGGCGCGCCACCGCTGAGGGTTTTCAGCTTGTTGCCCTGAAGATCCTCGAACCAGATTTTGACATCGTGAATCTTCCTGATCCCGGTCGTTTGATTTTTCAAGGCCCCATCGAGTTCCCTTTCGTCGTCCTGTTGCTCGCTCGGCCCGGGCAGGTCGATGATGCCACTCGAGAGGTTGCCTGAAGATGTTGTCGTGGAATCGGTCAGGCGGTGATTCGATGTGACCGGTGGGCCACCTGTGCGGAGGACACCTTGCTCCGTACCTAGTACACCCAAAATGCCAAGGAAAGCTATAACGCTCCATCCGGCTCGTGCTGACATCATGTTGATGTCCTCCTCGCTTTGAATCCTCGATCTCTATTCGATCAGCAGTGGGGGAGTGATCAGTTTTCTCAATATAGCCGAAGCTCGGGGGGGGCAACCAGGAAACCTTCGTGATGCGGGAGGCCTCCCGGACGAGGATGTCTTCATCGAGGTCGAGGTGGACGGCGTGTGTGGTGACAAAGAACCCGTCGCTGATCATGACGAGACACCGACTCACGTCGGATTCGAGGCTCCTGAAAGCACCGTCACTCGAGATCGCGGGTGTAGGCGAGGAGGTCGACGTCCTTGGCATCGGAGAGGTTGGGGAACGCCGCACAGGCGGTGAGGCGACCTTCGAGTTCGAAACCCCCTTTCTCCAGCACGCGGATCGACGCCGCGTTGTCCGGGTGGCAGCAGGCCAACAGGCGGGGGAGTTGCAACGAACACGCCACGTCGACCATGGCCCCAAGGGCTTCAGTGGCGAAGCCCTTCCCCCAGGCATCCCGTGCCAGCACATAGCCCGTCATGGGACGGTCGGGAATCGCAAAATCGAGTCCGGTGCTTCCCAATAGGCGATCCTCTTCCCGGGAGAAGATCAGGTAGGGACCCGCGGCCGTGGCCTCCCAGGCCGCGTCGCTCAACCGGAGGAACTCCCTGGTCACCTCCACGGATCGATGTGTGGGCCAGTGCAGGTACCGCGTGACCTCCGGGTCAGAGGCGTAGCGGTCGAAGATCATCCGAGCGTCGTCCATGAGGGGCCGCCGCAGGGAAAGTCGCTTCGTTTCGATGGTCTCGGGGGCTTGCACGGTCGTGGTCCCTTTCTTGCTGCGTTCATGCTACAGGACCGCCCCACGAATCCCAGGATCATCTTCAGCCGCAGCCGCCACCCGCGAGAGCCACGGGCTTCATGCTCTTGGCTTTCCGCAGGTAGCTGCGCTCGGGAAGCTTCATGTGCTTGGGATCCGGCCACGCGATGTCGAGGCGATCACCGTAGGCGGCAGGGAAGGTGAAACGCAAGGCCTCCGCCGCGGTGACGTTCGACAGGCGTGTTGGCTTGACTTTCGCGATGGGGCCATAGATCTCGAGCCACTGGTTGATGCCGCCGTCAAGAATATAGGAACCGAGTAAGCCTCGGGCTCGAAGGATCTTCCAACCCTCGGTGGCGCGTTTTCCGTCGTTGGACACGAGGACCACGATGGAGATGGGATCGATGGAATCAGGGAAGTCTCCTCGCAGATCGCCGAGGGAGACACGCTTCGCATCCAGAAGATGAAAGAGGTTGAAATCGCTCTCGTCACGCACGTCGAGGATGACGAGCTTGACCTGGTTGTTGTGCATGAGGTCGATGAGCTCGGCGGGATCGATCTGAACCGCCCTTTGACGGAGCAGCCCGTTCAGCTCCGGTTCCAGGCGGTGGATCTTCGCGTCCAATCCCGGCTGCGGGACAATGAGCAGCCCGAGGCTCGCGAGGACGAGCACACCCGCTCCAATGCGCGCGCCGGGTGACGGGGTAGCGCCGAGGGCGCGAGCCGCCTCGAGCCGTGAGACGCCCCAGAAGGCGCTGAGGGCCATGACGGTCACGAGGAGGGCGGTCATCCCCTTGGAGGCGCCCAACCATTGGTCGAGCGTGTAGGTTCCATGCGCACCCGAAAGCTGGAAGAAGTTCCAGAAGTCCGGCACCGTTTCTCCAAAAGCGAAAATGCCGAGGAACAGACCGGCGACGAAGGCCATGCCGTCCAGCTTGAAGTTCGAAGACGCGACGAGACTCGTCCCCGGACAATAGCCGCCGACGATCATCCCGATGCCGAGAATGAACCCTCCCAGGATGCCCGGGCCGAAGAAAGTCGGGTCGATGAAGACCTGTTCCAAGTCGAGCCATCCCAGGGCGCTCGACCAAAGGACAAGCAGCATGGCCACGACGATCGCGGTGAACATCACCTTCAGGACCGTGAGATCCGTGAGGTAAAACTGGCCCGCGATGCGCCGGGAATCTCCAAAGCCGCTCCGCTGGAGGGCGATCCCGAAGCCCAGGCCCAGCGCGAGATTCACAAGGAAAAACCCGAGTCCACTCCATGCGATGGGAAACATCGTACCTCTCCCTAGTTCCAGAGCCTGCGAACGAACCACGCCATCGCATACCCGCCACCGAACACGGCCAACATGAAGGCCCAGCTCCCGACGGACAGGGTCGCTCCGCCCGTGAGCGCCTGCCCCGATGTACAACCGCGTGCCAAGCGTGCCCCGTACCCGGCGAGAATTCCGCCGAGAAGGGCGAAGATCCAGCGGGTGCGCGGCGTGATGTTCGGGCCTCGAAACGTCTCGACCTTGTTGCTCTTCGACCAGAGCCCGGCGAGGAAGCCTCCCAAGACGACCCCCAGAATCAGGGGGATGATCCAGTGGTTCAAGGGGCCGTTCGCGTAGGGCGCGAGATAGGGGTTGGCTCGCATGTGCTCGGGAGTGATCACGTCCATCACCGATGCGAGGACGCGGGCCAAACCGCCGGAGGCCCCCAGACCATGCCCCGTCAGGAGAAACGCCAGGTAGAGGACGAGACCGAGAAACGTCCCGCCCACCCAGGGGTTCCACGTGGGCTTGCTTCTTGCTGCGTTCATGACTTGATCTCCTTGGCGGCCGGCTCCGGCCCCCGCTGATCGCGCAATCCCGTGATCATGGCCTTCAAGTTCTCCAGGGGCGTCTTACCCGTTGTGGTGAGATACACGTGCATGAGGGTGAAGGCGAGGAAGAACCAAGACCCCAGAGCATGGAGGGGCACGAGAAACTCTCCTCCACTCATGCTGGCCGTGGCCTCGGGCCACGTCTGGACGCTCCACAGCAAAAGGCCCGTCATCACCTGCAGGGGCAGCAGGATGTTGAGGATCACGAGATAGGTCACTTTCTGGAGCGGGTTCAGACGCCTCTCCGGGGTAGGCTCCATGGGATGAGGTTCACCGCGGAACATCCCGTAGGAGTAATACATCATCTGACGGTAGGCCTTGTGGAAGAAGTCGTGTTCTCCCGGAAGGTACTGCTTCATCTTTCCGCTGGTGAGAAAGTAAAACAGTCCCATCACCGCATTGAACAGCAGAAGCCCGGCGAAAACGTTGTGGGTGACGATCGCGGTCTGGAAACCCAGCAGATGGATGGATTGAGGAGACCGAATCTCCATTCCCGTGGCCATCAAGACGATGATCGTGAAGGCTTGGAGCCAGTGCCAGATGCGTTCGTGCACCGTGTAGATTTGGAGGGGCCGGCTCATGCCTCATCCTCCTTGTTCGCTGTGTTTCGAGAGTAGAAGTGAAGGAAGATCCGGGTTCCTCCGTGAAATAAGACACCCACGAGAACCAGGATCACAGTCCACCGGCCAATCCGATCGACCCGTCGGTCCGTGCCGAAACCCAGGACTCGCAATCCCGCGGCGTCGGGGTCGGGTTGGAAAACGAGGCCGCCGTCCGGCCTCGCAGCGAGACGACCCGGAAGGGTGACCAGCGAATCGTCCGGGAGCCGCGGAGTCACGCCGCCAGGGAGATAGGCCGCAATCGGGAAGTCTCGACCGACCCGGGAATCCGATCCGTGGCAGGCGTTGCAGTCTTTCGTCGCGAAGCGCGCGGGCGTCACGCCGTGATGGACGCCGTAGGGGAGAATCTCCGCCTTGATGACCGGATTCTGAACGCCCTCGTTCTTCAAGAGGTCGGCCATGACAGCCGCTTTCTCCGGGGTGTCGAGCCGAAGTTCATGGCCCGTGATGCGCCCGTCACCGTCGGCGTCGAGGGCCTCCACCAGTTCCGGGCGATAGGTCCCTTCCGAACCGGAAAAGACCGCGCGCGCGAGGACCTCGCGGGAGACTTTTCCTCCGCGGGGGCCGTCCACCCAGTAGAGCGTACTCATCAGGTTTTGAGGAGCAAGCCTGCGGGAGCCGTCCAACTCTCGCCGAGGCAACAACGTCGGCGTGTAACCGTGGACGAGTGTTCTCGGGTCGGAAGGGTCACCGTCGACGCCCCGGTAAACCACGAGTGCATCGCCCTCGGGCCCGAGAAGGGTCCAGTCGGTCTGCTGGCGCGTGGGTGCGTATTCCTTGGGGATATGACAGGCCTCGCACTGCATGCTCGTGAAATGCCGGTCACGGTAGGGGAGGAAGGGGTGGGTCTTTTCCGCCGCGTGGCAGTCCTCGCATCGGCGCATGGTCCCGTCGAGCCGACGGGCGACTTGGCCCTGGCTGACGTGCCCCTTGGCGAAGTCGTGACTCGGAGTTCGCAGGAATTCTCTGAGATCGAGGCTCCGGGGCTCCACGGTGAGGTGCTTCGGCTCCGACGAGCGCATTTCGAGAACCGACGAGGGGCTGTTCAGAGAACCGTGGCAGTCGGAACACTCGAGGAGGCGTTCCGCATGAACGTCCCATGGGCGGCGTAGATCGTCTTTCCCGGCGACATTCATCCCGGACTCCCGGATGCGATCCGCGGCGAAGATGGCTCCCGTCGTTTCGGTCTCCGGGTTTGCCGAGCCGGGTCTGAGGAAGAAGGGGGCTTTTCGTCGGGTGGGCACGAAGCCGTGGCAGATCGCGCAGTTGGTCGCTCGCGGCGGCCGAAGGCCCAAGAGCTCACCCTTGACCTGGCCCTTGTCATCGAAGACCGCCCGGTTCCACGTCCAGCGGTCTCCATCGTGGATGACGACGGGCGTCTTTCCGAGTGTGGCCGTCGAGGACCAGGCGAAGCGACCGGCGGCCAGCTCTCGACGTCTCGCTTCGTCATCCGGTCGGGGGAGATGACAGAGCAGGCAATTCATCTCTGTCGTGCCCGTGGCCGCGAAGTCGAACGTGCCGTCCCGGGGCGGTGCGGCGGCGAATCCTCCTCCCACGTGGCGCGTGCCGCCCTCCCGCATCCACTTGGAGAGTTCCAAGGCTGTTCCGTCGCCGAGCCGGAACGTATCCAATGTGAGTGAGGCGAAGCGAGCCGCTCGCTCCTCCGCGGACCCCATCGAGACGT
>CAZLGG010000048.1:0-29017 GCA_964559135.1 uncultured Planctomycetia bacterium
CGATGAGTTCGAATTCGTCCTGCACGAAGGCGGAGAAGACCTGGTCGTTGCGGGCCGCGGGTTGAAAACTGAAGCCGTCGGCGATGACGGTGAGGGAGTCGACGTCCGAGACGGCCCAATCGAGTCGAGCTCCCCCTTGAACCGCATTCCAGTCGTCATGGAAGTCGTTTCCGGAGGCATCGGCAAAGTCGTCCCGATGAAACCAATTCCCGTGAACACGAAGCCACGCGTCGTCGCCGATCTGAAACCCGTATCTGAGCACCGTTTCCAGGTCATGGGTGCCGTAGATCGTCTTGACGAGACCTCCCTGAGTGTCACGGGCGCTTTTCGTGATGATGTTGATGACGCCGTTGACGGCGTTGGCGCCCCAGAGGGTTGCCCCAGGTCCCCGGATGACCTCGATGCGTTCTATGTTCTCGATGGGAACGATTTGCTGATTCCAAAACGTACCGCCGAAGAGCGGTGTATAGAGGGTGCGCCCGTCGAGGAGGACCAGCAGCTTGTCGCTGAAGGCGCCGTTGAATCCGCGGATGCTGACAGCCCAGCGATTCCGGTCGAGTTGCTGGACTTCAACGCCGGGGACGAGCCGTAGGGCCTCCGGGAGGGAGCGGACCCCGCTTTTTTGAAGATCGTCTTGGGTCAAGACGTCGATGGCGGCGGGAGCGTCTTGGAGTTTTTCCTTCTTCTTCGAAACGCTCGTCACGTCGAGGTCCATCAAGGATTCGAGGCTGAGTTCCGAGAGTTCTTGCACATCCTGGGCTGAGTCGTCCTTAATCTGCTGTGAATAAGAGAGTTGCGATGATATGGTGATGGACGCAATCAGGGCGATGAGACGGCCTCGACGTCCGAATGTTGCCCATTCTTTCATGATCATGTTCCCCTTCCGCACCTCCTCCGGGCGCGGGTCGCAATCCCTTTTTCCTTCTCAAGCATCGACTCGATGGGACTCGGGGCTTGATTCATGTCAAGACTCCGTTGCGATGGCCGAAGAGTCGGGGCGGTTTCGCCCTATCGGAAAGAATTTGCAGCCATGGAATCCGGTCACTATGCTGAGTGCGTCACCCCAAGAGTTCCGGGACATTCCAACGGAGTCCATGACAATGAAGAATCTTCGGATGATCTTGGTCGCGGCGATCGCCGGACTGATGGTCCTCGCCATGAGCGGAACTGCCTACGCTCAGGGCTGAGGAGGAGGTGGTGGTGGGGCTGGCAAAGCCAAGTCCCCCTCGGGCGCCGGGCGCGTCCCCGTCACTCTTCTCGGTCAAACTCGCAGTCCCGCGGCGGCCCAATTGTTGGACATCGAGTGGATCGACGCCGATTGGCCGTCGCAGGCCACGGATGGCTATGGCGCGGTCCGCCAACCCCTCAGTGCGCTCTTCGAACTCAGCGATGCAAAGGGGAAGCCGGCGCTCATCTATGTCGATGAGAATCTCGACGACGACGACGCCGCGGAAAAACACGAAGCCAAACTTTTTGGAGCCGAGGATCTCGTCATCGGTTCCAGGTTCTTCCGCTGCTTCCGCATCGAAGCCGAATCCGTCACGGACGAGTCCGTTCGGAAGGAGTACCTGAAGAAGCTGCCGGCCTTCATCCTGCTCGATCCCCATGGTAACGAAGTGGCGCGGAGTAACGGCCGCACCAGCGCTCGGCGACTGTTCGCCTCCATGGCCAAGGCCTACAAGACCTCGGTGGGAGGCAACCTGAAAAAGTCCGTGGGCCGCATCGTCAAGCTTCTCCGCGATCTCGAGAAGGCGGAAGACCGTATGGCGAATGCCAAGCGGGCCCATGCCGCCGCGACCGCTCGTCTGGAGAAAAAGAGCACCCCGAGGAACGTCAGACGTGTGAAGGACAAGGAGAAAGCTCTCGAGATGGCTCGCAAGGAGTTCAAGGCCTTGAAGGCCAAGGTCGATGAGTTGGCTCGGCCTCGGGCCGCCAAGAAGGCCTGAGTTCCTTCAGAAATGCGAAGTGAACGAGGGCGACCCCTGGGGGTCGCCCTTTTTTTTGGTGGTGTGCACCGAATCTCAGGCCGGTGCCATTCAGGCGTCGGCGGCGCCGAAGGCCAAGGGGGCTCCTACGCCGCCTACGAGAATCTCCCCTTCCCGCATGACGACTCGGCCTCTGAGAATCGTCGCGACCGGCCGACCGTGAATGCGCATGCCGTCAAAGGGTGTCCAACCCGCCTTGCTGGCGATCCAGTCGTTGCGGATCGTCCATGAGGAATCCGGGTCCACGATCGTGAAGTCCGCGTCGAATCCTCCTGCGATCTGCCCCTTGCGATGGATGCTCCAAACTCGGGCCGGGCCCTCGGCGAGAAGTTCGACGAGCTTTTCCAGACTCAGACGGCCTTCGTGGACATGATTCAGCATCACCGGGAGAATCGTCTGGACTCCAGGCATTCCAGACGGCGTGTTGGGGTAGTGTTTGTTCTTCTCTTCCCGCGTGTGGGGCGCGTGGTCGGAGCCCAAGACATCGACGACGCCCTCCGCGATCCCTCTCCAAAGGGCCTTTTGGTGTTCGATCCCCCGAATGGGCGGGTTCATTTGAGCATAGGTCCCGAGGCGCTCGTAGCATTCGGGAGCTGCGAGCGTCAGGTGTTGGGGTGTGACCTCCACCGTGGCCCAACGCTTGTGATCCGCGAGGAATTCGATCTCTTGGGCGGTGGTGCCATGGAAGACATGGACGCGGCGATCGTGTTGCTTGACGATGGCGAGAAGGCGTTGGGTCGCTTTGAGGGCGCAAAGTGCATCTCTCCAGACCGGATGCTCAGTCGCTGGCGCCGAGTCTCCCAGCATGGAGCGACGCTCATTCATCCGATCCTCGTCCTCGCAGTGAACGGCGATGCGTCGGCGCGTCGCTCGGACGACGGCTTCGACGCCGGCATCGTCGGCGATGAGGAGGCTTCCCGTCGAACTGCCCATGAACATCTTCACTCCCGGGACTCCGGGCAGAGCCTCCAGGACACCCAAGGAGTCGATGTTCTCCGGGCTCGCCCCCACGAAGAAACCTACGTCGCAACACATGCGCCCTTGGGCACGCCTGAACTTATCCTCGAGGGCTTCAGCAGTCGTCGTGGGCGGAGATGTGTTGGGCATCTCGAGAACCGAGCAGATGCCTCCGAGGACGGCTGCTCGACTCCCTGTTCGTAGGTCTTCTTTGTGTTCGGCGCCGGGCTCGCGGAAATGCACCTGACTGTCGATCAATCCCGGCAAGACGAATAGGCCGGTCAGATCCAGCACCTCGCGGGCGCTCTTCGCGGTGAGGCTCCCAATCTCGACGATGCGGCCGTCGACGACCCCGACGTCCAGCGTCTCGCGGCCCTGGGAGGAGACGACCGTTCCTCCCTTCAACACCAGGTCGAATTCCTTGCCCATGTCGCGTCCCCTTTTGGCTTCGTGGGGACATCATGCTGCCGGGGGAGGCGCCTGACAATGCGGCGCGGGTTCTCTTCGCCGGTCGGGTCGGGGCACGCGTCGTCCTACGGAAGACGTTCGAGCACGCGAGCAACTCGCGCCTTCGTGTCTTCGAGCAAGCTCGAGGGGATTCGTTGTACGCTCCAGAACTCCATGTCCTCCGGCTCAATCCCTCGGACCCGTTGCAGGCAGAGTTTGGCGGACGGAAGGACTTCATGCTCGAGCCAAGGGAACCGAATCCCCCGGTCCACATAGTCTTCCAGCCAGGGAAGCATGGTCCACGTGTCGTGAAAAGCGCGCTCATCCGCGACGCGCGCAAGCTCCGCCTCCGCAGAGCGCACGAGCGAGGCATCGGCGGACGAGGGAGGCGGATCCTCCATCCCTGCCATGCGCCGAATCTGAAAGCGTGTCAACGAGATCGCGCCGCAAGAGATCTCGTCCCTTGGAACCCAGCGGTAGAGTTCGTCGACCCGTTCGAGGACGCGTTCAGCTTCCCCTTGGACCCAGGCTCGTGAGGACTGGCGCGTCTCCCACTGAGGAGTGGCGCGGATCGCTTCGACCAAACCCCGGTAAGACGCTTCGAAGGCGCTGGTGTCCAATGATGTTTCGGCGGCTTCGGGAAGTGCCGAGGGACAGGGCACTTCATAGGTGGTGCAAGCGGCGATGAGAACGAGAACCGACGGGATGATGAGTCGCATGGGAGTCTCACTTCTTCTTTGGGCGGAAAACCTGGACGACGTCGTCGTTGCCGTCGATCCATGGGCCGCCGATCAGGTCGATGCAATAAGGTACCGCCGGAAAGACCGCGTTCAGGCAGACTCTCACGGAGGCGGGCTTGCCCGGGAGGTTGATCACCAAGGATTCATCGACCACTCCGGCGGTTTGCCGTGAGAGAATGGCCGTCGGCACCTCTTCGAGGGAAACCCTTCGCATCAGTTCGCCGAAGCCCGGCAACATCTTGTCGCACACGCGGTCCATGGCTTCGGGCATCACGTCTCTGGGGGAAGGCCCCGTGCTGCCGGTCGTGCAGATGAGGGCCGCGCCCTCCTGGGCGAAGCGACGAACGCCCTCCACGATGAGAGGAATCTCATCCGGGACGACGCGGATCTCGTAGATGCACGGAGTGGCGATGAATTCTCTGAGGACTTCCTCGATGGCCGGACCGGAACGGTCTTCGTACTCGCCTCGGCTGGCACGATCCGAGACGGTGAGGATTCCGATCTTCGGCCGGTTATCGGTGGTCATGGTGTTGAGGCTCTTTTCCGGGAGCGTGCTCGTGGCCTTGCTCCTTCGTTTTGGGAAGATGCTTGGATTGTGCTTTCCGCATGAGCGTCAAGACATCCTGAGCAGGAATGACGACGTGTTTGCCTTGACTGCGGCGACCGAGCAGTGTGGCAAAAGGATTGCTCGGCCCTTTGTCCCCCTTTGTGGTCGGCGCGAGGACGACATTGAAGCCGATCAGCGTTCCGGTGGATGACCAGACGGGAAGAGCCAGGTCGCCGCCCCCATCCTGGACCGACCAGCAGGTGCGGGGCGTACGAAGGATTCCGTTGATCCGCGTCAGATGAAAGAGAGGGGCTCGTGCAAACTCGTCCCCCAGTCGACTGACGGTGAGGACGGTGTGCCCGAGAAGACTCGAGTCGAACGGGACGAGGGCCTTCGACGAGGACAAACCGAGGGAAGGTAGGGGGCTCGAAGCAGGCTTGTTCAATCTCAAAAACGCAAGGCCCAGGCTCTCGTCGTTGTAAACGAGTGTCGCGTCGCGTGGCGACTCGAGGGACTCGAAGCGGACTTGGATGCCCTGGAGAGTGAGTGTCAAAGGGCCTTGGGATGAAACGAGGGGTGATGCCTCGCAAAGGACGAGGCCTGCTGCGTCGAGGACGACACCCGGGAGCTCGCGTTCAACGAAGCGTTCCGGTCCGGCCATGTCCAACTTGAGTTTCGCACGAATGCGCACGATGGCTGCGGATTTCTCCGCGGTCAGCTTTCGCAAGCTTGCAGGGTCATCGAGCGTCTGTGCCGAGGCGGTGCGGAGGATGGCCAGCGTGAAAAGGAAAGCGATGCATCGACGGTTCATGGCGAGGTCCTCTCGACTTCAGAGATGGCGTTTCCAAAAATCCAGCATCGTTTCGAAGAGATGAATTCGGGCCGGGCGGTCCGCGATGCTGTGCTTCCTCATGGGGTAGATCATCAGCTCGAACCTCTTGTTGGCACGTATGAGGGCGTCCACGAAACTCCACGCGTTCTGAATGTGAACGTTGTCGTCGCGCGTTCCGTGGACGAGAAGCAACCGCCCGTGGAGATCCTTCGCGTGGGCCGTGAGGTCGGTGCGGGCGTAACCCTCCGGATTGTCCTGGGGGCGTTTCAGGGCGGCTTCCCCCCAGATCGTGTCGTAGTACTCCCATCGCGTCACGGCGGCTACGGCGATGCCGGCTTTGAATTCCTGGGAATTGGTCATTCCAAGAAGCGTGAGAGTTCCGCCGCCGCTCCATCCCCAAATCCCGACTCTCTCCGCGTCGATGAAGGGTTGCTTTTTCAGCCAACGGACACCATCCACGAGGTCGTGCAATTCGCTGTCGCCGTACATCTGGCCGACGATCGTGTTCTCGTATTTCTTCGCCTTGGCGGTTGCGCTTCGATTGTCCACGCACGCCACAAGAAAGCCGTTTCGCAGAAGGATCTGGTCCGAGAGCAGATCGGTCCCCTGCCATGAGTCCGACACCGACGGAGCAGAGGGGCCGCCGTAGCCGTAGACGATGAGCGGATATTTCTTCTTGGGATCGAAGTCTTTCGGTTTGTAGATGTACGCGGGCATCTTGAACCCGTCGCGCGCTGGAATCTCGAAGAATTCCGGATACGCAAGATCGAGACTCTTCGCGAGTTCCGTCCGAGGTTTCGCTATGTCCGCCAGTTTCTTCCCGTCGCTCCGGTGGAGGGAGAGGCCCGGTGGCGTTCTGGCGTTGGAGAATTCGTCGAGGTAGAAGTCCGCGGCCTTGCGAAAAGAGATGCTGTGGGAACCGGGCTCCTTACTTATGGATTCGAGGGCGGTTCCGTCGAGTTTGGCGCGGTAGAGTTGGTGCTCGATGGACGACTTCGCGAGGGCGTTGAAATAGACCCACTCGCCCTTGGGGTCGATCGCCTTGATGGCTTGGCGTAGCCAGAAGACGGCGCCGGAATCGCGGATGCTCCAGTTTCCCTTCGTGACGGGCCGGATGAGTTTTCCGGACATGTCGTAGAGATAGATGTGGTTGTACCCCGTCCTCTCGGAAGCCCAGAGGAACCCCTTCGCGTCCGGGAGAAAGTGAAGGTCGTCATGGATGTTGACCCAACCATCATTCTCTTCGGTGAGGATGTGTTCCGCCTTCCCGGAGGCCGCGTCGACCCAGAAGAGGTCGAGCCGAGTCTGCTGCCGATTGAGGGTGCTCACGGCGACCTTCGATCCCCCGGGAAGCCACTTCACTCGGGCGATGTATTCATAGGTGTGATCACCGAAGTCCGCCCACACGATCCGTGTGCCGTCGGTCTGCGGGTGGGCGATTCCGACGCGCACGACGGGATTGTCCGTCCCGGCCTTGGGATAGCGCTGCGTCAGCAAGGTGGGGTAGAGCGTTCGATGATCCAGGAAATCGACGACCCCGACCGGGGCCTCGTCCGTTTGGAGAAAGGCGATGGATCGGCTCGTTTCCGACCACCAGTATCCGAGATCCTGCCGGCCGAAGATCTCCTCCCAGTACACCCACGAGAGCGTCCCGTTGAGAAGCGTCTTCGATCCGTCCTGGGTGATGCGCCGCTCGACGCCGGTGGCGATTTCATAAATCCAAAGGTCATTGTCACGGACGAAGGCCAAACGTTCGCCATCGGGAGAGAATCGGGCGGATTTCTCCTCGACGGGGGTCTGCGTGATGCGGAGAGCTCTGGGGCCCTCCGCCTCGACGAGGAAGAGGTCGCCGTCCAGGACATAAAGAAGGCGTCGGCCCGTGGGGTCGATGGCATCCGGAAACACGGCCCCGCGGGCGGCCTTGCGGTCTTCCTTGGCAATGGCCAAGGCGGCGTCCCTGAACCCGAGAAAGGGGGTCAGCCGTCCCGTGGCCGGGTCGAGGCGACGAATGCCGTCCTGAAGGCCGGCGGCCGATTCCTCCCAGACGAGCGCCGTCCCGTCATTCAACCATTTGTGGCTGGCCGTCGTCTGCAGGGACCACGCTTGCGCGGAGTAGATCCACGGGTAGGTGATGCGAGGGGGGCTTTGGCCTCCCGCCGTGAGAGGGAGAACCCAAAGAGCGGCGATCGCGACGAGCCGGAGGCGGAAACCCTCTCGCTGTGCGGAGAAAAAACAATGCGGCATGAAACAGCTCCGGTGTTGTGAAGTCGGGGCGATGGGCCGGGTGCCATCGATCAGAAGTCTACCCCAGCGCTCCCGGACGTATGGGCGGAGCCAGTCGGACCATTCTCCGCCAAGTGACGAGTCGTTCAATGAAGTACTTGACGTGGACGCCCAGCTTGAGAAGCCCCTTTTTCAAGGGGTTCCACGAGAGGATGTCGGCCATGCGATCCACGAAAGCGAGGCTGGTCTTGCGGTAGGCCTTGATCTCCACCTTGGCATACTCTTCGAGCATGTCCCGGATGAGCTTGTCCCATCCCTCCGCGCTCAGTCGTAGGAGTTCCTCGTGACAATAGGAGAGATGGTTCACTTCGTCGTCGGCAATCATACGGACCGCTGGACCGATGTCGGGATCGTCGCCGAACAGTTTGACCATGAGATCGACCTCTTCCGCCGCGCGCTGCTCGGTGACACGGCTGTGTACCAGATAGCTGATGATTTCCTCCTCGGAGAGAGGGTCGCTCTTCTCGAGTCGTCCATGGCTGAGACCGATTCCCCATCGTTCCAGGTGCATGCAATAGTCCGCTTCCGGGTCCACGTCCACGCAGCCTAAGCCCCGTTGCTCGAGAAGTCGGCGAAAGATGCGTCCGTGTTTGGATTCGTCTTCGCCGTGACGGACGACTTTGGGTCGGAGAACGTCGTCGTCCATCAACGCGGCGATGCGCCCGTTCTCCCAACCCCCTTGAGTCTCTCCCTTGGCCGCGACGCTCACGAAGAAACGGAAGGCTTCCGGATTGCTCTTGATCTCTTGAAAAATCGAGGATGCCGACAGCATGGCGGGTTCCCCTTCTCCTGACTCCTCGAGGAGATTGTAACGTCTAGGGAGTCATGCTCCCACCACGCGGCTTCGGAAACGCGAGTCATCGGTCGAGACTCCCGGCACGAAAAAGGCCGCCGCCCATTTTCATGGACGGCGGCCCCGAGATTCAGACGTGATGCCGGATCAGAAGATCTGATACTCGGGATTGGAGAGCCAGTAGTGGCCGCCCGAGGCATCGATGAAGTAGCCGTAGACCTGGAAGACCAAGTCAAGACCGCTCCCCGCGAGGGCTCCCGCGCCGGTGACGGCCCGAGTCCAGGTGCCGGTCGGGCCCGTCATCACCGTGGGGTCGTAGGAGCCGACACCGCCAAAGGCGGAGATGGCTCCGAAATCGGGCCCAGGATTCAGGATCGATGTGTAGATGTTGCCCACGGGCGTCGCGAGCACGGGCGTGCTGCTGCTGTCGAACGCCATCGTGAGTGGCATGTTGGCCACTCCACCCTGAGCACTGAACACGAGGACCCCGGGCGAGGGGATCCAGGTGACGCGGAATTGACGGGCGAACAGGTTGAAGCTCGCGACGTCGGTCGTCGTGCTGGCTTCGACGACGACGGCGCCGCCCACGGACGGAGCCATGACGGTGGCGCTGGCCAGTCCGTTGGCGTCCGATGTCACCATCGTGGGCGTGATGATCGTGCCGAGGCCTGCGGTGACGTTGAACGTCACGGGAACGCCCGCGATGGGCGCGCCGCCCGCGGTTTGCACGCGAACCGTGCAGGGCTGGAAGGTCTCGTTGATGTTGACGATCTGGTTGTCGCCGCTCACGACCACCATCGTGTTGGGGGGCGTGAAGGCGAAGTTGACCACCGGGTTCGCGGTGGGACGGAACAATTCGAGACTCGCCGCGATGGAACCGGAGGGCGGGCCCTGGTTCGTGTCGAAGCGGAAGTTGTAAGTGGTCCCCCAACGGAGGGCGTTGGCGTTCTGGTTCTGGGCGAAGGTTTGCGTCGACCAGGTGATGGTGTTGCCGACGATGTTGCTGGTCCAGTCGGTGCCGTCAAACGGCTCGCCGCTGTGGTAGTCGACATCGTGGAAGCCCACGTTGGTGACGGTTGCGCCCGCCGGGAAGTCGATGGAGAACGCGCGTCCGGAGAGGTGAGAGTTCAGGTTGTGAACGGCCACTTCCCAGTGGAATGTCCCGTTGCCCTGGTCGGTGACCTTGAAGCCCACCCAGAACCGGCCGTCGCCCGCGACGTCCACGGGAATGAGGGACACGCTGGGATCCATGGCCTTCCAGGCGAAGATGGCGGGCTCTTGCTGATGGGTTCCGCCCAGGAGGTTCATGTTGTAGCCGCCGCCGGAGGGGGAGAAGGAACAGTCCCTCCAGGAGGCGTTGTTGTCATCATTGTTCGCCATCGCATCCTGGGGCTGAATGTACTGGGCTTCGACGACGTAGGACGCGCCGGGGAAGTTCGCGGGGTCGAGATCCGAGAGGTGAATCTGGAGTCGCTTGTAGATGCTGTTGCCACTGGAGCCCTGGTTGCCATCGGCGTAGGGGTAGTTGAAGAAGCCCGTGCTGGCGTTGACTTCGAACTTGTTGCCGAGGCCGCCCTGCGAGCCGTTGAGTCCCGATCCGTAGGGGTCGGAGCAGCCGACACCCAAGGACGTCCCGCTGGTCGGGTTCGGGCACGAGCCGCAAAGGGTCTGGCTGAGGGCGAAGAATCCGTGCTTCAGCCAGGATTGGCCGATCTGCTCGAAGCGCCCGTTCCAGATGCGGAAGGCATTCTGGCCGATCACCGGGTGTTGGTTGGTGCTCGAGACCCACGGCAAGTTTTGGTCGCCGATGTTGCAGGAGGTGGTCCCGATGGAGAAGGCATCGATGCCGCCGATGTGGCTGTAGTTGCTGGGGCCCGTGATGGCACCCACGATGACATCGGGGCCGACCTGGGCCGTGGCGATCCCCGAAACCAGGAAGAGGGCGCACGCGAGGGCGCCGACGATCGAAGCGGTTGGTTTTCGTTTCATGTTTCCTTCAGTCCATTGTTCAACGACAAGAAAGGGCGCCTCCTGACCCCCCGGGGCAGAGGCTCCGTGTGAGCCGCGCTCCGATGACGAGGGGTGTGCGGCCGCGCCATTAGAGCCATTCGAGGGCGCGACGACAATGAAAACAGTTTTTTTTTGAAGTCGTTGCGAGAGCATCCGATTCAGAAACTGATGGATTGGCAGTTGCTTATGAAGATGCCGGGTGCTCCGCCGCTGAAGTCGAAGGCATAGACTTGGATCGCCGCTTGGAGCCCGGGCGGGACGTTCCCCGGAGGAACGATCTGAATGAGGGAGAAATTCCCGGCGGAGTCGGTCACGAGCGCAGGATCGAAGATTCCGATATTGGGAATTGCGGAGGCGACCACGAGGCCGGATTGAGGGGCGAGGACGCTGGTGCAAACCGTTCCCCAGGGTGTCGTCACCGGTTGTCGGGGAAAATCACCCGCCAGCGTGAAGGCCTGATTCGGAAGGTTCGTGGTCAGTTGCAGGCTGAAAAGACCCGAAGTCGGAGACCAGGAGACCTCGAGACCTCTGACGAAAAGATCGAACTCGACGAAGGAGCCCCCTGCCGCCGCACGAACGCGGGCGGGGCCGGTTCCGGCGAGGGCCGTCGCTTGAACCTGCGCGATGCCCGCGGCATCGGTCGTCGCCCCCGCGGCCGGGACGAGCGCCACGGGGCCATCGAGGACTTCGAACGTCACCGGGGCCCCCGCCACGGGAGTCCCATCGGCTTGGGTGAGTCGGACCCGGAGGGGTTGAGCAAACGGTTCGTTCATGTTGGTGGTTTGCTCGCTCCCCAGGACCTCTGAGAGGTGATCCGGCAGATTGATGGTCACGGGAATGGAGACTCCCGAGCGAAACGTGCGCAGCGTGACCGTGATGGCGTTGGGGGGTGGCAGATCACTTTCGTAGCCGAAACCGTAGAGCGTGCCCCAGCGAATGGCATTGGCGTTGGGGTCGGTGAAGGCGTTCGGGGTGAACCAACTCACCGCCGTCCCGTCGGACGTGAACGTCCAGTCCGATCCGCTCACCGGGCTCCCGCTGTGGTAGTCAACGTCGTGGAAGCGGGGGTTGGTCACCATGGCGCCGTTGGTGATCGGCATGGAAACGAAACTCACTCCTTCGTGGCTGTTGAAGTTCTGGATGGCGAGATCCCAACGGAATCCCCCGTTGGAAAGAGGGAGAACTCGCAAGCCCAGATAAACCCGCCCGTCGTTCGGAATGTCCACGGGTACGATGGCCACCTCGGGGGTCGTCTCCGCCCAGGCCGTCATGGCCGTCTCCCCCGGATGGACCGGTTCCGCCCCGAAGCTCATGTCGAAGCCGCCGCCGACGGGAGTGACGTGAAACTCTCGCCACGACGCGTTGTCGCCCAGGTTGCCCGCGGACGCCTCGTCGCTGGCGAGATACAGAGCTTCGACGAACCAGCGGGCGCCCGGGTCGGCCAGGTCGGCGAGGGACACCTGGAGTCTTCGGTCGACGCTGCTCTGAATCATGCCCGTCGATGACGGCGGGAAAGGGAACGTGCCGGTGACCGGATTGACGTCCGTTCGGGGGCCCAACGACAGCTGGTTTCCATTGAGCGACGCGGTCGACTGATCTGAGCATCCCGCTCCCAACTGGGTTCCGAAGACTCCGTTGCAGGGCGAGCAGAAACTCTGGGAGACCGCGAAGAAGGGGTGGCGAACCCATCCGAGTCCCACCTGCTCCAATCGCCCGTCGAGGAGTCGGTATGCCTGCAAGGCAATGACGGGATGATCCGGAGTGCCGGCGATCCAGTTGACCGACTGGCTCCCATCATTGCAGACGATCGTGCCGACGGAGAAGGCATCGACGCCCAGTCCAGGGTCGTGGGCGTAATTCTCGATCCCCGTGATCTCGGCGACGTGAAGGTCTGGACCGAGGGTTTGCGCCTCGAGGGAAAGGCAGACGGTGAGCCAAAGGGCGATCGGGGCGAGGGTACGAATCATCGAGAGAGATTCTACACTTCGCCCCCTCGCCCTCATAGATTGTTGGATTGTTGCCGCCCGCGGGAGTGCATGATCATGCATAGGCTCCGCCGAATTCGGTCAGCGCCCGCGGCCCTCCACGGTCAGGGCATCGAAGGATGTGGCCGCGTCGGCCTTCGTCCAGAAACCGATGCGGCCTCCGCGGCGAAAGGTGTCGTCTTCGGCCGCGAGAACTTGTTCTCCGTCAAAACGGATCGTGATCGCATCGCCCCGAACGTTGACCTCCAATGTATGCCAGGTCTTGGGGTCGGCCTCCAGCGTGACCGAGGCGAGCTGGCTGCGCCGGCCTCCAACCACCTTGTAAATTCGCAAATTGTCCTCGAGCGGATTCCAACGGACGATCTGGTAGTTGTCGTGATCCTTGGCGCGCCAAACGAGTCCGCCACCCTGATCCTCTTCTCCCGAGTTTGCGCGGAGGTTCACTTTCAGGGTCAGATCCGCGGGGAAGGTCTCCTTCGAGAGGAGCAGATTGTAGGTCGAACCGCTGTTTTCAGTCGACACGAGGGTCAGCACCTTCTTGCCTTCGGGGGCGTCGGTCCTCGATTGCACGCCCCATATGGCCGGCGTCCCGGCGCCGTTCGTTTCCGTCACGGTCCAGCCCTGTGGCAAGGCGCCTTCGGACACGTCCTCGAATCCCAGGTGCAGCGTCCTTGCGGCCTCGGTCGACAGGGGCGATTTTTCCTGGGTTTCTTCCCTGTCTCGCGAGCTTCCGCAGGCACTGATGAGGACGAAGGCGAGGATCATGGGGACTCCAATTCGCTGCATGGCACGGGTCTCCTTGGGCTGGGGAGTGAGGATGCGAAGACAATCGGATTCGTTGGAAGTCGACTCAGACGACGATGGACCGGATGAGATCGAGTCCCGTCCACTTTTGGAACCATCCGCCGACGTCCGCCGCGAGAGCCTCGCCATCGATTCCCGGCTGAGTCGCCGTGTGGGCGAGGGCCTCGCCGAGGGAGTCTCCACGGCGGAGCGATTCCAGCAGGATGGCTTGCGCGCGAGTGAGGTCGGACCGCCAGACTCGCCAGTCGTGACGGTAGATCAACAGCCACGACGGCGCGGGTTTGGGGACTTCGGGCTCCTCACCATCCTTGACCGACTGGACGTAAGCGTTGACCGGGTAGTTGAACTTCAAAAGGCGGGTGGCCGGAATGAAATCCAACTTCGCTTCGGCCCAGGACTCGGGCGGGATGGCGGCGAGCTCCTGCTGATCGATGGAGGGGCTTCGAGCGGCGTCGAAAACCTCTTCGGAGGCGCGTTCGAGGCGCGCGACTTCCACCACGAAGTCCCGGTGAGGGACGTCCTCGGCTTCTTCCGCCAGATACGCGGGGAAAGACGAGCCCAAAAGGGCAAGGTTTTTCGAGCGCGACGGGTGTCGATGGATGTAGTCCCTCGCCAAGTCGCAAAAGAGGTCCGCTCCCAGAATGTGGTGGGTCGTCTTGTGCTCTTCGAAGAGGATGTCGATGAGGCGCCAATAGTACATGCTGGCGTAGACCTGAAGCCTCTGTTCCGAAGTCATGTTCGCGGAGGGCAGCACGACATCTTCCAGGTCACGGGCCGCCTCGGGAATCAAGGACATGGCTTCCGGGCCGCGGAGGCCTTCGGCGGCTCCCTCCGGATGGGTCACGGCGGCCAGCATCCAGCGTTCGATGCGGTCGAGAGAGGCGGGCTCAGATCCCATGGCCGGCCTCCTCTGCTGCGGTGGCGGTCTTCCGGAAACGTTCCGCCTTTTTCACCTCATCGTGAACGACCTCGAACTCCGGAATCTTGTCATCCCACTCCAAGAGCGTTGCGCGGTTGCCGGCTTCCGTCATGACCGCGCGATACAGCTCCCAGACCGCGTCGATGACGTGGTCGTCATGGGTGTCGATGCAGTGGGTTCCCTTGTCGGTGTGCCCCGCCAAGTGAATCTGCACCACGCGTTCGTAAGGGAAGCCCTTCAGGTATTCTTTCGGGTCGAGGTCGTGGTTTCTGCACGTCACGTAGACGTTGTTGACGTCGAGGAGCAGAGCGCAGTCGCTCTCTTCGGCCATGCGGGCGATGAACTCCGCCTCGGAAATCGTCGAGCTCCGGAAGGTGAGGTAAGTGGAAGGATTCTCGAGGACGAGGGGACGCTCCATGACGTCCTGGACGATTCTGATCCGCTCCACCATGTGGCGGAGGCTCTCCTCGTTGTAGGGGACGGGGTAGAGGTCGTGCCCGTTGATTCCGGCGACGCCGGTCCAGCAGACGTGATCTCCCAACCAGACCGCTTTCACCCGTTCGGCGAGGGCCTTCAGTTTCTTCAGAAAAGGAACGTCGATGGGATCGGTGCTTCCGATCGACATCGACACTCCGTGCATGACGATCGGATAGCGCTCCGCGATCTGGTCGAGGAACCAAAGGGGGCGACCTTCCGTATCGATGTAATTCTCGGAGATGATCTCGAACCAGTCGATGGTCGGCCAGTGTTCGAGAATGTGTTGGTAGTGGACCGTGCGCAGGCCCATGCCCAAGCCGAGGTCCGGCAGTCCCCAGCGATTCGGAATCGTCATCTCTCTCTCCCATTCAAGGCGCAGGTCCCGTCTCCTCGTGGGCGACGGGACCTGATGGCCGGCGAGAACCGCCGTTTGGACCTGAGCGACAGACGGTCTACTTGCCGTCTTTCTTCTTGTCCTTGCCGTTGCAGCTGCCCTTGCCGTTGCAGCCGTCCTTGCCGTTGCAGCTGCCCTTGCCGTTGCAGCCGTCCTTGCTGTTGCAAGAACTCTTCTTGGTGCTGTCCTCGGCCGGCTTGTCGCCGTCTTTCTTCTTGTCGCCGCAGCCCACGGTGGCCCCGGCCAGGATGCCGCCGGTGGCGGCCAGAATCATCTTGTTGAAATCGCGTCGTTTGATGCTCATCGTGAAATCCTCGAATCGTCTGTGGGGGGAAGCCGATCCTCATGGCCTCACCCACGTTCTCGTTGCTCGTCCCACGCCGACGATCCGCGCCGACGTCATCCCAGTCTACTCATACAGCCGCGAAAAACGTCGCGGAATCCGGCGCGATCGCCGGAAGGGCGGGAGAGGGCGGGCCGAGGGTTCGACCCGCCCGTCCCCCGTCGAAGTCAGCCGGCCTTGCAGGACCCGTTGCTTTTGCAGGAGCCATTGCTCTTGCAGGAGCTCTTGGACTTGCAGTTGCCTTCGCTCTTGCAACCGCCTTCACCCTTGCAGCTGCCCTTGCCGTTGCAGCTCATCCTCTCTTCGAGCTCGTCGTCGTGATCGTCCGACTCGCAGCTGATGGCCGAACCGGCAACGATGCCGCCGACGGCGGCCAGAATCATTTTGTTGAAGTCCCGTCGTTTCAGACTCATAGAACATCCTCCGGGTATGCACTGACCCTATCCTCGATCCTCTCCTCCATGGAGATGGCAACGTTCCCATCCCGAATCCGAAGGTGCGGGGCCTGGCAACGTCCCCAGGGGCCAGGGTCTCGGGCCCCCCGGGGATCACTCGGTTTATACAACACCGACCATGCTCTAGTAAATCCCGGAATCCTTGGTCATTTTCCCCATCATCCCCGGATTGTATCCGTGTGGACCAAGAAACGGTCTTAAAAGTCGTCTCCGCGCCGGGAGCTCGCCTTGACGGGACGACGTCGGGGGGCGAAAAGTCGGGGCGTCGGCCCGTGGGCGGGATTTCCCGCCCCTTTCTTGGAGAAACTCGAGACATGATTTCACGGATTGTCGCCCTCCTCGTTCTGATCGTGCTCCCAGCCAGCGCGCAGGAACGTCTGACTCCGGAGCTGTTGTGGAAGTTGGGACGCGTTTCCGGCGGCGACCTCGCTCCGAACGGGGAGAGTGTCCTTTTCAGCGTCCGGCGCTACGACCTGAGGGCGAACAAGGGGGACTCCGACCTGTTCGTCGTCAGCCTGAAGAGTGGAGCGGTCCGGGTGCTCACCCGTGGTCCGGCTTCCGAGGGGCAAGCGCAGTGGGTGCGGACGCCTCGGGGGCTCCGCGTCTTTTTCGTCTCGAAGCGTCCGGGATCGAAGGCGGCTCAGGTGTACGCTCTGGACCCGGTCACCGGCGACATGATTCAGGTGACGGACGTCCCGGGCGGCGTGGGAGAATTGAAAGTCTCTTCCCAAGGAGATCGCATCGCCTACACCCATCGCGTGAAGATGCACGCGACCTTGCACGAGCTCTACCCCGACCTTCCGATGGCCGATGCGCGCCTCATCGACGGTCTCATGTATCGGCATTGGGACCATTGGAATGACGAGACGCGGAGCCACCTTTTCACGGCGGCCCTTGGAAAGGACGGTCGGGCCGGAAGGGCTGTCGATCTGATGGAAGGGCTCGACGCGGATTGCCCGGTCCCGCCCTTTGCCGGTGCGGAACAATTCACATGGTCGCCGGACGGTGAGGAGATCGCGTTCACCGCCAAGATCGTCAATGACTGGGCCGCATCGACGGACAGCGACGTGTACGTGGTGAAGTGGGACGGCCAAGGCGAGAAGACCTGCGTGTCCACCGGCATGGATGGCTACGACAACGACCCGGTCTACTCTCCCGACGGTCGGTTCCTGGCTTGGCACTCCATGAAGACGCCGGGTTTCGAGTCCGACCGGAATCGATTGATGCTTCTCGACAGGAAGAAGGGAACCGTTCGAGAACTCACTCGCGGCCTCGATCGCACGGTCCACGAAGCGACGTGGCTGCCCGATGGGTCGGCGGTGATCGTCCGTTCGGAAGATCGTGGGACAGATCAGCTCTTCGAGATCTCGCTCGCCACGGGCGACCTCCGGCGGATCACATCCGGAGACTACAACTGGTCCCTCCGGGATATCTCCGCCGACGGCAAGACCCTGATCGTCGCGCGGCAGAACATGATTCGACCCTGGGAACTCGGCCGCATGGCACGAGACGACGGCTCCTGGACGGCTCTTACGGATGTGAACAAAGATGTCTATGCCCACCTCGAGTTGCCTTCGGTGAAGGCGCGCTGGACGCGGGCGACGGATGGGAAGTCCATCCATTCATGGGTCATCTATCCGCCGGGATTCGATCCCAACAGGCGCTATCCGACCATCGTCTACTGCCAGGGAGGCCCTCAGGGGCAGATCGGGCAATGGTTCAGCTATCGCTGGAATTTCCATCTCATGGCGGCGCAGGGTTACGTCGTTCTTGCCGTGAATCGTCGCGGGCTTCCCGGTTTCGGGCGGGCGTGGAACGATGAAATCTCCAAGGACTGGGGTGGACAGGCGATGCAGGACATCCTGGCCGCCACCGACGCGATGATGCTGGAGCCCTACGTGGACGCTCACCGCATGGGTGCCGTGGGGGCGAGCTTCGGAGGGTACACCGTCTACTGGCTCATGGGCCATCATGAGAATCGTTTCCAATGCATGATCGCCCACGACGGCGTGTTCAATCTCGCCTCCATGTACGGAAGCACCGAGGAACTCTTCTTCGTGAACCACGACCTCGACGGTCCCTATTGGAAGAGCAAGGAGGCCCAGGCTGCCTTCGACCGGTTCTCCCCTCACCGCTACGTGGCGAATTGGAAGACCCCTCTTCTGATCTTCCACGGTGGCAAGGATTATCGCGTTCCGGACACCCAGGGTTTGGAGGCCTTCACGGCGGCTCAGGTCAAGGGGATTCCGTCTCGCCTGGTCTACTTCCCCAACGAGGGGCACTGGGTCCTCTCGCCCCAGAACGGGGTTCTCTGGCACCGGGTATTCTTCGACTGGCTGGGGCGTTGGCTGGGCGAGCGTTGAGCGGGCTCACCCCTTGCGGAAGGCCCGGCGCAGCTTGTCCATGCACCGTCCCCGCGTCGGCCCGATGGAGCCCATGGCGAGATCGAGCGTTCGACTGATCTCCTCGTAACTCGTTTTCTCGGGCCCGTAGAGCATCAGGAGGAGACGACGGCACCGCTCTCCGATCAGCTCCAGGGCTTCAGCGAGATGCTGACGGTTTTCGATGCGGACGAGGACATCCTCGACCTCCTCCTCGACGAGGGGCTCGTCCCGGCGCTCATCCAGGGAGTCGGTCCCCTCCGAACGTCGTTTCGTCCTCAGTCGGACCGCCGCCCGGCGCGCGGTGGTGGCGATCCATCCCTTGAGCGCTCTGGGCTCCTGAATGGAATCCAGGTGGGTGACCAGAGCCAGAAAAGTCTCCTGGAGCACTTCCTCGGCGTCGGTGGGGCCCAGGCCGGCATGGCGTGCCAGATAAAGGACGAGGCCGCCGTGACGGTCGAGAAGAGCCTCCCAGGCCTCCTCGTCTCCCGTTCGACACCGTTCCAAGAGGTCCCGATCCATGTGCGCTTGATTCTCCACGGCGCAGGATCTTAGCAGGAGTTTCGGGAATCCTCGTATCATGGGGGGAAACCGGGCCTCTGGAATGATGAGGCCGAATGGTCGGTCCCTTCGAAAAGGTGGCACCATGGACAGCAGCAAAGAGGTGGAGCGGGTTCTCGATCTGATCGAAGGACGCTTGGACGAGGCCCCGGCCCGCGATCTCGAACACGATCTGAGAGCCGATCCTCGGCTCGCCGCCCTTCGCGAGGAGTTGGAGAACGTGATTCTCCTCCTCGGGATGGAAGAGATACCCGCCGTGCCCGCGGCGACCAAGAAGGCCCTGGCTCGCCGCCTGGCTGACGAAGTTGCCATCCCCAAAGCCGAGGATCTGGAGGAATGGTTCCGCCTTTGTCATGACTCCAGCAAGGAGCCGGCTCCCGCCGGTGTGCGACGGATGGGAGGCGGTGTTCGCATGCTGGCCTTCAAGGACAGGGACGGCCGGCTGGACATCGAATTGTCCTGGGCGCCGGGCCCCCAGGGAGAGCCGGGCGTGTTGAAGGGACAGGTGCTGAAGGCCGCCGGGGGAGAGGATCTCGGGCGATGGGAGATCAAGCTGGTCCCCGCTGGTGAGCCGGCGCGGGTGAGAGTTCTCGATTCCGACGGTTTTTTCGTCTTCGAGCACGTACCCCAGGGGGTACCCCTCGCTCTGTCTCTCGTGGACCCGGCCACCGGTGAGGAACGCCGCTTGCCCACTCTCGATTTCTGAAACGACACGGCTCATGATCGACGAAGCCCTCCACGCCTGGCTGAACGATGATTCGCTCGGGGCCGAGGATGAAGTCGTTGCGCGCTTGAGCGCCCTGCCCGCGGAGGCGACCCTGCCGGCGATCAAGGAGCGCTTGGATGACGCGCTCACGGTGTCCGTCGCGGATGCGGAAAAACTGGCCCGTTTGGCCGTGGCCCTCGTCGACGACGCGTCCCCGCCGAATCTCCGCGCTCTCGCGGTCCGCTGCCGTGCCCAGGTCCTGCACATACGCGGGGAGTACGGCCTCGCGGCCGACGCCTACGCGGAAGCGGTGGCGCTCCACGAGGAGGCCGACGAAGTGGAACAGGCCGCGCAGGTGAGGAAGACGCGGATCGATCCCCTCATGTACTTGGGGCGCATCGAAGAAGCGGAAGCCGAGGGGGAGCGCGCCCGCGAGGTCTTCGAGCAGTGTGGTGATCGACGTCGTCTGGCGGAGCTGAACGTCAATCTCGGCAATCTCTACCTCCGCGAAGGACGGCCGGCGGAGGCTCGGAACGCGTACACGGCGGCGCTGAAGGGCATCCCGGAGGCGGAAAAGACTCTGCGGGGCGTCGCGGCGCTCAACTTGGGAAACGCCATGGTCGCAACTTTGGATTTCCAGGCGGCGGAGCGCGCCTTCGACGACGCGGCGCGGCTCTTCGAGGAGGAGGCTCGCGATGCGCTCCTCGCGGAAGCCCTCTATGCGGGCGTCTATCTGGATCTCGAACGAGGTCGCCACCGGGAGTTGCTTTCCCGTGCGGATCGCGCCCGGGCCGCCTACGCCTCCCAGCGACACCGACGGGGCGAGGCCCTTTGCCTGCAGGCCCGAGGACGCAGCCTTTTGGCCCAAGGACTTCCCGGCCCGGCCCTCTCGGCGCTGGAAGAATCGGATGCCTTGTTCGACGAGCTCGGAGTCGCTTCCGAGCGAGGTCGGGGCGGCGTCCTCGCCGCGGAGGCCTATCGTCGCCTCGGGCGTCCGGGTTCGGCGTCCCGCGCCCTCGAGACGGCGCGCGAGCATTTCGAATCCGACGGCAACGACGTCCTGGCCGAATTCGTTCGTGTCCTCGCCTTGGAGAAGGCTTCGCCCACGGATGAAAGCGTGGAACCGGCGCTCCGGAGAAGTCTTGCCCTGTTCGACGAGCGGGGCGTTCGTCGGGAAGCGGCGCGGGTCTCGCTGGCTTTGGGGGAGCGCGCGCGACGGACCGGCCGTCTGGACGCGGCCTCGACGCACCTGGACGCGGCCCGGCGGAGGATGACGTCCGTTCCCGATCCCGTCTTTCGCCTCGAGTCCTGCAGGCTGGAGGCCGATCTTTGCCGGGCCGCCGGCGATCCCCGGGGCGAGCGGGCCGCCCTGGAGGCGGCGATGGAGGACATCGAGATCCTGGTAGCCCTCGCGGGCGCCCATGATCTTGCTCTGGGCGTCGCCCGCGATACGGCCGACGTCCCACGACGCCTGGCGCATCTCCACGCCGCCTCGGGGGATTTCCGTGAGGCTCTGCGCCTGGCTCTGGCCGCTCGCCGTGCCCGCGGCGGCGGGGGCGCGGATGTGGCGGAACCTCGGCGTCGCGCCCTCCTGGAGGATTTGCAGGCTCTCTACCGGGCCCAGATCGACCGCGATCGCTCGGGCTCACCGCCCGATCCGGCCGTGATCGCCCGGATTGCGGACCTGGAGGAGAGACTTCGCGAGATGCTTCGAGGGCGAACCGCGGGGGCGCTCACCTCCGAGGCTCACCGCGTTCCGGTCCTCGATCCTTGGCCCCCGAAGACGGGACTGTTGGTCTACCTGTTCACCGACGCGGGGGCCTGGGCGCTCGTCGCTCGAAAGCCCGGCGAGGTGCTGGGAATCCCCCTTCCCGATGCGGCGGAACGTTCTCATTGGGGACAGCGTCTCCTCTGGGAGATGGAGCGACGAGCCGATCGGCGGCCGGGAGCCTCCGGAGAAGCGCCGGAAGCGATCGAAGGCTTGGCGCACGCGCTCCTCGAGCCGATTCTCCCCGTCATCGAGGGTTTGGATCGCCTGGTTCTGGTGACGGATGCCGCCACCGACTCCTGGCCCCTGGAGGCCTTGCCCTTGGGAGACGTCCCCTGGGGCGAGACCATGGAATTGGTGCATTGCACGGGAAGGTTGGACGATTTCGCGCCGGAAGAGGCGCCGATTTCTCCCGACGGCCCTGTCCTGCTGGCGGGCGGAGGGGACACGGTGGCTCCCGAGATGGGGCGAGAACTCGATGATCTCGAACGGGTCTGGGGGGATCGATCTCGACGCGTCGAGCTGGGTGGGGTGCCGGAGGCGCTTTCGAGTGGGAGTGCCTTGGCCCATCTGGCGGCGCACGGCTTCCTTCGGCTCGACGCTCCCGAGTTCGGGGGGTTGGTGCACGGGGCCGACGTGCTCCATTTCCACAGTTTCACGTCTCGCCCCATCGACTGCCCCCTGGTCGTCCTATCCGGTTGTCAAAGCGCGCTTTCCGATGCCCGCTTCGACGGGGCGGCTCCGGGTCTCGCGGGCGCTTTGCTGGAAGGCGGGGCCCGACGGGTCTTGACGAGCCTGTGGCCCGTGGCCGACGGCGCCGCCCGCCATTTCATGCGGTGTTTTCACGGGGCGCTGAAGGAGGGTAAGACGCCCTCCGCGGCCCGTCGTGTCGCTTCACAACAATTGCGCGAGGCCCGGTATCCCCTCAGTGACTGGGCCCCCTGGGTTCTGAAAGGATGAAGATATGACTTCCCATGTGGGTTTCCACTCCGTGGCGATCGGCACTCCCTTGACGACGGGGGATGGATTCGTCTACGATGCCCGAGCGCCAAAGCTCTCACGGAGAATCCAGATGTCTCGAATTCGCCACGGTTGGCTGCCGGCGGCTCTTTTGCTGCTGGCGTCTTCAGTTTGGGCGCAGGGCCCCGACGTCTATCTCTCCACTCAGCCCAATCGTCTCATCATGTCGGCCCGTGCCATGGGGCTCCGCGTCGAAGCCGTCCTTCCGGAGATTGGAGCGGTCTGCATTTCGGGAGCAGTTCCCAAGATGAATGGATTCCGCCGCATCTGGCGCCGCCAGAGCTCCACGATGGGGTTGGAGGGGCTGAAGGCCGTTCATTCCGAACGCCTCTCCGGTCCGTCGTCCGTGCCGGTGATCAATCCCTCGTCCGGTCCCACCGTGATCCAGAGCAGCTTGGGATTCACCACCGTGCAGCAGTTCCTCGCGGGGCTCATGGTGCCGGTGAACGTGCAGTTGACCCCTGTGACCGTGGCGGTCCTGGACAGCGGCGTCGACCTGCAGCACGCGGATCTCCAGGGGCGCATCAGCCCGGCGAGTCGCGACTTCGTCCAGCCCGGCACACCGCCTTCCGACACGGCCAACGGCATCGATGACGATGGTGACGGCGTCACGGACCGGGCGTTCGGTCACGGGACCCATCTGGCCGGATTGGTGGCTCTCGCCAACCCCGTGGCGGACATCCTGGTCTGTCGGGTCGTCGATGACGAAGGTCTGGGCGAGAGTGTCCCCTTGGCGCAGGCCATCATCTATGCGACCAACCAGGGCGCGCGGATCATCAACCTGAGCCTGTCCCTCCCTCAGCCCTCCCAGGTGGTCGCGGAGGCCATCCACTACGCCCATGACAACGGGGTGATGATCTTCACGTCCGCCGGCAACGGCAGTCAGGCCATCCAGCAGTTTCCGACGGGTCAGGACGGCGTGTTCACCATCGGCGCCACGGACCCCGGGCCCGGCAACACCCAACCCTTCTTCGGCCCCATTGCGGGGGAGACGATCGCACCGTTCACCAACTGGGGTTTCACGGATTTCTCCGTCTTCGGAGTCGACGTCCCGAGCCTCTATCCCGGCAACCAGTACGCCTACTGGAGCGGGACATCCATGGCGACGGCCCTCGTGTCGGCGACGGCATCCCTCGTTCTCAGCATCGATCCCAACCTCGACGACCACGACGTGAAGGATCTGCTCAAGGACCCCGCCGTGGAGATCAACAACCTCCCCGCCGTTTACGGCGAGGACCCCTTGGGCGAAGGTCGGATCGATCTCGCGACCACCATCCTCTACACCGTATTCCCCTCACTGATTCCCTAAGACACCGACGGCGACCCCGTCCCCGGGCCGTCGCCTCCATAGAAGAGGAGTGAAACTATGAAGACCCTGCGTTCCCTGCTGGCCCTCGTCATCGTCGCGGGCCTCACTGGAGCCGCCCAGGCTCAGGATCTCACCGTCACGGTGACGGGAGACTTTGCCAACGGAGGCTCGATCGTTTGGGACCTGACCGGTGCGCCGGCGGATGCGCCCACCGCGATCCTGGCCAGCATGAACGACACCGGCTTTTCCATCGGTCCGTTCCTGACACTGGACATCGGCCCCCAAGTCGTGCCGGTGACGGTGGGACTCACGGACGCCAATGGCGACCTCAGCCGCACGCTGACATTCCCGGCTCTTCCGCCGATGATCAACGTGAATGCCATCACGTTCTATTCGCAGTCGGTGAGCTTGGCCGCGGGCCCGCCCATGTTCGGCTTCGCCGTCTCCGACGTGGAGGTGGCCACGGTCAACTGATCGTTTTCCGCGCAACCTGACTGTCCCCACATGCAAGGCCCGCGACTCTGTCGCGGGCTTTCTTCGTCTGTACCACGAGGGCCGACGTCCCCTGGATTGACGACGTCCCCGTCGTCGTTGCCTTTTCACCTCCGCCGAAGGCGGCGGACGAGGACGTCCACATTCCACGAAAGAAAGCGGACGGGGACGTCCGCACTCCATGAGAGAGGGTTCAAGGCTCCGCTCCTCAGGGGGACGAGGCGTTGACGAGGACGACCCCGAGGCTTGCGGCCACCGCGCCGGCGAAGGCGAAGGGGGTGAGGCGTTCCCGAAGGAGGACGAGACCCCACGTCACCGAGAAAGCGGTGGAGAGGCTGGACGCGGGAGCGACCTCGGTGAGGGGAGCCCGGGCGACGGCTTCGCTGAGAGCCAGGAACCCCAGGACCTCCAGCACGCCCGGGAGAAACACCACGCGGAGGGATGCGAATCCTTGCGGGGCGGGGAGTCGGCCCTTGTGGAGGAGCCAGGGGAGCAGAAGAAGCAGCTCCGTCGACCAGATGAGGGCCACGGCCCAGGATGACCCGACGTCGTGTCCCACCTCCCGGACGGCCGGAACCATGATGCCGAAACCCAACGCGCCCGCCGTCGCCGCAAGGACCGCGCGGCGCTCCTGCCCCGTGGACCCCGCGCCTCGATCGGCGGCGCGGGCCAACAAGGCGTTTCCGCACAGAACGAGAACGATGCCCGCAACTCCCAGCATCCCCGGTGTCTCTCCGTAGAAGAGGAGCCCCGCGCCGGCCGTGAGGGCGCTCCAGGCGCTGACGATCGGCGCCGCCAGGGCCAACCGCCCGTGTTTGAGAGATTCGAAGAGGCCCCCGTAGGCCACGCAGGCGGCGAGGGCGGCTATTCCCGTCCAGACCCAGAGTCGCACGGAGCCCAGGTCCGGGATGCCGTGACGCATCAGGCCTAGCGCCGCCGCCAGGACCACGCCGATGACCTGGGCATAGAACAGGGAGCCGAAGGTTCCGAACCGCCGAGACGCCTTTTGGATCGTGACGTTCGCCAGCGACCAGAAGAGGGCGCTGGCCAGACCGAGGAGGACTCCCGCGTGAATCACTCCTCGATGATCCGCGCCTCGACGATGCGATCCATCAGGGGGAACGTCTTCTTGATGTAGTCGATCCCGTCTCTTTGGAGCCGACCCGTGTCCACGCCGCCGGGATTGCCCATGGCCTTCATCTCGCCGTATCCCGAGTAGAGGGAGTCGACCACGTCCATCCCTTCCACCACCTTGCCGAAGGGGGCGAAGCCCTTCTGCTGGGGCGGGTCGAGCATGGTGTTGTCGGAGAAGTTGATGAAGAGCTGGGTGGAGCGCGAGTTCGGAAGGCTATTTCGAGCAAAGGTGATGTAGCCCCTCCGGTTGGACTTGCGCACGGGGTCGTCGGGGAAGGTGGCGTTCGCCCAGGCGGCGGTCACTTTCGTATCCCCGGAGATCCCGAATTGGACCATGAAAGGCTGGGGCGTCTTGACGACGCGGAAGAACGGGTTCCCGTCCAGGAATCCGATCTTGACCAGGTTGTAGAACCTGTCCGCGGCATGGGGCGCCCAATCGCGATGCACCTCGATCACGAAGGGGCCCTTCGTCGTCTCGATGCGCGCTTTGAAGACGTTGGGTGCCTTGTCCTTCGCCAAGTCCGGCCGTGTGAGGGCGGGGTTACGGGGCGAGGAGGCCGCATTCGTCGCGGCGCTCTTGGTGGTCTCGTCTTTTTTGGAATCCTTCGTGCAACCGAAGCATGCGCACAGGACGAGGATTCCGAGGGTTGCAAATCTCATGGGGACGATCTCCTTGGACCCGAGTGTGCGAATCCTAACGTGGTTGGACGTTCTTCAAGAGTCGGGCAGAATTAGCGAATCCAACGGGCATTTCCCCCGTTGACAAGCGGGACGCCCCTCGAAACCACGTCCCCCAATAGGAGCACTGACGATGAAGAAACCTTCTTATTTCTTGCTGCTTCTGGCCTCTGTGATGACCCTCCAGGGGGCCGCGCAGGCGCAGAAGAAGCCTAAGATCAAACCTACCGTGCCCTTCGCCAAGTCCTGGGACGCCGCCGTGGAAGAGGCGAAGTTGTTGAATGTTCCTCTCGTCGTGCACAGCCACGGCTTCTACTGACCGGGCTGCTGGGGTATGCATTCTGCCGTGATGCAGAACAAGAAGTACATCAAGTTCGCCTATGACAATTCCGTGGACGTCCTCACGGTCTCGCGCATCGAAGAGGGCATCCAAAAAGGAGACCGCAAGGCCAAGTCCTTCAAGTTGAAGAAGGGCGACGACACGGAGTATCTCGTGTCCTGGCCGAGCCTCACCTTGGATCAGTTGAAGTCCCTCAATCGCAGCAAGGCCGCCACCTACAACAAGACGGGGAGGATTCCCTACACGAGCCTCGTCGACCCCTACACCCTCGACGAGATCGAGGGCATTCGCGGCGGCACGAGCGCCAAGGGGCTCATGTCGAAAATCGCCGACGCCAAAAAGGCGCTCGTCAAGGAACATGGCCCCGGTCTCAAGCGGTCGACGCTCGCGAAGATCGACAAGGCCATTGCCTCGGCGAACGCCCAGGCCAAGACGTATGACTTCGCCAAGGCCATGAAAACCCTGGACAAGATTTCGGGCCAGAAGGGCCAGCCGGAGATCATTCAGGAGAAGCTCGCCAAGGCCAAGGAAGCCGTCGTGGCTCTGGCAGAGGAGCGGATCGAGGAGATCAAGGCCATGGACGCCAAGCAGGCCAAGAAGGAGGCCTCCAGGCTCAAGCGCAAGCTGAAGGGGACCGGCCTCGAGGACGCCCTCGACGGCATCCTCGCCAGCCACTGAGTCATCGGCATCGTCGTCGGCGAGCGAGGATCGCGTCCTCCTCGCCGACGCGCCTTCCTACCACCACCGATGCTTCGCGGCCTGGGGGAAGAGGTCGCAGAGATAGTCCGCGAGGTCCTCCTGGGCCGGAAACATGAAGTTCTTCAGCAGGAAGGTCTCCACGGCCTCCCTCATCGCCTTGGCGCTCTCCCACCGTTCTTCCACGTCCAGATCGATGGCCTTCATGACGATGTCGGAGAGCTCCTGAGGGATTTCCCGGTTCACCATATGCGGCGGTGAGACGGCCTTCTTCTCCAACTCGTCCAGCAGCATCATGGTGTCACCCACCTCGTGGACCAGGCACCCGGTCAACAGTTCGTACATCACGAGCCCCAGGGCGTAGAGGTCCGAGCGCGGTTCCGTGCCCCTGCGCCCCACCTGTTCCGGCGCCATGTACGGGTACTTCCCGAACACCACCTCCCGTTCGTCGTCGACGTGGGACACGGTCGCCTTCGCCACGCCGAAGTCCGTGAGTTTCGGGACGCCGCGAAACGAGATGAGAATATTGTTGGGGCAGATGTCCCTGTGCACGATGTGCAGGTGTCGGCCTTCACGGTCGTGCTTATTGTGGGCATAGCGAAGGCCGTTGAGGATGCGCGCGATGATGTAGCATCCGAAGTCGACGGGCACGCGGCGACCGAGTTCGGTGTGGCGCTCGATGAGGTCGAGCAAGGTCACTCCGAAAACGTGCTCCATCACGATGAAGTACTCTCGGCCGGTCTCGCCGAGGGTGTAGACCTGCACGATGTTGGGGTGGATGAGCCCACCCGTGAGGCGCGCCTCGTCGAGGAACATCTCGGCGGCGCGGCGGCCGAGCCCCTTCTTGGGGAGGACTTTGATGGCCATCAGCTTGCTGAATCCGTGGGACCCGACTTTTTCCGCCAGATAAACCCGGCCCATGCCGCCTTTTCCGAGGAGCCGACCCACCTGGTAGCACCCCACGGAACGAATCGTGGCTCCGGGCTCGATGCGCGAGCGGAGCCTCGGAAAAAACCAACGGCGTTTCCCGGGAACGGGGGCCAGTGTGTCGCGGTGCCTCTCCATGGCCCGCATCCTAACCGTCCGCACCGCGGTTTTCGCGCTTCCGCACGGGGGAGTTTGCTTGACCTGGAGCCCTTTCCCTGCCTACCATCGCTGCGGACCGCGGAGCGCCCGACTTGAAGCACGTTTTCCTCCGAATGCGACCCCATGGGCCGGCACTCGTCCTGCTTGCCCTGGCCCTGACCGCCGCCGAGGTCGTCCTTCGGCGCGAAGGCTGGATGCCGACTCACCTGCCCGAGGACGGTTTCGGCGTCTTGGGAAGATTCCTCTTCGATGCCGCCTCCGGAGTGGTATGGCGATCAGGCGCCCATGTCCTCGCCGCCTGGGGCGTCTACTTCGCCCTGTGGCGTCTCGCACGCAACCGACCCGTGGCCGTCTCCGCGGCTCTGCTCTTCGGCGCCCACCCCTGGGTTTTGGGTGGTGGGGGGCTCGCTCGGTTGGCGTGGGCGCTGCTCGCCTGGACCCTGGCGATCCAGGCGCGTCCGCGTCTGCGTTCGGCGCGATTCCCGAACCGACCCTCCCGGGCGTTCCACCCCTTCGCCCTTTTCGGATTCCTGGGCGCCGTTCTTCTCGTGAAGGGGGTCTGGCCGTTCGGTCTTCTGCTTCCCCTCTTCGACCTCGGTCTGCGTCGCGAGCCGGGTCGCCGCCCAGGCATCGATCTCGTGGGTCACGTTCCTTGGGTTCTGGTCGCCGTCGTAACCGGTGTCGCGGAGGGTGTGACGGGCTCCGCTCTTTGGGCAGGCGACGGGATTTCGCCTTGGAGTTTGCTGATCCAGTGGAGTCACCCGGCCTTGACGGACTCGGCTTGGCTCTGGCTCGCCTTGCCGGGGGGGGCGGCGGCGATCGGGCTTTTTCTCGGAGACGTCCTTCTCGGTTGGGGAGACCACCGCACACTCGTG
>CAZLGG010000049.1:0-4834 GCA_964559135.1 uncultured Planctomycetia bacterium
GGGGGCGTTGTTGCCGCGCGGGGTCGCGGTAGTCGTCCAGGCGGCCGGCGCACATGCGTCGGTCCGCCTCATAGCTGAGGTGCGCGGCGATCACGTCCGGGACGACGTTCCACGCGGAAAACAGCAGTGTCTTGGTGGCCCCCTCGAGTCCGGCGAAGGGGGCGCGCGGGGGCCAGTACGGCACGGTCGGGGGCATCCAAAGAAGTTTCCACAGGCCTCCGTCCAACACGCGCGCTTCGAGATCTCTGAGCTTGGCGTGGGCCGCGGGCAGGGAATTCCACTGGCGGAGTGTGGTGACGGAGAGAAACGAGCGGGCGTGGCGGGCGAGGACCTGGGTGATTTTTGTCGGTTCGAACGCGATGGATTCGTCGAGCCTTTCATTCACCCGGTAGCCGTGCATGAAGTGGAGGAGATAGGGAGCGGACTTCCAAAACGGCATGGGATCGCGATCGCCCACGGCGCGGAAAAGAGCGTCGGCGGCCAGGTATTGGTGAACGTCGACGGGGAGGACCGCGGCCTCGCGGCGATGTTCGTGAAGCATGGCGTTGCGGTCCTCGCTGGCGTCCACCCGCTCGGTTCGGGCCATCACCTTGCGGAGCATGACTTCGACGGCGCTCTTGGCGGCAAGGACATCGCTCGGATCCCCGCGGGTGGCGCGGCGGAGGGAATGACCGAAGTCGACGAGGCGCCGTTGGAGTTCGTCCACCCGAGATTCATCTTCGTCCATGAGGAAACGGGTTGTCGCCAGGAAGTCCTCGTAGTGGTCTTCCGTGTCGATCTCGACGTCGCTGGTGTAGAGCTTGTAGGGGGTGGCCGAAAGCAGAAGCGTGCGCACGGGATGGCCTTCGGGAGTGATGGCGCGAAAAAGGGTTTGCGCCAGCTCCGCCGCGGGGTCGGGAGCCGCTCCCGGCACGGCGAGGAGGTGTTTGAACCTTTGAAACTCATCCAAGATGACGAGGTCGGGTTCGAGAGCCTCCACGCAGATCGAGGCCAGCAGCTTGCGAAGCTCCCCGATGAAGCGGTTTCTCGCCGTTTTCGCTTCCCTCGGCCAGGTCGAGCGGTGGGAGTGAAACCATGTGTTGCGGAGGTCCTCGAACTGTCGGCGCAGGTCGCGGCTCTTGCGAAAAGCCGCGACGAAACGGCGGCGGATGGAGGGCTCTATGTTCGGTTCATTCTTTGCGAGCTTGCGGCGCCAGGACTTCGTCCGGGTGACGTTGCCCTGGAGGATGTTCATGAGGGCGGTCGTGGCGTCGAGGACGGGCGCGAGGAGATGAAAGAGAATCTCGCGTTCCGCAGACTTGCCCGTGGCAAAGCCCATCCCGAACGATGTCCCGGGCGTGAAGCTCACGAAGTTGAGCTTGCTCTGTGATAGTCCGGCGTGTTCGCCCTCTGCAGCCAACTCCGTGGCCAGCATGGTGAGGCGGGTGGCGAGGGCGAAGGACTTCTGCTCCGCCGCACTCACCTGAAGTTTCGGAAGATTGGCGCGGGCGATGCTCTCGTTACTGCAGATATAGACGATGTCGATGCGGTCGACCGTGTCCCACAGGTACTCGATGGTTCGAGCGATGATGCCCCGGGCCACGAGTGTCTTGCCCAGCCCCACCTCGTCGGCGACGAGAAACCGGGCCGTGCTGTCGGGAGCGAGGAAGAGGCGTTCGAAGGCATGGTCGACCGTGCGGCGTTGGAACGATTCGAGGGGGGCCAGGATCTTCGCGACGTCGGGACGTCTCATGACTTCGCCTCCTCGATGGCTTTCCTCACCGCGTCCCAGAGACGAAGAAGATCCTTGGGAACGATATCGCGGCCTCCCTCGCCGGCCATGAGGTCGCGGATGAGCCGCCCCACGGGTTCCAGACGTTCGGGATCGCGGGAAGCCGTTCGGACGAGATCCTCGAGGAGGGTGTCCGCGTCGAGGAAGGGCGACCAGGTTTGTCCCGCGCCTTCGCCGTGACCGGCCTCGAGGTCTTGGCCCCAGGCCTCCTCCAGGCCCCCGAGCAGGGCGCGGAGGAATCGCAGGAAGTGCTCCTTCGTGTCGATGAGCCCCAGCAGGACGCTCGAGATTCGCCCCTCGGGGAGCCCTTCCGCCGGCAGTTTGAGCGTGAACGTGAGGTCGTCGACCCCATGCACGTCGATGGAGAGTCGAACCCCCAGGAAGGCCACGAGACGGGAAAGAGGGAGCGTCCATTCCGGCGCGTCGGTCAAGTCGACGGCCTGCTCCTTGGGGAGCGAGAGGGGGTGGACTCGGGCGCGCACGTCGCCCAGGTCGGGGAGATCCCCTTCAAGTCTGAGTCGCCACGTCCCATCGTCCGTGGTCGGGCGACAGACCAGCCGCAGGGCAGCGCCGGCGAGGACGGATCGAGCCTCTTCCATGCGCCGGGTCGCGGCCGCGATCTCTTCATCTTTTTCCTTGGACGGGCTGCGCTGATAGGGCTCGCACAGATCGAGAAATCCGCTCTCACGGAAGGCTTCGATGCCTCGCGCGTTGCGTCCGCGTCGAGGACCGGTTGCGCTGCAAACGACCTCGACGTTCTTTCCGTGGAAAGCGGCGGGCGTGATGTTGGCCGAGCCCACGTACCAGTCGACGGATCGGCGGCCCTCGACGGCGAGGATCTTGGCGTGAAGCCCCGAAGGGCGCATGGGTGCGTCGTCCTCGGGTTCCCCTTCGGCAAGATCCGTGAGAACGAAGACCTCATCCCAGCGCGCGAGGGCGGCGGGGGGGACGTCATCCAGAGCGGTTTGGCGACTGATGAGGATCTTGTGCCCCGAGCCGGCGCGAGCCAGTTCGTCGAGGGCGGGGCCGCCGAGAAAGGGGGAGATGGCCAGGATTTCTCGCGCCTGTTCGGGGGGAAACGCAGGGCGCGCCTCGGCGAGGTCGGGCAGGCCCAGGACATGAAAGGCGAGGAAGCCCTCGAAACCTTCCGGTGCCGGGAAGCGGGTCCGGGCGACGTCGCGGGCCAAGGATTCGACGGGGGTCCGATCGGTGAGCGCGTGGCCTTCGCGGGGCAGCCGGGGAAGGGCGCGAAGGAAGGCGGCGAGGGAGCGGCCCATGGGGTCGGTTTTCTTCGGGGCCGGACGGGCCTCGCTGACCATGGCGACGTCCCAACTGCGATCGTAGGTGAGATTGCGGCTGAGCACGGCGACCCGAATCAAAGGGGCTTTATGGGCCTCGGACTCGAAACGGGCCACCCACACCTTCGGGTGGAAGGCGCCTCCGCGGGGAGCGCGGACGGGGTGGACGGAGGGTTCGAGCAATCCGTACAGGGTGCGTTCGCGGTGGGGAACGGCGATGGCGCCTTCGTCGACGAAAACGTGAATCCGTCGACCCGCCTGGCGAAGCGCCTCCGTCATGAGCAGGGGCTCCGCGAGGAGACGCTCGATCGTGCCCTCGGAATGAGCGAGCATGGCGAGGGGGAGGGCCAGGAGGGCTTCCAGGTCGAGGGAGTAGGTCGTGATGACCGCCGTGTCGAGAGTGTACCCGGCGGGGGCACGGAGGAAGTCGATGGCCACGGAACGGGAATCCGGGGAGAGCATCAGGCGTCGAGACCCCGTTGCAGATCGCTGAGAAGCACCCGCACGCGATGCCAGCGGAAGTCCATGCGCCCCACGCCCGACGCGCCCTTCCAGGAACTCAGGCGCTCCGGGTTGCGAAGGCGTGCGCGGGGGCCTTTGAGCCCGGCTTCCCGCGCCTCGATCAGGCGGCGAAGGTTCGGGGCGTCCGCCGCGCGTCGCGGATGAGCTTCGGCGAGCAGTCGGGTCCAGGTCTCGACGAAGCGTCGTTGTCGCGTCGGCGAGCGCGCCCCGGATCGCGCCACGACGCTCCAGAGTTCCGCGGGTTGAAAGGGGGCCTCCTGGGCCTCGCGCGCCCCCCAATCCTCGAGCAGCTCGCGATACTCCGCGACGCGTTCTTCGTTCCGGCCGAAGTGTTCGTAGGTCCGCTCGGCGAGCAAGAGGTTGTAGAGAAGGGGCGCGCCCTCGACGTGGAGCGAGAAGCGTCGAGCGAATTCCACCTGACGGCGGAGCTCGGGGGGCGCGGTCGCGATGGAAGGGTCATCCCAAAACGATCTCGCGAAGTCGCTTTTGCCCGCATCCGCGAGATACGCGAGGAGGGTCCCATGGCAGCTTTCGAGGATCCGACCGAGCAGAAAGTCGGCGTCGCCCCTTCGCAGGAGGAAGGAGGCCTCCCACGGGAATCCTTGGGGGGGGCTTGGAATCCTGGGGTTCCAGTTGGGCTGCCTCGTCCAGACGACGCCGGGGTCGTCGGCGCGTCCCGCTCCGCCCCGTCCGTCTCTCAAGCGATCGAAGTGGACGTGATACCAGCCCTGACTTTTCGGATGCAGGAAGATGCCCCAGCGCACGAGACCGGCCCAGTAGACGGAACTGGGAAGTCGCGACAGCGAGGCGCGGGCTCGGATTCCGATGATGCCTTCGAGGTCTTCCCCTTCGGTGAGAGGTTTGATGAGGGCGATCTCCCGCTTGCGGGCCTTGGCGACGATCTCGCCCGCGGAGACGCCCTTCTCTTCGAGGCGAAGATAGATCCAGGGGATGAAGAGCATGTAGGCCAACCGTGTCTGGATGGTGGACGTCCCCGGAAAGAGCCCGTCGGCCACGGCGTCCCGGAGCGAGCCCAGGCCGAGTTCGTCGACCGTTCCCTGTTCCGAGAACAGGTCCAGGACCCGCCGCATGGCGTCCCTGTCTCCCGTCGTCAAATCGAGCCACGTCAATGAGGGATTCATCGGGTCTCCGCGTGTCGGAAGGAAGACCTAGGGCCGCCCGTATTCCTCCACCACGGGAATCACAACATTGATGTGGGTTTTGTCAAGAGCCCGACGCCACA
>CAZLGG010000049.1:4934-28499 GCA_964559135.1 uncultured Planctomycetia bacterium
GACTGCTCATCCATCGCGGTTGGGACGCGTGTTCCTCACGGTCTTCGCCGCGCGACCGTGACCGATGTCACGATGGACGGGGTCTTGAAGGGCGTCGACCAACTCCTCGGGGGGGAGTGGTTTGCGGGCCTTGGCGGCCTTGGCGGCGAGGGGGCTGCGTTCGATGGCCGTTCGCCCGCGTCCCGCCCCGACCAGGTCTAACAACTCGTCCCACCGTCCCATGGACAGAAGATCGATGGGGGCGACGCCACTCCGTTCCGTCAAGAGTAGGGTTCGGTTTTCGCGCGCGTTGCCGCGATCCATGCGTCTGATCACGGCGAGCATCCGGAAGAGCCGCTCCTCATTGGTGGTGTTCATCGCCTTCCCACTTGCCCAGAAGTGGAGGGTACGACGGGAGACGCCAAAGACCTTCGCGAGACGCTCCCACGTCAAGCCGGACAGACGACGAAGCTCCGCGATCGCGGCTTGAGTGCCGTTGCGCTGTTCCGATACGGGGGTCAAGCACGAGACATATCCGCAGGTGGTCGCCGCGTCCGCCAACAACTCCGTTTGGTCCGTAACCCCGGGTCGTGAAGCCGTCCCAAGTGGAGTGAACAAGGTGAAGATGATCACCGCACTTCGCGATGGCCAGGGCCGCATGGTGCCTCCCGCCGAGGTGGAAGTCGTCGCTCTGTCTTCGAGTCTTGGAGTCATGGAGTTCCTCCGAACCTGCGCAAGAACTCGTCGGTCACGGCCCACCGAAACACGGCGTAGATGCGCTCGGCGAACCGCGTGAGGTCTTCCATCAGCGTTGCCGGGGCAAACGGGCGCTGTGTTTCGGCGAACATGTCGATATCGAGAATCCAGCTCCTCTCATCGATGGGTTCGATGGCGGCGGGGTCGACCGTGGTGGCAGCTGGCAGGTGGCCCCAGCGGAGGGCCAGGGTGTCACCCGTGCCCGCGACTTCGAGAAGAGTTTCGCTGAATTCCCGATCCGCATATTCGAAGAGTTGCGAGTCCACAATGCCCTGCATTTCTTGACGGATGAGTTTGGGAATCTCTCGCAGATCCGCCCCCGCGATTCTGTCGACATAGCGCAGGCCGATCCGTTGTACGTCCGCCGGTTTCACATGCACGTGCAAAGCGTCGAGAATCGATCCCATGCGATCAAGGAATTCGCCCCTGCTTGAGTAGCGGGTCGTTTCCAGGGCAATGAATGTCGGGGCCAGTGAGACGCGCCATTCATTCTTCATGTCGACAAAGCGCCAGGCGAGCTGGCGTTGACCGGGCGTGACGCCTTCCCGGACGACAAGAAGACTGCGGGTCTCTTCCGATCGCAGGATGGGATACGTCTCGCGGAGGCTCTCCTGAAGCGGAGCGATGAAGTCGGGGCTCTCGATGGAGAGAATAGGGGAGTATCGCACCTGAGCGATGACGCGGACGAGAGGCGCATTCGGGAGCGGGACCTCCTTCGGTGGTGGGTCCAACAGGGGATCGTGGCGGGCTGTCACGAAATGGTGTTCTCCGTCTTGAGGACCTCTGAGAAGTGGCGAGGAGTCCCCGGATCGGCGAACTCCCTGCTCCGAAGTGTAACTCCTGGCACCCATTTTGTGAAGAGAAGTGTGAAGTTCAGGAGATTTCCCAGGGCATCAGGGCTGTGGACTGTCCTTAGATGATAATGTAAGTACCTATGAAAAAGCAGATTATGACGCAGAACTGCTGCCATCGGTCGGATCGGCGCCCGTCGCGTCAGACTTCCGACGGAAGCTTTGTGCGTGGATCCACTCAAGCAGTCGGTTTCGACGACGCCTCGACTTCGCTTCCGCTCGAATTCGGTCCCACTGTCTGGGGCCGGCACCGTCGGAGCTGCACTGCCTGCCGTCCCACTGAAGCCCCGAGGGTGTCCTGTGGCCGCACGGTCAGTGCGTCGCAGCGTCTTTCTGCAATCGTGGAGTCGACGTGTGCCTTTCAGGCTCCTTTCTTCCAGTTGCGGACCTCCGATTCGAATCGATCACCCTCGTAGATGCATCGATACACGGCGCCGTCCCAGCAACGATCGTGAGGGCCGAGGGAAAGATCCTCGAGCGACAGGGGCAGGTCTGCAAAAACGTTGCAGAAGACATCGAGCCGGGGAACTCGGAGGTCAGGACTGTAGAAATCGGGATTCTCGAACACCTCGAAGTGTGTCTTCAAGAACGCCTGCGGGTCGCGCTTCGCCAGCGCGTTGTATCGTCGGTCGAACTCGCGCTGCGCGATCATCCAGGTCGGGTTGATGCACTCCATGTTCGCGACCGCCGAGATCCGCGTGTTCTTCGACGGCTGGAGTTCGGCACCCTGCAGAAAGACCCGGCGGATGGCGTGGAAACTGGATGGGGCTCCTGATGTATTCAGTGGTACCTCGAATCCGTCATTCCCGTACATGGCGCCGGGGATGATGAACTCCGCGGGCGGCGAGGGGTGCTGAAAATACAAGACGAGCACGACCGGGTATGTCCCCTTCGCCACCGCAACTTGCTTCGCCTTGCTGTGGATCTTTCTTCGAACCGTGAGATAGGGGTTGTAGGCGTCGACCTGGTTGGGATAGATCCGCGTTTCGATTTCAGCGACCTCGATGACGATGTCCCGCTCATGGCCATTGTCCCCCCTTGTTGGTGTCATCGAAGATGGCGTTTCGCGCTCCTGTGGGTGGGGCGCTCAGGCAATGCGTGGAGTGGAAAACGATGGGAAATGGCGACGTTTGAAGATCTGAAGAAACTCGGGCGTGCATGCTGGGGTTCTCGCGCTTGGGCGATGCGTCAACATCTGAAGCACTGTTGGCGGGAAATCTTGGGGCTTGTGATCTTGGTTGCCGCACCCCTGTGGATCCTGGCGGGCCTGAAGGCCATCGGGCTGGGTCTTGCGGTTCTACTTTGGGGGCAGTTTGTGCGGTATCTCTGGCGTCGGATTCGACACGGAGAGGCCAGGGTTCCCTCGTCCAGGGAAGGGCCGTTTTGGGAGCATGACCATCCCATCCGGGAGAGAGAAGAGGATCGTTTCGGTCTGGATGGGACGGCCGAGGAAGTGGAAAAGGTCCTGACCAACCCTGGAATGTGCCGAAACGGGGTCTTCGTCCAGGGGGCCTTGGGGGGAGGAAAAACCAGTCTATTGAACTTGGTACGTCGACGTCTCGAGGAGAGGACAGAGAAGGATGTCCTTGTGGTCTCGGTCTCCATGTGGAGTTTCGAGAAGCTCGAGGCCGCTGTCGTGGGGGTGCTCCGGCGTGTCGTGGACGCGCTGCCTTGCCATCTGTGCGGCCTGGCGACTCGGGGGATTCCAGAACAGTACCTCGAACTGGTGAGCGGCCACGCTGGGCCATGGGGGAAGTTCCTGCGATGGGTGTTCTCCCCACCATCGTTCGACGAGATTCTGAAGCGCATCGACGGCGTGCTGAGCCTTCACGGTCGACATATGGTGGTCTGGATCGAGGATCTCGAGCGGGCTGATAAGAACCTTCATGGCGCGTCGCCGCTCTTCGCGATGTTCCATCTGTTGAACGATTGCGAGAACATCCAGTTCGTCATGGCGGCCCAGCGCATCCCTCCCGCGTTGCCGGATCCCAGTCGCGTTTTCCAGAGTCGCTTCGCGATTCCCACTCTCCCGCCACAGACCGTGAGTCTGGGCATTCAGGAATGGGAAGAGCTGCTCAGGGAGGACATCGAGGCGCGTGGATTGATCTACGTGGAGGGCGCGGATCGGCTTCCGTCGCTCGGCCAGAACGCCAGGAGCGCGGCGGAGAACGCCGACGATGTCGCGAGCGCGTCGAGGGTCTTTGGAAAAAAGGAGGGGGCCCCCCAGAGCGTGCAGCCGAGTGTGGCCATCGCGGATCTCTTGAGAACGCCGCGAACCCTCAAGACTGCGTTGAGGCAGGCGACCAACCACTGGGATCGCGTCAGAGGGGAAGTGCTGCCCCATGAGGTGTTGGTCTATTCCGGGTTGGAGGTGGTGGCGCCCGCCGTCTTGGACATCATCGACCGGAGGTTGCAGAGACTCCGCCAGACACGCTGGACCGCCGGAGAACAGGACGAGGTTCGGAAGGCCATTTTCGAGGAAATCTCCAAGATCGCCGACCTGAAGGAGGAGCCCAGGACCCTGACGGCGGTGTATTCTCTCGTCCTTTGCCTCTCTCCCAATCTCGGGAATTCGAACACGAGACTCGTGCAGTCCATCGGCGCGTCGCGTCCTCTTTTCTCGGAGGATCGGGACGACCCCTGGTGGAAGTTGCGATGGGGCCGATCCATCGCGGAGGAGAACCGTGATCAGCCGCTCTTGCGAGCGATCCTCGATGCGAACGCGGGACAACGGAATGAGTTCGTCCGGTTCTGGAGCGAGGGCAGGCGTCGTCGAAGAATGGCCCCATTCCTTTCACTCTTCGACTGGCAACAGCTGGTTGACCTCGTGAACGCGATCGGCGAAGACGCCCTGCGGCGAGATGTCGACTGGAGCGGATATGACGTGACACTTCAGGACCCGCTCGGGTTCGTGCCCCTCCTAAGAGGGTTTCTCAACCCAGGGGGTGAGGCACGCCCCCCGCTGAAGGAGACTCTCCAGGGCATTGGGGGCTTGGCCATTGCCTTCATGAAGCGTTCTCCGGCCTTGTCGGAAAGCTTGGAGTTCGCGATCGCATGTGCGCTCAAGGATCAGTCGGACGAAGTGCAGGCCGAGATTCTCGATCCCCTTCGGCAAGGCATGCTGAGAGGCTTCGAGGATCTTCTCGATCAGGGTGACATGGCCCGCCTTTTCGCCGGGGGCGTGGCGGAGGAGACAGCACGGTTTCTCCTGCTGGGTCCACCCATCGAGGGGCGCCCTCGAGGCGAAGGGTGGGAGACGGGACTCGCCAAGCTTCTCGACCGCGCCTTGGAGGTCCCAGAGATTCTTGGGGCCCAGGTCGTGGCCGCTCTCGTCGACTGGGGCGGAGTTTCGCAGAGCGCACCGAATGCATCCCGTCCCATGGAGAGTCGCATCGAGATCCTCGATGGGGCGAGACTCTTGCAACTCGTGCGTGCGATCGAAGAAGGCGCATCGAAGCCATCACCGACGACGCGGAAACGCCTAGAAGCTCTGCGCCGTTTCATGGAAGGCGGAACAGGTCGGGAAGGGACCTCGAATGCGGCCCTCGGATGACTCGGACCAAGGTGGACGGTGTTCGTGTATGAGGCGCGGAGCCGCAGAGAAGAAAGGGACGGGTCGCGAGTGGCTCGACCGACGAGTCTCCGTGTCTCTGCGCCTCCGTGAGAGGCCTCTCACCTGGCTCCGGGACGTCCCCATCCCGTCGAACTTCGTTGAGGCGTCATCATGGGGGCGCCGAGCTTGCTGGCACATGAATGCTTCTCGCATCGTCGGCGTTGCACCGCAGGCATGAAGAGCCAGCTCTTGGCTCCATGTCATCGAAGCATGCTCGCTGGGAGTCGGCACGGGAAGGTTTCGAGGTTTGACGGCGTGCGCGACGAGGGCGTCGAGTCACCGCGGGCGGGGAAGGGGCAGTCGCGTTAGCGGCGGCGGCCTCCGCGGCGCTTGTTGTTCTGGCCGGAGCCCCAGGCGTCGAGGAAGTTGCGACGGATCTTGTCCTTGACGTAGAGGCCGCGGAAACTCTTGCGCAAGGTCTTCGTGTCGCCGTCCTTCTCGTCCCCGTCTAGAACCCTCGCGAGCGCGTCCGCCACGTCGCGGAGCTGCTTGTTCGACCCCTTGCTGGTCATCTCCCGAAGGACGGGAATGAGTTCCGCGCTGCCGTTGATCTGGAACGCCCTCAGGATGGCGAGCTTGGGGAGGAGGGAACGTCGTTCCTTCTTGAAGCGATCCTTGATGTGCCCGATGACCTCTTTGTCCCACAGAAGGGAGGCGGTGGCCAAGTATCCGGAGATACGCATCGTGTCCGAACGGGCCTCGGCGGCTTTCATGATGATCGCCCGGGCCCGTTCGTCAGTGGCCCCCACCGTTCCCAGAGCCCGGACGATGTCCTTCCGAAGCTCCTTGTCCTTCGCCGATTTCCAGAGCCCAAGGAGCGGTTCCAGGGCGGGGCCGTGGCCGCATTCCTCGAGGGAGACCACCGCGGCGTTCACGAGGCGCAGGGTTGGATCGCGGAGCCAGCGGATGAGCAAAGGCCCGGCCTGCTCTTCCAGTTCCTCATAGCCCATGGCTCGGATGCAGGTGAACGTGTCCGACGTCTTTCCCATGGACTCGATGGTCTGAAAGAGGAGCTCGTGGGCCTTGGTGTCGTCGACCCCGAGAATCAGCGCCACCGCCTTTTTCTTCTCCTTCGCGTTGCCCTCCCGGAGATCCCGGAAGTAGCCGGCGACGACGGCTCCCAGTCCGCCTAGTGTCGCCTTCGCATTGAGGGCGAGGCCTTGATCGAGAAACTCGAGGAAGGCCGTCTTTTTCATCTCGAAGATGTGAAAACTCAGGCGTTCGCCGTCGGGGCTCAGGATGATGTGTTGGGGAACTTTCACCGTGTCGGTGCCAAGAACCTCCTCTTTGACCTGGACCTCTGTCATGAGGTGATCGGCGCAGTTGATGCCGGGGAAGCGCGGACAGGGGGCTTCCGGTGCGGTCATGTTGTGGCGGTCGGGGCTGGTGGGAAGGACGACGAAGCTCTCCAGACGACTCAGAACTTGGGGATCGGTGTAAACGTTCCGGATCATCCGATCGCAAGCGATCTCGCCCTTCATGTGCATGGCGATCAGGATGGGCTTGCCCGTCTCCTTGGCCTTCTCCAGGGCGTCGTCGAGGTCGCCCAGCCAATGAGGAGAACCGGTCTGGGCCCGGAGGCCGGAACCGGCCAGCACAAGCACGATCAGTATCGATACGGTATGACGCATGGGGTTTTCCTCCTCTCGATCCGCTGGAGTCCACCTTCTTGACGTCATTGGTGATCGAAGGTCCGCAACTTTTTCATTTTTGGAGGAGACGCCGCCGCCGAGGTGTCCGATCGAGGAGGGCGACGTCGAGATCAGGGCGCGAGGTCGCGGACCAGGGTGAGGGCGGAGGTGAGGGCGGCGGGGGAGGTGAAGGGAGCGGTGAGTGCGAGGGTCGATTCGAGGGCTTGCCGATGCGAGCCCAGACGGAGAGCGCCCCGGACATGGGAGGAGAGCTGGCGTTCGTCGCCCGTGACGGTGAGAGCGGCCACGGCCATGAGTTCCCGGGTGGCGGCGTCGATGCCGGGACGAGAGAGCACTCGGGCGTAGGCCCATTCCAGGATCATCCCGGGCAGCTCCGGGTGATAGGCGGCCAGGGCTTCCAGCACGCGGTCGGAATGGTCGGCGTAGATCCGGCGGAAAAGTTCCTCGCCCCGGGAGATTCGGCTCTCGGGGGGCGCGGCGTCTCCGGGGGGAACCGGCAGGTCGGGGAAGGCGCGATGCAGGGCCGCCGCCACGTTGATGGCTCGGGGGAATCCCGCGAACAGGGGCACGGCGAGACAGGCTTCCTGGAGCCGTGTCGGTTCCTCGTAGGAACGGCTTGCGAGGAGTGCCGCGGCGTCGGCCGCGGTCGAGGGACCCTCCATCGCAGCCGCGAAGAAGAAGACGAGCCCGCTCGTCGTCTCGGGCAAAGCGGAAGCGTCGAGCAGGACGTCCCAGGAGTTCTCGCGTTCATCGGTCATGGCGGAGTTCAATTCAAAGGAGACGAAAGCCGCGCGGCGCGGACCTCTGCCCGTTGGGCAGGATGACCTCGGAGAAATACTCCACTCCCTCGCCGAGAGCAAGGGCGTCTCGGGACGGGAAGGGCGCCAGGACGTCCACGGCCGTGACTTCGCCCTTGTCGCCCGCGAGCGTCAAGGTGTCGAAAGTCGTGCCCGCATCGTTCTTGCGGATCGTCCTTTCGAAAATCACCCGTCCCTCGCTCAGCACGCGAAAGCGAAACCCCTCGTTGCCCGCCGGAAGCCTCGCGGCGATGGCCATGGGGCGTCCCGACAGGTCGCCCGTGGGGGAGAGGAGAACGGGCCTGCCCTCGCCCAAGGAAAGGAGGGTGAAGAGATCCTCGACGGATCGAGGTTTCGTCTCGCCCGCCGGACGAAGCAGGCGGGGAAGAAGCAGCGCGGAGAGGATGAGGACACCGAACATGATGAGCCTGCGCGAACCCGTCTTGGCACGTTTTCGCCGGACCCAATTCATCGCATCCTCGTCCGTGAGTCCGCTGCGAGAGATCGAGGCCTTGGGATGGGTGACCGGCGAGCACCGGTGCGCCTCCGGGACCACCACCTCTTCGTCGCGTACCCCGGAGACGATGCGCGCCCCGGCGGTCATGAGGTCACGGCATTCGTCGCAGGTCTTGGCATGGTCCAGCACGGTGAGAGTCTGCTTGGAGTTGAGCACTCCTTGCAGCAGACGTCCGACGTCTTTCGCCTTGTCGCAACTGGACATGAGGATCCCCTTCCTGGATTCATCGGCGAGCGACGGCTCGCGGCTTGACCCTCACGAGGACGCCAGGAGCCCCTCGAATCCGCTGCGCAGGGCCTCCATGACCTCTGCCTCCTCGAGCGGTCGAGGCGCCAGGTCGAGGAGCCCCACGGAGGCGGGTTGGGCCGGATGCGCCCGGAGCAGGATCGAGCCGTGCTGGAGGGCGCGCCCTCCCCGCCGCCGTTTCGCGGACCCCACGAGCTTTTTTCCCCCCGCCATCACGTCCATCGACGTGGCCCGGTCGAAGCAGAGAAAGGGCAGCTCGTGGCGCTTGAGAGCCTGGGGACGGCAGGTTTCGAGGCCGGCTTCGACGCCCCAGGAGCGAAAAAGCCCGATGAGCATGGCGTGGACGTGTTCATAGGAGCGGTGGACGGGCCCGTCGAACGGGAAGGCCCCGTCCGGCCCGGCCACGGCGTAGGTGATCTCGTCGGCGTGCAGGATGGCTCCGCCTCCCGTCACGCGACGCACCACGCGGACTTCATCGGGGGCGAAGGCGTCCAGCCAGCCCGCCGGGACTTCTTTCTGGAAATGTCCGAGACTCAAACCGTAGGGGCGCCACCGATAGAGACGACCTCGGGCCGGGCCCTCCCCGTCCAACAGCTCCGCGTCCCGGCGCATGTTCTCCTCGGGCGGAAGAGGCGGGTCGATGCGCACCCTGGGGACCCCCGACACGGCGGTTCACTCTCCCGGCCAGACCAGGTCCAGCTCGCGGGCGGCCTTGACCTCGTCCACCCGCCGAACGGGCGTCGTGTGGGGCGCCGACTTCACCATGTCCGGGTCCGTACGGCACTCCTCGAGGATAGCCTCCATCGCGGCGACGAAGCGGTCCATTTCCTCGAGGGGCTCGGTCTCGGTGGGTTCGATCATGATCGCCCCCTGAACCATGATGGGGAAATAGACCGTCGGCGGATGGAAACCGAAGTCGATGAGACGTTTCGCCACGTCCTTCGTGATGACCTCGTTGGGGAGGTCCTTGTCGTTGAAGACCGTCTCGTGGAGGGTCGGCGTGGCATAGGGAAGATGGAGTTTCCCCTCGAGCTTCCTTCGGATGTAGTTGGCGGCCAGCACCGCTTCCCGGCTCACTTCGGACAGACCTTCGCCGCCCAGGGAACGGATGTAGCACCACGTCCGCAGGAACATGCCCCACTGGCCGAGGAAGGCTTTCACCGGCCCGATGCTCCGCATGTCCGGGGCGTCGGGTGCGTAGGGCGCGAGTCGCTTGACGAAACCGATGGGGCCGGAGCCCGGACCGCCGCCCCCGTGAGGTGTCGTGAACGTCTTGTGCAGATTCCAGTGCATGATGTCCGCACCGATGGCGGCGGGTTGGAACACACCCATGAGCGCGTTGAAGTTGGCTCCGTCCATGTAGACGAGGGCATCGTGTTCATGCATGAGATCCGCGATGCGGCGGAAATCCTTCTCGTAGATACCGAGTGTGTTCGGATTCGTGACCATGATGCCGGCCACCGTGTCGTCGACGAAGGGCTTCACGTCCTCGTAGCGGAGATACCCGTCCGGGCCGCTCGGAATCTGCTTGGCCTTGAAGCCCGCCATGGCCGTGGAGGCGGGGTTGGTGCCGTGAGCCGTATCCGGAATGAGGATGACTTGCTTCTTGTCGTGACCATGGTCCTCGTGAAACGCCCTCATCATGAAGACGGACGTGAGCTCGCCATGGGCGCCCGCAGCGGGCAGCAGGGAAACGCCGTCGAAGCCGGACAGCTCCTTCAGGTCCTCCACCAGCTCGTTCATGATGCGGTGGTGCGCTTCCAGATAGCGCGCCGGCCACAGCGGGTGGCAGTCGGCCCAATACGGGTCCGCGGCGACGAGTTCGTTCACCTTGGGGTTGTGCTTCATGGTGCAGCTCCCCAGGGGATACATGCCGCGATCGATGTCGAAGTTCATCGTCGAGAGCCGCGTGTAGTGTCGGACCACGTCCACCTCCGTCGCCTGGAGGATCCCTCCGCCCGGGTCGTCACGGACCGGCAGGTCGACCTCCACGGCGTCGATGGCGGGATGCTCGCCCGCGACGGAGAACCCGGGAGCCTCGGCGGTCATGCGAGGGAAGATCGTCTTCTCGGGGATGTCAAACATGGCTCTTGATCTCCTGGAGGAGCTCCTCGGCCTGAGACGCGTGCATTTCGGTGGCGCAGAAGAGGATGTGTCCCGCGAATTCCGGTGAGTGGTCTTCCAGGGGCAGCCCGAGGACGATGTCCTTTTCGATGAGGCGGTCCCAGAGCGAAGGGTGCTTGCGGAGGTCGAGAACGCACTCGTTGAACCACGGCCCCTCGAAGGCGGGCGCGATGCCGATGTCGGCCAAGCCATTCACGAAAAACCGGGCCGTGGCGGCATTCTTGCGGGCGAGGTCCGTGAGCCCCCGACCGCCCAGAAGCGAGATATAGATCGCCGCGCGCAGGCACATGAGGCCGGACGCCGTGCAGATGTTGCTGGTGGCTTTTTCCCGTCGAATGAATTGCTCACGGGTGGCCAGTGTGATGCAGAAGGCTTCCGCGCCGGACGCGTCCACGGTCCGTCCCACCAGACGGCCCGGCATCTTGCGAATCCACTTGTTCTTCGTCGCGAAGAAGCCCGCCGTGGGCCCACCGAGCTGCATGGGAATGCCGAAGCTCTGGGCTTCGCCCACGGTGACGTCGGCGCGCGGCGGGGGGAGCAGGGCCAAGGAAAGCGCCTCGGTGCAGACCGCGATGCGGAAGGCCCCCTCGGCGAGATCGTCCAAATCGTCCAGCATCCCGAAGTAGTTGGGGCTTTGGAAGACGACGGCGACGGCGTCGGCGAGGTCTTCGGCGGACGCTTCGACGCGGGTGCGACCCGTGACGCGGTCCCAGTCCATCTCGATGATCTCGAGGTTGGCGAAGCGGGCATAGGTGGCGAGGACGTCCCGATACTGGGGATGCACCCCCCTGGACACGTAGACCACGGGCTTCGCCCTCGGACGGATGCGGTGCGCCATGAGGACGGCTTCCGCGAGAGCCGTGCTGCCGTCGTACATGCCGCTGTTGGCGCATTCCTGACCCGTGAGGCGGGCGAAGTAGGTCTGGAACTCGTAGTACATCGTGAGCGTGCCCTGAGCCAGCTCCGGCTGGTAGGGCGTGTAGCTGGTGACCCACTCGCTCCGCGCCGCCACGCTGTCCACGGTCGCCGGGACGTAATGGGGATAGAGACCCCCTCCCAGAAAGGCCGCCCGGGGGCGAGGGCCCTTCATCGCTTCCAGTCGGAGGCGAAGGTTGGCTTCAGCCACGGGCCCTTCGATGTCGAGCGTGTTCCGGCTGCGGTCGCTGTCGGGAATCGAAGCCAGGAGCTCCTCGACCGACGCGACGCCCAGGACGTCGAGCATCTTCTGCCGGGACCCCGGCGTGGTGGCACTGTATTTCATGAGAGTCCTTCGCTGGGAAAACTCAGCTCTTCTCGGAGGCGATCAACGCTTCGTAGGCTTCGGCGTCGAGCAAAGCATCCATTTCCTGGGGCTTTTCCACTTTGATCTTGAGCATCCAGCCCCCTTCCCACGGGTCCTTGTTGAGCAGGTCGAGCTGTCCGAGGAGCGCTTCGTTCTGCTCGATGACGCGGCCGGTGAGAGGGCTGTAGAGGTCGGACACCGCCTTGACGGATTCGATCTCGCCGAAGGGCTCTCCCGCCATGAGGTCGGTGTCCGGATCGGGCAGATCCAGGAACACGAGATCGGACAGGTGCTTCACCGCGTAGTCGGTGATGCCGATGGTGGCGACGTCGCCCTCCAGCTTCACCCATTCATGAGACTTTTGATATTTCCGGTCGTTGGGTCGCATTCCGTGGTTCTCCTCAGGAATCCATCGTGTTGAGAGAGCCGCTCCCGTCTCTCTTGTAGAAGGGTAGGGCCACGACCCGTGCCGTCGCCGTCCGTCCTCGAATGTCGATCGTGAGCTCTCGGCCCGGCTCGGAGACCTCCGCCGCCACCAGGGCCGTCGCGATCCCGCGCTCGAAGGTGGGGGACCAACTCCCGCTGGCAATGCGGCCGACTTCCACTTCGCCGTCGAGGACGGGGTAACCCTGTCTCGGGATGCGCCGCCCCTCCACCACCAAGCCGACGATGCGTCGCCGGGGCCCTTCGGCCTTCACCCGAGCGATGACGTCCTTGCCGGGATAGTCGGGCTTTTTCAGACGCACGCCGAACATGAGCCCCGCCTCCACCGGATTCACGTCTTCCGTGATCTCGTGCCCGTAAAGCGGCATGCCTGCTTCGAGACGCAGGGTGTCGCGGGCGCCGAGGCCGCAGGGGCAAAGCCCCTCCGGCGCTCCCTGTTCCAGGGCCGCGTCCCACAATGACACCAGGGAGGACGCGGGCAGATAGAGCTCGAAGCCGTCCTCTCCCGTGTAGCCGGTCCGCGTGATCATGCCGGGTTCACCCAGGATGCGGCCTTGCGCCAATCGGTAATAACCCAGCCCATCCACGTCGATGTCTTGGACGAGTCGGCCCACCACGTCCGGCGATTTCGGCCCCTGGATCGCCAGCATCCCGAGGCTTGCCGACTGGTCGTCGATCACGACGTCCAGCCCTTCGGACAATTCCCTCAAGCGGGCGAGATCCACCTGTGTTCGGGACGCATTCACCACGAGAAAAAGATCCGAGGGACGCCGATGGACGAGGATGTCGTCGAGGACCCCTCCCCGGTCGTTGAGGAACATGGCGTAGCGAATCTGGCCCACCTTGATGCGGTCCACATCGTTGGTTTGGCTGCGCTGCACCAGGGTGTCCGCATCCGGACCGGAAATCGCCACGCGTCCCATGTGCGCCAGGTCGAACAATCCCACGCCTTCGCGGACGGTCCGATGCTCGGACATGATATCCGTATAGGAGACGGGCATTTCCCAGCCTCCGAAGTCGATCATCCGCGCTCCGGCGGCATGATGCCGCTCATTGAGTGGTGTTTTCTTCACGTCCTGGGGCTCTCTGGTGGACTTTTGGAGGATGCGCTGCATCTTATTGCGACGACGCGGCCTTTCACAGGGGCCGCGGCATGGGCTCGCCCAGAATCTCACCGGGGCCGAGATTCGTTTCCACCCGATCCAGGGATTGGTCGATATATCCCCTGAAATACCGCAACGATCCCGAGAAACGAGCACGGCCCATGGTGATTCGAGGAGACCTCCTCAGCGTCGACTTGTCCAACGTCTTCCAGATGTTGGCGATGAACCGGAAGAAGGGCATTTTCCGGGTGCTGAATCGGGAGAACATCCTCGAGAAGCGGTCCTTGTATCTGGACGCCGACAAGGTCGGGCTGCTGGAGGTCCCCCGGAACCCGGACTTGGCCGCCATCCTCGTGGATCTGGGCATCATCGGGTATGCGGATTGGCAGGAAGCCCACCGGAAAGCGGAAACCTTCGCCGTTCCCCCCAGCGATTACATCCTCAAGCGGGGCAAGGTCTCGGAGGAGGATCTCCTCAAGGCGGAAACCCGACTCCAAGAGGAGTTGATCCTCGAGATTTTCCTGTGGAAGAACATCACGTTCTCGCTGGATGAGGAGACGTTCGCGCCGGAGGATCCGCGTCGGCGGATGTTCGTGGTCGACCACATGGTGATGGAGGCGGCCCGTCGCCAGGACGAGTGGATGCGGGTGGTGGAACTGATCGGCGGGGGCCACGAGGTCTGGCGGGCCCGCACGGGAACCGATCCCTCGGCGGCCGGCCTCACTCCGGTCCACAGAATCGTCCTCGACTACCTGGATGGCGTTCACGGCAGCCGGGAGGTCATGGCCGCGACCGGGCTGCCCCGATACCTCGTCGATACGGCGATCGCGGAACTCGCGCAACAGGGACTGGTGGAGCGGATGGGGTTGAATGACCTCATCGAAACCGGAGACAGGCTCGCCCAGACAGGGCGTCACGCCGATGCCATTCGTCTCTACAAGTGCGCCGTGCGTCAGGATCGTTTGAGTATCGCCCTGCACAAACGTCTCGCCGCCAGCTACCTCGCGGAAGGCCGCATGGCGAAGGCCGCCGCTCACTACAAGTTCTGCGCGATGACGTTGATCGAGAGCGGTCTCGTGCGGGAGGCGCTTACGATCTATGAGTTCGTGGTGTCGATTCTCCCCACGGATTTCCGAAGCATCGTCAAGGGCATCGAGCTGATCGCAAAGCTGGGTGGCGCCACGACCGACGATGACCGCAACTGTCTACGTGACGGCGTCCGGCTGGCCCGTTTCTATCAGGACACCGGGATGTACACGGAGGCCATCGGACTCTTGGAGCACATCCTCGCCGTCGACTCCGGGAATACGTCGTTCGGTTTCATGCTTGCACGTTTGCAGACCAAGGTCGGCGACATCCAGGCGGCCGTCACGACCTACATGAAACTCGCCGCGAGGCTCGTCGAGCAGCGAGACTATGAGGGAGCTCTCAACGTCTACAAGATGGTGAGCAGTTTCGAAACACCCCACCGGGAGCTGTGTCGCCGCAGAATCCAGGAAATCATCAGTCTTCTGGACCGCCGCCACCGTCGCCGAGTCGCCGGCTTCGGAGCGTTGATCGTCATCCTCCTCCTCACCGCGGGCGGTGTCGGCTACTGGTTCTACCAGCGCGCCGCAGAGGAAGAGTTGGCGGCCGTCACGCTTGCGTGGGACGAGGCCGACGGGGAGGAGCATTGGACCGATCTCTCCAACCGTCTCGAGGAATTGGCTGGTCGTTTTCCGTTGACCGCCGCGGCCAACCAGGCGCGCGACCTCCAGTTGCAGGCACGGTCTCGTGTCGAGAGCCTCCGGCGCCGCAGGCAGCAGGCCCGCGAAGCCGAGCGCGACAGGCGCCTGGGACTCCTGAATGAGGCCGCCGCACTCTTCGAGGACGGTCTGTCCCAGCAGTCCGAAAGGAAAATGCGCGAAGCCCTCGAAAGCTACCGAGCCTGCCTCGACAAAGCCAAGGAAGCCGGGCAGGAGGCCTGGGCGGAAAACCCCGAACGCGCCGTATCCGCCCGGTGCAAAGAGATCGAAGCCCATCTCGCGCGGGAAGAAGAAACCCTGGCGAAGATCGCCGATCTGCGCGCTCGAGGGGAACTCGAGCAGGCGTTCGAGGTCGCACGCAATCTTCTCGACCCCTCGGGTGGAGGGCTCGATCTGGGGGCCATGAAGGTCGTCAGCCGTAGCGCGGAGGAGGGCCTCGTGTTCTCGTTCGTGGTTGCGAGCGCGCCGGCCGGTGCGGAGTTCGAGGTGGACGACGAAACTCTCGAGGCGCCGGCGCTCATCGAACTCAGCCGATCTCGCCCCAAGGTGAGAATCCGCGCCCACGCAGAGGGTTACCAGAACGCCACCTTGGAACTCGACTGGAAGCGCAGCGCCCACAGGCAGATGATCGTGTTGCGGAAAAACCCGGTCCGAAGCATCGAGGTGGGGGCGCCCTTGGCGGCTCTTTTTTCGCACGGCGCGGATCTGGTCGCGGTCGGCCTCAACGGCGTCGTGTACTTCGTGGACGCCTCGGGCGAGACGCAAAAGATCATCGAACCCGCGCATCTCGTCTCGCTTTCGACGGACCCCGTTCTCGAGGATGGGAAACTCGTCTTCGGCACCGCGGACAGGCGCGTCCGCTGCATCGATCTCGCGGGACGTCGATTGCTCTGGACCGCTTCGGCGCGGGCGGAGTCCGTTCGGGTTGTGACGCTTCGGGGCGGCGTGGTCGTCAGTGGCGGTGCGTCCGGAAATCGAGGCTGGCTCGAATTCTTCGATGCGGAAACAGGCGTCCAGAAGGGGCGGACCGAGTTGGCGTCTCCCATCCGCGCGGCGGCGCCTCTGAATCGGTTCGTCGGCGCCGTGACCGACGCGGGAGAGTTGGTCTTCGTCGATCCGGATACGCAAGCGGTCGTCGAGCGCCGAGTCGGCCCGTTTCGGAGGGCTCTGGCGCCCATTGGTCTCAATGAGGTCGTCGCGGTCCTCGAGGATTCAGCGGCCCTGGGTTTCAAGGTGAAGAATGGGAAGGTCACGTCGACGAAGGTCGTGTTGCCGTCCGGCGTGGTCGCGGGACCGAAGGCCGTCGGTGGGCAGGCGGTGATGTTCTTGGAGGACGGAACGCTGATCGTGATCGGAGCGGACGCGCGCGCTCGAATTCATCACGAGACGGCGGCGGCCTCGATGTCGAAGCTTTCTCCGGCGCTGCTTCCCCTCGGCCGCGACCAGGTCTTCGTGATGCCGAAGAACGACAGTTCACTCATTCGCGTCGACGTCTCGAGGGGGAGAACCCTGGACGGATTCGATCTCGCGGGCGAGGAATTCGGGGCCGCCACCCGGTGGGGGAAGTGGATCGCGGTGGCCGACGGCGACCCAAGGGGGCGTGTGCGCCTCTATCGGGACTGAGATGGTCGAGATCAAGCTCGAACGTCAAGAGATTCTCTTCCGCATCCTCTACGTGGGGCGCAAGGAATCCACGAAGTTCGCCGTGATGCGAGCGATTCAAGATCAATTGAAATCGAAGGCCGAGGATCATCTGCTCGTGCTTCATGCAGGCGGTGATCGCGTCGTGTCGTTTCGTCATGATCTTGGGACCGACCAACGACTCTACGACCTCAGTCTCGCGTTCGATCTTCTCACGATTCCAGGAGAGTTGAAGACTCCGGCGAACGAGGAATTGCTTCTTCGTGCCGCGGACGCCATCGTATGGCTGGATGACGGTGATCCGTCGGGCGCGGACGAGTGCTTCTCGCAATGCGAACGAGTCCTTGGCAGGTTGACGACGCTCCGGCGCGCTCCGGACGACCTTCCCGTCTTCGTTCAAGGGTATGACGATGCGATGCGCGTGGCCGGTCGACGATACCGACGCATGGCCGGCGGATGGCGCCCCGTCGTCCGCGGGCTTCGCGAGGGCGGTTTGACGGCCGCCGACGTGGTGAAGGACGTGGAGGCCGCCGTGTTGGAACGGTATCGCGTCTGGGAACAGGAAATGCGGTCCCGGGGTATGCCCCATCACATCCGCATTCGCGACCGCATCTACGAGAAAATCTGCCTCACGGCGGACTGCACCGACGACGAGATCCCCGCGATGGAGCCGGAGATGCGGCTGATCAAGGCCATGGCGCCCCCGGCGGGGCGCCATTTCACCATCCGGTGGGTCGTCGCCGCCCTTCTTCTGCTGGTGGCGGCGGCCGCCGCCGCGGCGTCTTTTTATCTCTGAAACGTGCTCTGGGAGGTCCGTTTGGGCCCTCGCTCTGTTTGCGATCGTTCTTGAGGGGCGACCGGGGGCTTCTATAATGGCTTTCGCGACCCTGGCTGACCGAGGATCGAGACCTATTCATGTCCCAGCGCCCCACGGCGAATTCCCTATTTCGATTGAGAAACGACTTGCAGCGTCGAAAAGCGGGCGATGTGGAATGCCCACTGGGTGTCTACCCCTCGGCGATGGGGGTCACGTTGCGGCAGGGGTATCAGTCCGCCTTCCAGATAGGGCGAGAGGGGATGGACGACCACTGCGAATATCGCATCCTCCTCGGAAATGATCGCCTTTTCGACGTCCTCACGCGGGTGTTCGTCGAGTTTCTCCCCGAGACCGTTTTCGGTCTCTTCGAGGAGTTCTCGTACGATGCGTGGCGAGAGACGGACACCTGGGCCTCCGGCTCGCCCGTTTCCAAGCAGCGGTTCCTGCAAGCCTGGGAGCTTTTCGGCCGTTTCTTCGTCGAGGACGGGCGTTGTGGATTCGGCGCGAGGGGGGACGAGCCTCGCGTCGAGGTCTTCCTCGAAGAGCACGGCGCGGTCTACATCGCCTGCGGCTTCGAATTGAGGGACCGGATCGAGGCGATGCTCGAGGGTCTCGGTCTTCCCGAACTCGAGGAAGTGCTTGGAATCGAGAATCACGATCACCGTCACGAGGATGTCCTGGATCTTTCCGACAGCACCGTGATGGACGATCTGGACATCAAGTTCGCCGTGATCGAGAGCCTCGGCATGGCGCTCACCAACGGAGACGAGATGGGCCCCGTGGGCGAGCCCCAACCCTTCTGGATCTACCTCGAACTCGATCTCACTTTCGATGACGCGGCCGAGGGACAAAGGGCCTACATCAGTTTGGCCGTGACGGCGCATGATCACGCCGAGGCACGGAGCTTGGCCGAAGCGCGACTGCTCGAACGCTTCCCGTCGGCGCTCGTGGCGCGCTACCTGCAGATCTACCGGATCGGGGATTCGGACATCAGCGCCGAGATTGCGCCGCGGAGGCGGGACGCCATCGGTTCCGTCGGGGTCTGGTTCGAGTCGTCGCCCGAATACTGGGCCTGAAACTCCGAAGAGCTACTCGCTCGCTTCTTTGGACCCGTCGTCGTCGGGCGTCGCGTCGGCTTCGGGGACCGCGGTCGCGGTCGCGGTGTTCCGGGTCTTGTCCACGTAGGTGCGTTGAACCTCGGAAAGCGCGTTGGCCAACCCCTGCTCTTCCTCTTCGTCGAGGTTTCCCCGCGTCTTGTCCCTGAGGATCATGAGCGAGTCGATGTGCCAACGCGCCTGACGCGGGTCCATGGCGGACTTCCCGGTCATGGGGTTGGGGATCTCGCCCAAGGCGATCATGGCCTGAGTCGCGAGGGTGTAGACGACCGTCAGAAACGAGGCTTCGGGGATGTCCTGCTCGTCGCTCATTCCGCGTGCTCCTCTTTCGGTTGACGTGTGGGGACACTCGGAGACTCGTGGCGCCCGTTCGGCGGATGTCCCGCCTTCTCGAGAGCGGCTCCGATGAATCCCTTGAAGACGGGGTGGGGCTGGATGGGCTTCGACTTGAATTCGGGGTGGAATTGGACCGCGATGAAGAAGGGGTGCAGGGGCAGCTCCACGATCTCCACCAGGTCCTTTTCGGGATTCACGCCGCTCGGTACGAGCCCGTGGGCCTCCAACACTTCCAGGTACCTGTTGTTGACTTCCCAACGATGGCGATGCCTCTCGGAGATGTCGGTTTCGGCATAGCACTCGTAGGCCAGCGTGTCCCGCTTGATGTGGCAGGCGTAGGCGCCCAGACGCATCGTCCCGCCCTTTTCGGTGATGCCCTTTTGTTCCTCCATGAGGTCGATCACCGGAACCTGGCAATTCGGATCGAATTCGGTGGAATTGGCGTCGTTCATGCGGCATACGTTGCGGGCGAATTCGATGACCGCGACCTGCAATCCGAGGCAGATCCCGAAGTAGGGGATGCCTTGCTCGCGGGCGTAGTGCACGGTCTCGATCATCCCTTCGATGCCCCGTTCGCCGAAGCCGCCGGGAACGAGAATGCCGTCCACGCCCGCCAGAAGATCCGGCGCGGAATCCCTGGTGACCTGCTCCGCCTCGATCTTCCGAAGTTTCACCTGGGCGTTCAGAAGAATGCCCGCGTGCTCGAGGGCCTCGTAGATCGACTTGTATGCGTCGTGGAGTTCGATGTACTTGCCCACGACGGCGATCTCGACCTCGGCGTCTCGCTTGCGGATGATCGTTTCGACGAGAGCTTCCCATTCGCTCAGGTCGGCTTCCGTGTCGGGGAGCTGGAGGCGTCGCAGCAGGAGTCGGTCCAGGCCCTGCCGCGCAAGGACGAGAGGAAGCTCGTAGATCGAGTGGTCGACGTCCTTTTCTTCGAAGACGGCCTCCATCGGGATGTTGCAGAAAAGCGAGATCTTCTCTCGGACTTCCTTCTCCACGGATTTCTCCGTGCGGTAGATGAGGATGTCGGGCTGGATGCCGATCTCGCGCAGTTTTCCGACGGAGTGCTGGGTCGGCTTCGTCTTCACTTCCCCCGTCGCTCGCAGGTAGGGAAGAAGAGTCAGGTGGACGTACATGACGCGATCGCGGCCCTGTTCCAGGCCGAATTGCCGGATGGCTTCCAGGAAAGGCAGGCTCTCGATGTCGCCCACGGTGCCGCCGATCTCGGTGATCACGACGTCCAGATCCTGGGCCGCCATGCGCAGCACGCAGCTTTTGATCTCGTTGGTGATGTGGGGGACGACCTGGACCGTCTTGCCCAGATAGCCGCCCTCCCGTTCCCTACGAATGACCGCGTCGTAAATGCTTCCCGTCGTGAAATTGGACAACCGGCTGAGCGGCGTGTGCGTGAAGCGCTCGTAGTGCCCGAGATCCAGGTCGGTTTCGGCGCCGTCGTCGGTGACGTAGACCTCGCCGTGCTCGAACGGGCTCATCGTGCCCGGATCGACGTTGATGTACGGGTCCAGCTTCTGGATGCCGACTCTCAGGCCATGGGCTTCCAGGAGGCAGCCCATGGCGGCGGCGGTGAGCCCCTTCCCCAAGGAAGACACCACTCCGCCCGTGACGAATACGTACTTGGCCAACGGTCAATCTCCCTCAGTCGTACCCACGCGTCGCCGGAAGCTCTCGAGATCCTCAGGCGTGTCGATCCCGGCCGCCGCATGATCCACGAGGACCACGCCGATCTTGAGCCCGGCCTGCAAGGCGCGCAACTGCTCCAGCTTTTCACAGATCTCGAGGGGCGAGGGCGGCGCCTCCACCAGTCGCAACAGCGCGTCTCGACGATATGCATAGATCCCGACGTGGCCCCAAGCACGCGCGGCGCCCATGGGCAGCCTTTGACCTTTTTCGCCTGGATCGAGCCGCGGATGAGGAATGGGCGCGCGGCTGAAATAGAGCGCTCTCCCCATGAGGTCACAAACCACCTTGACCCGATGGGGCGAGAGAAAGTCATCGACCTCGGATAATTCCACGGCGGCCGTGGCCATGTCGAGTTCGGTGTCATTCTCAAGGAGTGCCGCGACCGCGTCAATGGTGCTGCCTTCGATCTCGGGTTCGTCGCCCTGAATGTTGACGTAGATCGAGGCTGGGACACTCGCCGCGACTTCGGCCACCCGATCCGTTCCCGACGGATGATCGTCCCGGGTGAGTCGGGCCTCCGCGCCGGCGGCCTCGGCGGCACGAATGATGGCCTCGTCGTCCCCGGCGACCACGATGCGATCGAGTTTTCGAGCCTCCCGGGCCGCGTCCACGACCCAGGCAATGAGGGGCCGCCCCTCGATGAGAGCCAGGGGCTTTTCGGGCAGGCGCGTTGACGTCATGCGTGCGGGAATGACACCTATGATGTCGCTCATCTATTGATCGAAACCCGTGCGCGACGGGCCGAGCCCGGCCTGATCCACGTATTCGACGAATCCCTCGGCGTTGTAGGCGTTGGCCACCAGGAGCTTCATGTCTCTGAAGATTTCATATTTCCGGATCCCCTCTTGGTCTGTCTTTCCCTGGGGTCTCCACCCCACCAGGGCATGCCGTTGACCGCCATTCTCGATCATGACGATGCCGAGCAAGCGCGGGATCTGCCCTTTCTTCGCCTTCAGCATGGCGGCGTGTCGGGGCGTGAAGCTCTCCCGGATCTGGGCGGCCCCCTTGATCTCGAAGGACTGCAGGAGAGCATCGAACAGACGCGGGCTCACCCGCTTGAACCCCAGGTGCGGGTCGCCCATGACCAAGTCCAGCCGGCCCTTTCTCGTCTTCAACTTCGCGTTTCTGTTATCCACGAGAACGAGGGTGGCGCCCGTGCGCGGTTGGTACAGCACGATCCTCGCGTTCTGGATGCGGAAACGCTGAGCGGGCGCGTTCTTGTCGAGGAAGGGCACTCCTTCTCCCGCCGCTCCTTGACGGCTCGGAGTCGCGTCGCCCGAGTTCGATGAACCACCGCTTTGGCAGCCGAGCAGGAGTCCGAACAGGGCCGGGACCAGGGGCAGGAGCGTGAGCCTTCGCATGGAAAATCCTCTTCTTCAACAAGGGGTTGCGGCGGTCTCCGGTCGAGGGAGAACGCCATGCTCGATTCTGGAGCCGCCGCCCCGGGCTTTCAAGTTCCGCGAGGCGAGGCACGCGTCGCGTCGCGCCGCCATCTCGGATTCCTCTGTCCCCCGGCCGAGGCAAGCTGCTTCTCGGTTGGAGATTACGACAAATTCGGAGGGCTCGTTCATGGGCAGATTGGAAAAGGCCGGCATTGTCGTCGTCGGCGGACTGATTCTCGTCATCGTCGTTGTCGGCGCCCTCAACCGCCAGGGGACGATGGATGAGGACAAGGGGCCCGGACCCTCCGTGCGGGCGGACGCCGCGAAGAAGGACGCCCGTGACCGCCTCAACCGTTCCGAAAATCCGGTGGCGCTGGACGACATCGAAGCACGGATGAAGAAAGAGGCGGCGAAAAGGCGTGCCGCCCTCGACGCGAAGAAGGGCTCCAAGCAGGAGAAGCCTTCGGACGCGGGAGGCAAGCCCGTCGATTTCGATGGGAAGTCGCACCTCGCGAACAACCCTTCGACGCCCTCGAAGGCGGACCCCGTCCCACCGTCCCCCGCTCCTCGCGGTGCATGGCCCAAGACCTACAAGGTGAAGGGGGGGGACTACCTGGAGAAACTCTGCAAGGACTTCTACGGCCGCGCGGGCATGGTCTCCAAGGTTCTGGCCGCCAATCCGGGTCTCGACCCGCGGCGCATGCGCATCGATCAGGAGATCGTCTTTCCCGCGCCGCCCGCCACGGCGTCCCGCGCGACATCGGGCGAGCGCCTCGTGTCCATCAAGGGCGTCAAGTCACCGCGCCCTTCCTTCATCAGCTCCGACTACGTACGCCGCCACGCCGGCGCGTCGACGACCTCCGCCGCACCCTCCAAGGGGCGCACTCACAAAGTCGCGAAGGGGGAGGTTCTCGGATCGATCGCGAAACAGTATTATGGCTCCGCGGCCCCGAAGTACATTCGGGTCCTCGTGGAGGCCAACAAGAGTCTCCTGACCAACCCGGACAAGCTCAAGGTCGGTTGGACCTTGATCATCCCGGACGTCAACTGAGAAGGGGGAGAGGGAGGCGCAAAGAAGGGAGCGCCTTCCTCTAATACGGGACCTTTCCGCAAGCCGATCGGAGTTCACTGACTCCTTCATCGACGACGCGTCGAGAACAGATCGAGCTGGAAAGTCTCACTGAAAGGGCGCCGAGGCAAGCGGCGCCCTTTCCTTTCGCCCCGAGGGCATCGAAGTCCCAGCCTCATTGACGTTCCGGTTTTTCTCTCACGGAGTCGCGAAGCCACGGAGAAGAAGGTGGGGAATCGAAGGGTGCTCGCCGGACGAGTCTCCGTGCCTCTGTGTCCCCGTGAGATGTCTTTTCTTCTTAGAGCAGGGACGTCCCCGTCCCGCAAAGGGTTCGACCTGAGATCAGCTCCCGGTCGCCGAAGAATGAAATCTGTTCTCTGTGATACACGAAG